>JAHFUQ010000113.1 GCA_023265045.1 Acidimicrobiia bacterium
AGCCGGTGCGCCAGCACGAGGTGCGGATCGGCGGCGAGCGGTACTTCCTCGACTTCGCCTACCCCGACCGGCGCCTGTGCGTCGAACTCGACGGCCAGGAGTCGCACGAGGGGCCGGCGGCTTTCCAGCGGGACCGCGCCCGGCAGAACGCCTTGGTTCTCATGGGGTGGACGGTGTTGCGGTTCACGTGGGCCGACGTCGTCGATCGCGCCAGCGACGTGACGGCGCTGGTGGCGCGGGTGTTGGCGGCGTGATGCTGCTGCCGCGTGCGTGCCCCGTGTGTGGCCGTACCGGCCCGGCGCCGTGCGAGCGCTGTCGCGCCGAACTGCGCCCGGCGCGGCGCTTGCCGGCGCCGTTGGGCGTCGATCGGTGCGTCGCCCTGCTCGACTACTCGGGTGCGGGGCGGGAGGTGGTCGCACGCCTCAAGTACCGCAACGCCCGGTCGTCGTTGGCGTACCTGGCGGAGGGCATGGCGCGGCTGGTGGACCGCGGCGATGTGGACGTGGTCACGTGGGCGCCCACCACCGCAACCCGCCGGCGCCAGCGCGGCTTTGACCACGCCGAGCTGCTGGCCAAGGCGGTCGCCCGGCGGCTGCGCCGCCCGGCGCGTCGCCTCCTTCGCCGGCTCCCGGGTCCGGCGCAGACGGGGCGTTCGCTGGCCGAGCGCCGGCGAGGCCCGCTCCTCACCGCCCGGAGCCGGTCGCCGGCCAGGCGCGTCCTACTGGTCGACGATGTGGTGACCACGGGCGCGACCGTCAGCGCCGCCGCCACGGTCCTGCGCGAAGCCGGCGCCGCCGAAGTCCTCGTCGTTAGCGCCGCTCGAACGCTTCCGCGACGCGTAAACTCAGGTATGGCAGCGTGCGGGTCTGTGGTTGAAAGTCGAGGCCAGCCGTAGGCAAAACGACCCACGTAAGGCAACCCGTGGTTGCTGATCATGGTGCGGCTTAGAGGTAAGTCCTGCCCGGCCGGGCCCGATCGGCGGGCGTCGGCGGGAGAGGAAGGGAAACGTTCAACGCGCCTGTGTGGGGGCAACCCGCCACGGGCGAGGGCGCTAGCTTCCCAGCAGGCGAGTGTGGGGGCAAAGACCAGGTCAGCCGCACGCGGCCCGAAATGAGGACCAGAAACGGGGGACGTAAGCATGGAGTTCACCATCCGCGGTCGTCACATGGAAGTCCCCGAGCGGCTGCGCAGCGCGGCCGAGGACAAGGTCACGCGCCTGGCCCGTCATCTCGAAGGGTGGGACGAGGCCGAGGTCCACTTCCTCGAGGAGCGCAACCCGCGCATCAGCGAGAAGGAGGTGTGCGAGATCACCCTTCGCGGTCACGGCCAGATCCTGCGGGCCAAAGCGGCCGCGGGCGACCCCTTCACGGCCGTCGACCGGGTCGTCGACAAGCTGGCGCACCAGGTGGAGAAGGTCAAGAGTCGCCAGAGCCGCAAGGGCCATCACAAGCGCCAGCCGGTAGACTCCGCCGACCAGGCTGACGGGCTCGCCGACGTCCTCGCCGACGGGGCGAGCGACGATGGCGAAGAAGCGCCTGGGTCGGGACGGATCGTGAAGGCGAAACAGTTCGACCTCAAGCCCATGACGCCCGAGGAAGCGTCGATGCAAATGGAGATGTTGGGCCACACCTTCTACTTCTTCAGCAACGCCGACACCGGAGCCGCCGCGGTCGTCTACCGGCGCAACGACGGCGACGTCGGCCTCATCGACGCGACCTGAGCGACCACCCGGACCATGCCGGAGACCATCAGGGTCCTCATCGCCGACGACCACGAGCGGTTCCGGCGCGGGCTGCGCATGGTGCTCGAGGCCGAGGACGGGATGGAGGTGGTCGCCGAGGCGGCCAACGGCGCCGAGGCGGTGGCCAGGGTCGAGGAACAGGCGCCCGACGTGGTGCTCATGGACGTGCGCATGCCGACCATGAACGGCATCGAGGCGACGCGCGCCATCCGCAGCGCCTTCCCGTCTACCCGCATCATCATGCTGACGGTGAGCGACGAGGAGGACGACCTCTTCGACGCGGTCAAGGCCGGCGCGAACGGCTACCTCCTCAAGGAAGTCTCCATCGAGGAGGTGGCCGACGCAGTGCGCGCCGTCGTGCAGGGCCACAGCCTGATCTCGCCGTCGATGGCCGCCAAGCTGATCACCGAGTTCGGGTCGCTGGCCCGACGCGCCCAGGTGGCCGAGGTCGAGGGGAACCCGAGCCTGTCGCCCACCGAGCTCGAGGTCCTTAAGCGGGTGGCGACGGGCATGGCCAACGAGGAGATCGCGGCCGAGCTCAGCGTCTCCACCGCGGCGGTGCGCAACCACGTGGCCAACATCCTGGTGAAGCTGCAGCTGCGGTCGCGCATCGAAGCGGCCATCGTGGCCATGGAGGGCCGGCTCCTCGACAGCTGACGGCCCCGACCGCCGGGCCCTGGCTAGGGACCGGCCCGGACCCGCTGGAGCACGAGGATCCCGTCCTGGTCGAGCCGGGTCTCGAACTGCCCTTCCTGCAGGCGGGCGAGGAGCTGGTGGTCGGCCTCGGACAACGCGGTCATGTCGACTGCGATCCACTCGACGACGTTGGGATTGGGCAGGTGCTCGCCATTCACCCCCCAGTTCACGTGCTCCCACGGCTCGGGGAAGTCGTAGATCCGGGTCCGGTGGGTGAGGTGGGGCGTGAGCGAGAAGATGGCCGACACGGAGGCGTTCTTCGGGATGATCTTGACCGCGGCCGACATCGACGCGGTCCGGGGGTTCGGGGACAGGGGCCAGTAGCCGGTCCGGAACTTGATGCCGACCGGTGACGGCCCCCACGCCACCGACGCGCCGAACGACGTCACGACGACCAGCCCCACGAGGAACCGTCGCAGGCTCGCCGTGCGCCCGACGCGGGCGATCGCCTCGACCGTGGCGACCGTCAGGGCGGCGACGATCATCGAGCTGTAGTGGTAGCGGTAGTCCCGTGTGTAGGGGAACGTCGCCAGCGCGTTCACGGCCAGGATGGGCAGTGCGATGACAAAGCTGGAGAGGGACAAGAAGGGGAGGAACGCGTACGGCGCGAACATCATCCGGTAGTAGCTCATGCGGTCGTTCTCGGTCGCGAGGGTGAGCGCCTTGCCCGGGTGCGACAGGGTGTTGCGCACCACTTCGCCGGCGTTCGATCCGAGCTCGCCGAAGAACTGGTCGTAGAACGGGCTGAGGCCGCCGAGCGCGGCGGGCATGAGCAGGCGGGTGGCGGCGAGGTACCACGCGGCCGAGACGGTGGCGGTGATCACGCCGATGCGGACGCTGGAGCGGGCCGCGACGAGCAAGCCCAGCGCCGCGACGACGAGGGCGACGTCCTCTTTGCACAACAGGGCCACGACCACCGCGACTGCGAACCAGCGCCACCGCCGTGAGCGGGCCGCCCAGTAGGCGAACAGGACGGGCCCGATCGCGACCGCGTCGGGGTGGAAGTACTCCCAGGTTAGGAACTGGTAGGTGGGGTTGAGGAGCAGGACGGCGGCCATGGCGACGGCGAGCCAGCGGTCGGCCAGGCGGTCCCTCGCCAGCAGGAACACCGCCACCGCGCCCAGCGCCTGCGACACGATCTGGACGAGCAGGAGCAGCTCGGTCCCGCCGCCGAGCCGGTAGAAGGGCGCGATGAACAGGAGGATGAGGTTCATGTGGTGGCCGAACAGGTTGAGCCCCCGCACCGTCACGAACGGGTCCTTGAACCGCGACAGCAGCCAGACGCCCTGGTCGTAGATCCCGAGGTCGAACGAAAAGGTCCCGAACCGGTCGTGGCGAAGCTTGCACAGGAAGAAGAAGGTCAGCGACCAGACGACGACGATGCCGGCCAACGCCCACCGCGCCGGGTCCCGCCGGCGGGCCCACTCGACGAGCCGGGTGACGTCGACATCGTCGGATGCGGAGCGCTTGGGCGCGGGCGGCGCGGCGGTCGCGGCGGGCGGGTCGGCGGCGACGTCTACCACCGCGTCATTCTGGCCGACAGAATGGCGGGGTGGTCCGACAGGAAGAGGAGCGGCGGCCCTCCCCCGAGGGGGACCCTGACGCATCGACGAAGGTCGACCGCGACCGTGACGCATCGACGGAGGTCGACCGGGATGTCGTCGACTTCGCGTGGCTCGCCGGCTTGGTCCGCCGGTTCGCCCGGCGGGGGTCACCGGGGGAGCCGGCCGCCGCCGAGCCGGCGGCCGAGCCGGCGTCGTGGGCCACGCGGGTGCTGGGTTCGCGCGCGTGGTCGGTGGGGGCGCGGTTCGTCCTGCCCGCCGTGTTGGTGGCCGTGATCGGCGCCATCGCCGTGCACGACCATTTCGGCGGGATCGAGTGGGGCGACGACTGGGCGTTGTACGTCCGCCAGGCCAAGGGCCTGGCCACCGGCCACGTCACCGAGGTCTTCAACGCCAACCGCTACAACGTGACCCACTCCGGGTGGACGACCTTCAGCCCATACACCTATCCCTGGGGCTGGCCCCTGATCATCGCCCCCGTCTACCGGGTGTTCGGCCTGAACTACGGCGCCCTCAAGTTCCTCGAAGTCCTGGCGCTGGGCGGCTTCCTCGTGGCCTTCTACGCCATCGTGCGCCGGCGGGCGCCGCTGTACGCCACCCTGGCCATCGTCCTGCTGGTGGGGCTCTCGCCCGCGTTCGTCCACTTCACCGACACCGTCCTGTCCGACCTGCCCTTCCTGTGCCTGGT
This sequence comes from Acidimicrobiia bacterium, assembly GCA_023265045.1. Lineage (GTDB taxonomy): Bacteria > Actinomycetota > Acidimicrobiia > Acidimicrobiales > AC-14 > JAHFUQ01. The sequence continues at coordinate 4,688 of JAHFUQ010000113.1, forward strand.
GTTCGTGAGCCTGTGGTGGATGGACCGATGCAGGGAGGAGGGGATGCTCGAGGCCCGCTCCTGGCGGCTCCTCCTGCTCGGCTTCCTGATCGCCTACGCCTTCAACGTCCGCCGGGAGGGTATGGCGCTGCTCCCCGCCCTCGTCGCCCTCCACGTCGCCGTCCTGGGCCGCGAGGCGCTCCGGGCGCGCTCGGCGAAGGCGTTGCGGGCGATCAACTGGAAGAAGCTTGCGCTGCCGTACGCGGCCTTTGGGGCGACGGCGCTCGCCTTCTTCGTGCTCCTGCCCGGTTACCTGTTCCCCGAACTGCCGGGCACGGGCTGGCACAACGCGACGCGACACTTCCCGTTCTACAAGGACTGGCTGTCGGAGGAGATCGGGCTCAAGGACCCGGGTGCCCCGGCCCAGCTCTTCCACAGCGCGACGGCCGCGAACAAGGCGCTCGTGCTCCTCCTGCTCTTCGCCGCCGTCGGCCTGCTCGGGCGCCTGGTCTGGCGCTTCGAGCAGGACGCCAGCCTGGCCGCCTACCTGTGCGCGGCGTCCTACATCATGCTGGTGTCGCCCTACCAGGAGCCGCGGTACCTGTTCACCATCACGCCGCTGCTGGGCTACTTCGCGTACCAGGCGCTGCCGTCGGTGGTGCGCCTGTCGGCCTGGAACAGCCGGGCCGTGGTGCGCTTCGCCGCCGTCGCCCCCGCGATCGGCCTGCTGGTGCTGGTCAAGGCGAACGGCGACGACCTCGCCCACGCCATCGACTACCACAACCACTACCACTACGTCGTGGACGGCCCCGCGGAGGCCAACGCCAAGGAGATGTTCGCGGCGGTGCGCGAGCGCACCAGCCCGGACGACGTGATCCTGTTCTTCCGGGCCCGGGCGATGACGCTGTACACCGATCGGCGGTCGGTGCAGGGGTCCGACCTCGACCTGATGCTGCCCCGCAGCGACTGGTACGCCATGCAGCGCGACAGCGCCTACGTCCAGACCCCGTTGACCGACGCCCAAGGCGCGGAGCGCCACCTCACCAAGGTCTGGGAGAACGCGAAGTGGGTGCTGTGGAAGGCGCCCGAGGGCCTCAGGTCGCCCTGAGCACGTCCCGGAGGGCCTGCACCACGTACGCGGCCTGCTCGTCGGACAGCTCGGGGAACATGGGCAGGCTCACCGCCCGGCGACAGGCGCGCTCGGCGCGGGGGAAGTCGCCTTCGCGGTAACACAGGTGCGCGTAGGCCTGGTCCAGGTGGAGCGGCGCGGGGTAGTGGACCGCGGTGCCGACCCCCCGCTCGGCCAGCTCCCGGCGGACCTCGTCGCGGTCGTCGACCCAGATGACGAACTGGTGGTAAACGCACGGCGCGGCAGCGTCGTCGGTCGGAAGGTCCACCGGGACCGAGGCCAGGCCCTCGCGGTAGATCCGGGCCAGCTCGCGCCGCCGGGCGTTCCACCCGTCGAGGCGCGCGAGCTTCACCCGCAGCACGGCCGCCTGGACGCCGTCCATGCGGTAGTTGAAGCCGACCTGTCCGACGCCGCGGCCGTGGTCGCGCATGGCTCGGGCGAAGGAGGCGACCGCTTCGTCGTCGGTGGTGAGGGCCCCGCCCTCGCCATAGGCCCCGAGGTTCTTGGACGGGTAGAAGCTGTAGGCCGCGGCGGCCCCCGAGCGCCCGACCCCGCCCGCCCCGTGGGCCTGGCACGCGTCCTCGACGACCGGGATCCCGTACTCGCCGATCGCCGCGGGGCGGCCGTACAGGTGGACGGGCACGATCGCCTTGGTGCGCTCGGTGATGGCCGCCTCGGCGCTCGCGGGGTCCAGGTTGGCGGTGGCGGGGTCGACATCGGCGAACACCGGCCGGGCGCCGGTGTAGGCAATGGCCTCGGCCGTGGCGGTGAACGTGTTGGGGGCGGTGACGACCTCGTCGCCGGGCCCCACCCCGGAGGCTAGGAGCGCGAGGTGCAGGGCGCTGGTGCCCGAGTTCAGCGCTACGCAGTGCGCCGCGCCGCAGTAGGCCGCGAACTCTGCCTCGAAGCGGGCGACTTCTGGTCCCGAGCTGAAGGCGGCTCGGGCGCAGACGCCCTCGATGGCGGCGAGGACCTCGTCGCGCAGGGCGTCGTACTGCGCCACCAGGTCGAACTGCGGGACGCGCACCGGCACTAGCGCTTCAGCCCGAGGCGCAGGTAGACCAGGGGCCGCAGGATCGTGAGCCAGTCGCGCGGCCGCACCTTCGTGTGGGACGCGGCCCGCGCCTGGCGGTACACCTTCGACACGGGCACCTCCTGCACCCGGTACCCCAGTTGCGCCACCCGGTAGTGCATGTAGTACTCGAGTTCGTAGCCGGGGCCGAGCCAGTCCTGGTCCCAGCCGATGCGCTCGTCGCGCAGGACCGCCGTGCGGTAGGCGCGGAAGCCGTTCGTGCAGTCGGTGAACCGCCGGTGCAGGGCGAGCGAGAACGTCCAGGTGAACAGGCGGATGGCGACGTTGCGGTGGCGGGGCAGGTTCTCGCTGCGGCCGCCGGGCAGGTAGCGGGATCCCTGGACGTAGTCGGCGTCGCCGGCGAGGATGGGCGCCACGACCCGCTCGATCTCGGCCGGGTCGTCCTTGCCGTTGCCGGCCATGATCACGCAGACGTCGTACCCGAAGCTCAGGGCGTGGCGGTACCCGGAGCGGATGGCGTCGCCGCAGCCTCGGTTCGTGGGGTGGGTGACCACGGTGCAGTGGCCGGCCTCGGCCAGGATGGCGGGCGTGGCGTCCGTCGAGCCGTCGTCGACGACGACCACCTCGGCGACGAGTTCCTGCTCCACGACCGGCTTGAAGTCGGCGAGGAGCTGGCCGACGTGCTCCTCCTCGTTGAACATCGGGAGGATGACGAGGATCGAGGGCTGCTGTGTCATTGGTTCGCTCGCAAGCTCGCTCTGTGCCACTGGTTCGCTCGCAAGCTCGCTCAGCGCTCGCGCAGGACCCGGGCGGGGTTGCCGACGACGACGGTGCCGGGCGGGACGTCGTGCGTCACCACGCTGCCGGCGCCGACCAGGGCGCCCTCGCCGATGATCACGCCGGCGAGGATCACCGCCCCGCTGCCGATCGACGCCCGCCGGCGCACCAACGTCTTCTCCAGCGCCCAGTCTCCCGGCCCCAGCAAGGCGCCGCTGCTGTCCGCCGCCGACGGGTAGCGGTCGTTGACGAACACCACGTGGTGGCCGATGAAGCACTCGTCCTCGATCGTCACACCCTCGCAGACGAAGGTGTGGCTCGACACCTTGCAGTTGCGGCCGACGCGGGCCCCGCGCTGGATCTCGACGAAGGCCCCGATGCGGGTCCCGTCGCCGATGGCGCAGCCGTACAGGTTCACGAAGCGATGGATCTGGACGCCCTCGCCGAGGGTGACGTCGCCGGCGATATGTGACAGCTCGGGGTCTATACCGCCACCCGTTGCCCGCCCGCCTTCAGCGACGCGCTGGCGGCCTCCAGGAGCCTCACCACCGCCAGCCCGGTTGCGCCCCCCGACAGCGGCGCCTTCCGGAAGCGCACGCACTCTATGAAGTGGGCCACCTCAAGGGTCAACGCCTCCCGGGTCTCGATCTTGGGCGCCCACATGTCGCCCGTGCGGTAGTCGACGAGGGTGTTGTACATGCCCTCCCGGGTCGTCACCTGGAAGCCGCGGTCGTAGACCCGGACCTTCTCGCTCGGCTCCATATCGTCGTAGACCAGCATGCGGCGGCTGCCGCCGACCAGGACCCGCCGCACCTTCACCGGCGACAGCCAGTTGAGGTGGCAGTGGGCCAGGAAGCTGTTCTCGTAGTGGAGGGTGAGGTAGGCGACATCGACGTGCCCGCTGCCGGTGTGGTCGGCGCCCGTCGCCGCGATCTCCCGCGGCATGTCGGGCACGAGGTGGGCCAGGATCGAAAGGTCGTGGGGGGCCAGGTCCCAGATGACGTCCACGTCGTGTTGGAACAGGCCGAGGTTCACCCGGACCGAGTCGAAGTAGTAGAGGTCGCCCAGCTCGGCCGTGGTGAGGAGCTCTTTGATACGGCGGACGGCGCCCGTGTAGATGTACGTGTGGTCCACCATGAGCACCAGGTCGTTCTGCTGGGCCAGGTCGATCAGCTGTTGGCATTCGGCCGCCGTCTGCGCCATGGGCTTGGAGATGAGGACGTGCTTGCCGTTGCGCAGGGCCTGCTCGGCGAGCGTGAAATGGGTCGAAACGGGCGTGGCGATGACCACCGCGTCGACCGCCGGGTCCTCCATGATGAGCTGGGCGTCCTCGACGACGGTGGCGCACGGGTGGCGCCTCTGGGCCAGGGCGCGGCGGTCGGGCTGGCTCTCGGCGCACCAGAGCGCGCCCGCGCCCTCGGTCTCGGCGAAGTTCCGGACCAGGTTGGGGCCCCAGTAGCCGTAGCCGATCACCCCGACGTTGACGTCCACCGGGGACGAGTCTTGCACGCGACAAGTGCCGGTCGTCTCGGCGGGACCCGCCGGTAGACTCGTCGGCATGTCGATCTTGACCAAGGTGCTACGTGCGGGAGAGGGCAAGAAACAGAAGGCCCTCCAGACGCTCGTGCCCGACATCAACGCCCTCGAGCCCGAGTTCCAGGCTTTGTCCGACGACGACCTCCGCCACAAGACCGTCGAGTTCCGCGAGCGCCTGCACGGCCTCGAGGGCGACGCCCTCAACGAAGGCCTCAACGACTTGCTGCTCGAGTCGTTTGCCGCCACCCGCGAGGCCGCCCGCCGGGTGATCGGCCAGCGGCACTTCGACGTCCAGCTCATGGGGGGCGCGGCGCTGCACTTCGGCTGGATCGCCGAGATGAAGACCGGTGAAGGCAAGACCCTCGTCTCCACCCTCGCCGCTTACCTCAACGGCCTCAGCGGCCGGGGCATGCACGTCATCACCGTCAACGACTACCTGGCCAAGCGCGACTCGGAATGGATGGGGCGGATCCACCGGTGGATGGGCCTCGACGTGGGGCTGGTGCTGTCCGAGATCGACAACCCCGAGGTCAAGCGCCAGCAGTACGCCTGCGACATCACCTACGGCACCAACAACGAGTTCGGCTTCGACTACCTCCGCGACAACATGGCCATGTCCCGCGAGCAGATGGTGCAGCGCGGGCACGTGTACGCCATCGTCGACGAGGTCGACTCCATCCTCATCGACGAGGCCCGCACGCCCCTCATCATCAGCGGCATGGTGTCCGATGCGGCGGCGCTCTACTACAAGTTCGCTTCGATCGTCCGCACCCTCCAGCGCGACGAGGACTACGAGGTCGACGAGGAGAAGCGCGCCGTCGTCCCCCTGGAGGCGGGGATCGAGAAGGTGGAGCGGGCGCTCGGCGTGGAGAACATCTACGACGAGCTGTCGTCCAACTACGTCCACCACCTCCAGGCCGCCCTGCGGGCCAAGGAGCTGTACAAGCGCGACGTCGACTACGTGGTGCGCAACGGCGAGGTCAAGATCGTCGACGAGTTCACGGGGCGGATCTTGGAGGGCCGGCGCTGGTCGGAGGGCCTGCACCAGGCCGTCGAGGCCAAGGAGCGCCAGCGGATCAAGCACGAGAACCAGACGCTGGCCACCATCACCCTGCAGAACTACTTCCGCATGTACGAGAAGTTGTCGGGCATGACGGGGACGGCCCAGACGGAGGCGGGCGAGTTCGCCCATACCTACGACCTGCCGGTCGTGCCCATCCCCACGAACCGGGACATGGTGCGTGACGACCAGCCCGACCTCGTCTACAAGAACGAGGAGGCCAAGTTCGGGGCGGTGGCCGACGACATCGTCGAGCGCTACGAGAAGGGCCAGCCCGTGCTGGTGGGCACCGTGTCGGTGGAGAAGTCCGAGCGGTTGAGCCGCCTGCTCGACAAGCGGGGGATCCCGCACTCGGTCCTCAACGCCAAGCACCACGAGCGGGAGGCCGTGATCGTGGCCCAGGCCGGCCGCCTGCACACCGTCACGGTGGCCACCAACATGGCCGGTCGAGGCGTCGACATCATCCTGGGCGGCTACCCCGAGGGCCTGGCCAAGCTCGACGCCCTGGCCGAGGGGCTCATCCTCGAGTCGGAGGAGGGCGAGGCGCGCGTCAAGGAGCTGATGGAGCAGTACACGCCCGAGTGCCAGGCCGAGGGCGAGAAGATCCGCGAGATCGGCGGGCTCTACGTGCTCGGCACCGAGCGCCACGAGAGCCGCCGCATCGACAACCAGCTGCGGGGCCGCGCCGGGCGCCAGGGCGACCCGGGCGAGAGCCGGTTCTACCTGTCCCTGGAAGACGACCTCATGCGGCTGTTCGCCACCGGCCTCATGAACTGGGTCATGGGCAAGACGCTGCCCGACGACGTGCCCATCGAGGCCAAGATGGTCACCAAGGCCATCGAAAAGGCGCAGGCCACCGTCGAAGGCCGCAACGCCGAGCGCCGCAAGGACGTCCTCAAGTACGACGAGGTCATGAACCAGCAGCGCAAGGTCGTGTACCGGCGCCGCCAGGCCATCCTCGACGGGGCCAACCTGCGCGAGGAGGCCATGCAGACCCTCGACCAGACCCTCAGCCGGGTCGTCTCGACGTTCTGCCCGACCAACTTCCACGAGGACTGGGACGCAGCCGGCCTCGTCCACGAGGTCCTGAACTACTTCCCGACCAAGTTCACCGCCGAGGAGTTGGAGGAGGCGGCCAACCCCGAGGCCGTGCACGACAGCCTGCTGGCCGAGGCCGTGGGCTACTACGAGTCGCGCGAGGAGAACCTCGGCGACGAGATCATGCGCGAGATCGAGCGCCGGGTGATGCTCTCCATCATCGACCAGCGTTGGCGGG
>JAHFUQ010000252.1 GCA_023265045.1 Acidimicrobiia bacterium
CCTCGGCGGCGAGAGCCTGTTCATCTCCACCTTCACGGCGCCCGGCAAGGGCGGGTGGATCGACGTGGCCCACCACCTGGCGGGCGACATCATGGTGGCGACGATCTCGGGCGGCGACGCCCTGTCGATCACCAAGGGGTGCTGGCTCGCGTCGTCGGCCGGGATCCAGCTCGACACCAAGTGGGGTGGCTTCCGGAACCTCTTCGGCGGGGAGGGCGGCTTCCTCGTGCGGGCGTCGGGCGACGGCTCCGTCGTCATCGCGTGCTACGGCGCCATGGACACCGTCGAGCTGGAGGCGGGGGAGACGGTGACGATCGACACCGGCCATGTCGTCGCCTTCGAACCGACCATCCAGAACAGCCTGCGCAAGGTGGCGAGCGGCATGATCCAGACCTTGAAGACGGGCGAGGGCTTCGTCTTCGATTTCACCGGACCGGGCTGGGTCCTGACCCAGAGCCGCAACCCGTCCGCCCTCGAAGCGTGGATGAAGAGCATCATGCCGGGCCAGACGGGCGGCGCCGGCGGCGGTGCGTTCGGCAACATCCTCGGCGGCCGCTGACCGCACCCAAGCCGAGGGGCGAGGGCCGCTACGAAGCGGTGAGCTCGTTCGTCGCCGCCCACTCGGCCAGGGAGCGGCGTTCGATGGCGGCGGCCATGAGGTCGGGGAACTGGTCGGGGGTGCAGGCGAAGGCGGGGACGCCCAGGTCGGCGAGGGCGGCCGCGTTCTCGTGGGCGAACGTCGGGGCGCCGTCGTCGCTGAGGGCGAGGAGGGCGACCATCTGGACGCCGCCCTCGACGAGGGCCCGGGCGCGCGCCAGCGTGGACTCCCACTCGCCGCCGTCGAAGAGGTCGCTCAAGAGGACGAGGATCGTGTCGCGCGGCCGCTCGATCACCGTCTCGCAGTACTGCAGGGCGACGTTGATGTCGGTGCCGCCACCGAGTTGGACGCCGAACAGCACGTCCACCGGGTCGTGCAGCTCCTCGGTGAGGTCGACGACGGCGGTGTCGAAGGCGATGACCCGGGTGCGGATCGAGCGGATGCTGGCCAGCACCGAGCCGAAGACGCCGGCGTAGACCACCGACGAGGCCATCGACCCGCTCTGGTCGATGCACAGGACGATCTCGCGCGTGACCTCGGGGAGGTGGCGCCCGTAGCCGATCAGCTTCTCGGGGATCACCGTGCGGTGCTCGGGCTGGTAGTGGCGCAGGTTGGCGAGGATCGTGCGGTTCCAGTCGATGTCCCCAAGCCGGGGCCGGCGGGTGCGGGCGGCCCGGTGCAGGGCGCCCCGCACGGCCTGGCGCGTCTTCTGGGCCAGCCGCCGCTCCAACTCCTCGACGACCTGGCGGACGACGGCGCGCGCCGACTCGCGCGACCGCTCCGGGATGGCGTGGTTGAGGGCGAGCAGCGTGCCCACCAGGTGGATGTCGGGCTGCACCGACTCGAGCAGCTCCGGTTCGAGGAGCAGCTCGCGCAGGCCGAGGCGGTCCATCGCATCGCGCTGCATGACCTGCACGACGCTCGTCGGGAAGTACGTCCGGATGTCGCCCAGCCAGCGCGCCACCCGGGGCGAGGAGCGCCCCAGGCCGCCCCTACGCTCGGCGTCCTCGCCGTAGAGCGCTTCGAGGGTGGCGTCGCGCGAGCCGTCGAGGCCGGCGAGCATGCCCGCGCCGGGCGCGTCGTCGGCCGAGCCGAGCAGCAGGCGCCACCGCCGGAGCCGTTCCGGGCTGTCCTCCACCGCCGTCATCGGCCGAGCAACGCCAAGATGCGGGGCAGGACGCGCGCCGCCCGTTCGTGGTCGAGGTCGTCGCCGTCGGTGGTGCCGGGCCGGGCCGGCTCGCTCCGGCCCATGCGGCGGACCTGTTCGCCGATGAGGCGCCGCTCGGCCGGCTGGAACCGGGAGAACGTGCGCCGCATCAGCGGCAGCAGGTCGTCGAACACGTCGGTGGGCACGGCCGTCACCCAGCCGTCGATGGCCCGCAGCAGGTCGGGCTCGTGCAGGAGCAGGACGGCGTCGTCGGACAGGAACCCCTCAAGCCAGGCCGCGGCCCGGTTGGCATCCTCGGCCGGGGACAAGGTGACCGAGAACCGGCGGGTCAGCTCGTCGAGCGCGATCTGGCCGCCGTCGAAGAGGAGGCGCACGATCCGTCCCGCCACCAGGCCGTGGACGCTCTCCTGGCGGGCGACGGCCACCAGCGCGGCGGTCCACGCCGTTCGCAGTCCGGGGTCGTCGACCAGGGCGATGCCGCGGTGGGCACCGTCCACGTGGTGGCGCATGGCCGCGGCCGCCAGGTCGTCGAGGGACGCGCACGCGGCCGGGAGCCCGACGGCGACCCGGACGACGATCCCCGCCAGCACGCGGTGGACGGTCTCGCTGTCGACCTTGCGCACGTTGCTGTAGCGCCGGGCCCGGGCCAGCGGCTCGATGGCGGCCATCAGGATGGCGGTGTCGTGTTGGCGGGCCGCCCGTTCGTCGAGCACGGCCAGGACCGAGCGGAGGGCGGCGGGCAGGTCGGCCAGCAGCGAGGCGTCGACGAGCCGGCTCAGCTCGGCGATGTCGCCCGCTTCCGCCCGCTCGGCCACCACCGAGGTCGCAGCCGACTCGATGGTCGTCCCGTGGGTGGAGGCCTCGATCAGCGCCACTTCGAGTTCGGGGTACCACTCGAGGGCCCACGCCTCCTTGAACGTCCCCTTGGTGCGGCCCGTCTCGGACGGTTGGGCCCAGGGCACGCCGACGAGCAGCAGGCGCTGGAACAGCTTGCTGCGCTCGAGGTGGGACTCGGTGCGCAGGTCCAGCTCGATGGTCTGGGTCGCGGCCGACGGCTTGAGCCGCAGCCGCTTCTGGGCCCGGGCCAGGTCGCGGGCGAGCGGCACCATCGGCGTCTCGTCGGGAACCGCGCCCAAGATGTCGCCGACCAGCAGCTTGCGGGCGACCAGCTGAACGGGAACCGGCGAGCCGTGGCACAGCACCGCCTCCGTCGACTCCATG
>JAHFUQ010000114.1 GCA_023265045.1 Acidimicrobiia bacterium
CGTGCTCGTCGAGGAAGCTTCGGGCCTCCTCCCACGACTGGGTGCCGACCCAGGCGAAGAGCCGCTCGGCCAGGGCGTGCTGCCGGGCTGCCGTCGCCAGGGCCTCGTACGGTGCGTCCACCCCGCGGGCGCGGGCCGCCCGCAGCAGCTCCAGGTGCAGCGCCAGCACCTCGGCGCCGGGGTTGGCGCCCACGAGCCCGGCCAGCGCTGCCTCGGTCGAGTCGGTGAGCAGCACCGCCCCGTGGGCCTGCAAGTAGGAGCGCGACTCCTCCCAGGTCGCCGTCCCGATCCAGCCGTTCAGCACGTCGGTCACGTGGCCGGCCGCACGTGCGTGACGTCGCCGGCGGCGATGGCCCAGCCGCCCTCCAACAGCAGATGCCCCTCGGCTGAGATGCCGACCGCCGTGCTTTCGACCACCTCGCCCCCGATCTCGACCCGCACCCGGCGGCCGAGGGTGGCGCAGCGCCGCCGGTAGGCGTCGAGCACGTCGGTCGGGGGCGTGGCGAGATGGCGCAGAAAGCCGGCCAGCAGGGCGAACCGGTCGACCGGCTGCCCCACCACCTCGTCCAGCGCTACGCCGCCGTCCGGCGGGGTTTCCGGTTGCCAGTTGACGTTCAACCCGAGACCGACCACGTGGTGACCAGCCGCTGACTCGCCCAGGATCCCGCCCAGCTTGCGCTCGCCCACGATCAGGTCGTTTGGCCACTTCAGGTCGGGCGCCACGCCGGCGACGTCCTCACACGCTCCGGCCGCCGCCAACGCCACCACCACGGTCGGGAACGGGTCCGCCACGACCACCGACACGAGCAGCGACGAGCCCGCAGGCGCCTCCCACCGACGGTCGAAGCGGCCCCGTCCCGCGGTCTGGTGATCGGCCACGACCACGAGGCCAGGAACGGCCATCGCGGCCGCCACCCGGTTGGTCGAGTCAACCTCTGCGAACCAACGCACATCGGTCATGCCCACGCCTGCCACCATATGGCCCCCATGTTCGAGAAGGTGCTGGTCGCCAACCGCGGAGAGATCGCCGTGCGCGTCATGCGCACGTGCCAGGACCTCGGGATCCGCACCGTCGCCGTCTACTCCGATCTTGACCACCGGTCGCTGCACGTCCGGATCGCCGACGAGGCGTACGCCATCGGCGGCCACACCGCGGCCGAAAGCTACCTGAACACCGAGGCGATCCTCGACGCCGCCCGCCGCAGCGGCGCCGACGCCGTCCACCCCGGCTACGGCTTCTTCTCCGAGAACGCCGACTTCGCCCGGGCCATCGCGGCTGAGGGCGTGACCTTCATCGGTCCGCCGCCCGAGGCGATGGAGGCCATGGGCGAGAAGATCATGTCCCGTCGCAAGGCCATCGAGGCCGGCGTCGACCCGGTGCCGGGCTCCCTCGACGCGGCCGAGTCGGCCGACGACGTGATCGCCTTCGGCGCAGCCCACGGCTGGCCCCTCGCCATCAAGGCCGCCTTCGGCGGCGGCGGCCGGGGCATGCGGGTGGTCAACGACGCCGCGACCGCGCCGGCCGCCTTCGACGCTTGCCGGCGGGAGGCCCAGTCGTCGTTCGGGCGGCCCGAGCTGTACGTCGAGAAGTACCTGACGTGGCCCCGCCACGTCGAGGTCCAGATCTTCGCCGACACGCACGGGAACGCCGTCTGGCTGGGGGAGCGGGACTGCTCGGTGCAGCGCCGCCACCAGAAGCTCATCGAGGAGACGCCGTCGCCCGGCCTCCCCGACGACGTGCGCCAGCGCATGGGTGCGGCCGCGGTGCGGGTGGCCCGCGCCACCGGGTACGTCAACGCCGGCACCGTCGAGTTTCTGTACCAGGACGGCGAGGCGTGGTTCCTGGAGATGAACACCCGGCTGCAGGTCGAGCACCCGATCACCGAGCTGACGACGGGGATCGACCTGGTCGAGGAGCAGCTACGGGTGGCGGCCGGTGAGCCGCTGTCGTTCACCCAGGAGTCGATCCAGCGCCGGGGTCATGCCATCGAATGCCGGATCAACGCCGAGGACCCGACGGGCGGCAAGTTCCTGCCGTCGCCGGGGACCATTTCCCGCTTCTCGCGCCCGGGCGGGTTCGGGGTGCGGGTTGACGCCGGCATCGGCGTGGGCGACACCGTCAGCCAGCACTACGACAACCTCCTGGCCAAGATCGTCGTGTGGGGGTCCGACCGGGAGGAGGCCCGGAGGCGGATGCAGCGGGCGCTCGGGGAGACCGTGATCGACGGCGTCGTGACCAACGTCGCCGCCCACCAGGCCGTGCTCGAGCACCCCGACTTCGCCGCCGGCCGCCACTCCACCCGCTGGCTCGAGGAGCGGGTGGACTTCAGCACGCTGGCGCCGGCGCCGCCGCCCACGACGGCGCCGGAACTTGCCCACCAGCCGGCGGGCTCGGCCACCGCCGGCCCGGCTCGCCAGATCGACGTCGAGGTCGACGGGCGGCGGTTCCGGGTGCGGGTCTACGAGCCGGACACGGCCCGCGGGCCGCGACCGGCGGCCGCCACCGCCCGAGCCCGCCGGCGGGCCGAGGCGGCTGGGGCGCGGGGCGCAGGGCAGATCACGGCGCCGATGCAGGGCACGATCGTCAACGTCCAGGTGGCGGTGGGCGACACGGTGGAGGCGGGACAGCCGGTGTGCGTGCTGGAGGCCATGAAGATGGAGAACCAGGTCGAGGCGGACGTGGCCGGGACGGTCGCCGAGGTCCGGGTCCGGCCCGGTGACACCGTGGGCGGCGGCGACGTGCTCATCGTCATCACGCCGGCTTCGGCGGCCGAGCCCGACCCGGCCCAGTAGCGGCCCTCAGTCGGCCGCGTCCGCCAACGACTCGGACAGGGTGGGGTGGACGAGGAGGCTGTCCATGAGGTCGCCCAGGCGGAGGCCGGCGGTGACCGCCAGCGCCACCACCGAGATCAGCTCGGCCGCGTGGCTCCCCACGATCGAGCCCCCCAGCACGACGCCGGTGTAGGGGTCCGAGAGGATCTTGACGAAGCCCCGGGGATCGTCGTTGACGAGGGCCTTGGCGTTGGCGGCGAAGGGCACCTTGGTCACCCGGATCTTGCGGCCCAGCGCGAACGCCTCGGCCTCGTGCACGCCCACCTCGGCGATCTCCGGCTCGGTGAAGATGGCCTGCGCAGCCTTGTCGTAGTCGAGGTGGCGGTGCTGGCGGGTGTGCAGCCCCATGGCGTGCTCGGCGATCTTGCGGCCTTGCATGGCCGCCACCGACGACAGCGGCACCTTGCCCGAGAGATCGCCGGCGACGTAGATGTGCTTGACGTTCGATTGGCAGTGGTCGCTGATGGGGATGAAGCCGCGCTCGTCGACCTCGACGCCCGCCGCCTCCAGCCCGAGGCCGTCCGAGTTCGGCACCGACCCGATGGCGAGCAGGGCGTGGCTGCCGCGGGCCACCCTTCCGTCGTCGCACTTCACGGCGACGCCTTCGCCTTCACGCTCGATCGCCTCCGCCCGCGCCCCCTTGAGCAGGGTGACACCGCGCCGGAGGAAGTCCTCCTCGAGGGCCGCCGCCACCTCGGGGTCGCGGTCGGGCAGGACCTGCTGGCGGCTCACGATCAACGACACTCGGGATCCGAAGGACCGGAACATGTGGACGAACTCCACCCCGGTCACGCCCGACCCCACCACGATGAGGTGCTCGGGGATGGCCGATGGTGGGTAGGCCTGGCGGGTGCTGAGGATGCGGTCGCCGTCGGGTTTGGCCCAGGGCGGGATGCGGGGCCGCGTGCCGGTGGACAGCACGATCATGTCCGCTTCCACATGCACGTCGCCGTTCCCGGCGCCACCCGTGTCGACCGCGACGGTGTGGGCGTCGAGGAGGCGGCCCGTGCCCCGCACGATCGTGACGCCCTGGCTGGTGAGCAGGTCGACGACCGACCGGTTGAGGTGCTCCTCGATGTCGGCGATGCGGCGCTTGAGGGCGTCCACGTCGACGGCGGCGGTGAGCTCCCCCAGGCCCATCCCGTGCGAACGGTGCATGAACGACATGGCGTTGCCGGTGGCGATCATGGCCTTGGACGGGATGCAGTCCCACAGGTGGGCGGCGCCGCCGATGACGTCGCGCTCGACGATCGTCACGTCGGCGCCGAGGCGGGCGGCAGCGGTGGCGGCCTGGTTCCCCCCGGGGCCGCCCCCGATGACGACGAGGCGCGGCGGTCGAACGGGCATGGAACCGAACCTACCCTCGCGGGGGCAGATCCGAGCGCGTCACTGCCAGATCTGGTACAGCAGCCCGTCGGTGCCGCGGCCGAAGGCGTCGAAGCGGCTGGGGCCGCGCGAGGTCGCCCCCGGGTTGTCGGTGAAGTTGGCGTTCTGGCCCGCCAGGCGCACGTAGGTTCCCCACCCACCGGTGCCGAACGGCAGCGCGTACAGGTGTTGGTCGGTGCCGATGATGAACACGACCAGGTTGGTGGTGTCCCACGACGTGGCGTCGGGGCTGGAGTTCAATGTTCCCGCGTCGCCCACCGGTTGCACCCAGCTCGACCAGTCGAACCCGCTCCAGGTGCGCTGCCACAGCTTGTTGTCACCGCCCCGCACGAAGACGTCGACGCGGGTGCCGTCGCGAGAGATGGCGGTGGGGTGGCTGCCCCCGGCGACGCCCGGCCCGGCGGGGCGGCCCTGGCCGAGCCAGCCGTTCCACGTCGTGCCGTCCCACCACAGCTGGTAGACGTTGCCGTCGGTGCCGAGGGCCCAGATGTCGAGGGTGTTCGGGCCCCGTGTCGATGCGTCGGGCGGCGACGCCAGGGTGCCGTTGTCGCCCACCGGCTTGATCCAGTCCGACCACGACGCGCCGCCGTTGGTGGAGAAGCGCTGCCACAGCTTGTCGTCGCCGCCCCGGGCGAACACGTCGAGGCGGCCGGGCGCCCACGATACGACCGTGGGGTCGCCCTTGTAGCCGAAGATGGGCTTGGACAGGTCGGCCCAGGAGGACCACGACGAGCCGTCCCACGTCGTGCCCTGGATGTTGCCGTTGCGGCTCGTCACCACGTCCACCCGGTCGGCCCCCCGCACCGCGGTGGCGTCCGCCCCGCCGGGGCTGTCGAGGCCTCCCTCAGGCCGGGGCGCGATCGGGCCGTTGCCCGGCCCGGGGGCGATCGTCGAGGTCGTGGTGGTCGATGACGTCGATGAGGAGGTCGTGCTGCTCGTCGAGCTGGTCGAGGCGCCCGGGATCGTTGAGGTGCTGGACGACGTCGTACTCGTGAGGTTGTCGTTCCACTTCACCGTGAGCGTCTTGACGTAGTGCGTGCTGGTGGAGTCGAGGAAGGTGATGGGGAAGGAGGTCGATTGCGGCACCGGGGTGGCGCTGTCGTTGAACACGGCCTCCACCGACGTGATGGTGGGGCTGCCGACCTTGCTCACCACGAACACCTGGTTCTTCGACGTGAGCACGCCGGTGATCTCCACCCGGTCCCCGGCGGGCGACTCCGGGTTGGCGGTCCGATCGCAGACCGTGGCCGGCGGCGCCGCGCAGGTGGCGATGCTGGTGAACTCGCTCGCCCCGGCCGTGTCGGGGACGACCAGGTAGGCGGCGACGAGGGCGAACGCCACCCACAGCGCCCGCTTCGACTGTCGCTCGCGTTCAGCCACCCGTCACTGCCAGATCTGGTACAGAAGCCCGTCGGTGCCGCGGCCGAAGGCGTCGAAGCGGCTGGGGCCGCGCGACGTCACGCCTGGGTTGTCGGTGAAGTTGGCGGCGGACGTCGACAGCCGCACGTAGGCGCCCCAGCCGCCGGTGCCGAAGGGCAGGGCGTACATGTGCTGGTCGGACCCCAGGATGAACACCACCAGGTTGGTGGTGTCCCAGGACGTGGCGTCGGGGCTGGAGTTCAGAGCGCCGTCGGCCACGGGCTGCACCCAGCTCGACCAGTCGAAACCGCTCCACGTCTTCTGCCACAGCTTGTTGTCGCCGCCGCGCGCGAAGACGTCGACGCGCGCGCCGTCACGGGAGACGGCGGACGGATGGCTGCCGGCGGTGAGGTTGGCGGTGGGCTTGCCCTGGCTCAGCCAGCCGTTCCACGTCACGCCGTCCCACCACAGCTGGTAGACGTTGCCGTCGGTGCCCTGGACCCAGAGGTCGAGGGTGTTGGGGCCACGGGTGGATGCGTCGGGCGGCGATGCCAGCGTGCCGTTGTCGCCCACCGGCTTGATCCAGTCGGTCCACGACGTGCCGCCGTCGAGCGAGAACTTCTGCCACAGCTTGTCGTCCCCGCCTCTTGCGAACACGTCGAGGCGGCCGGGCGCCCACGACACGATGGTCGGGTCGCCCTTGTAGCCCACGCCGGGCTTGGACAGGTCGGCCCAGCTGGACCACGACGAGCCGTTCCAGAACGTGCTCTGGACGCTCGAGTTACGGATGGTGACGACGTCGACCCGCTCGTTACCCCGCACCGCGGTCGCGTCCGCGCCGGCGCCCGTGTCGAGGCCGCCCTCGGGCCGCGGCGCGATCGGGCCGTTGCCCGGGCCAGGGGGAAGGGTCGTGGTCGTCGAGGTGGTCGAGGTCGACGACGTCGAGGACGTCGAGCTGCTGCTGGTGGAGCTGGTCGAGCTGGTCGACGACGAGGACGTGCTGCTGGTGGACGACGTCGACGTGTTGGCGTTGTCGTTCCACGTCACCACGAGGCTCGACACGAACTGGCCGAGCGTCAGCTGGTAGCCGTAGGTCGGGGGCGTGGCGAAGTTCGCCGCCGTGCCGCCTACGTTCAGGTTGGCCACAACCGAGTCGACCGCGGCACCGCTGCTGGGCGTGACGGTGAAGATCATGCCGCCAGACACGCTCGCGGTCGCCGCCGTGCCGCCGAGGAACTGGGCCGCGACGCCGGCCCCGCCCGCCGGGGTGCCGGCGCTCGTCACGGCGCCGCTGCAGGTGTTGACGCCGGTGCAGGTGATCGTCGTCGTGAACGAGGCCGCACTGGCCGGGTTGGGGATCGCCAGGTACCCCACCACGAGGGCCAGCGCCACCCAAAGCGCCCGCTTCGTCTGCTGTTCTCGGTCAGCCATAAATCTCCTCGCGCATGGTCTTTTTGTGTCCCGCCGGGCGCGTGTTCGAACCTAACCCGACGGGAGCGGTCGGGTCAGGTCACTGCCAGATCTGGTACAGCACCCCGTCCGTGCCGCGCCCGAAGGCATCGAAGCGGCTGGCGCCGCGCGACGTCGCCCCCAGGTTGTCGGTGAAGTTGTCGAAGTTTCCCGCCAGCCGCACGTAGGCGCCCCAGCCGCCCGTGCCGAAGGGCAGGGCGTACATGTGCTGGTCGGTGCCGACGATGAACACGATCAGGTTGTTGGCGTCCCACGACGCGACGTCCGGGCTCGAGGCCAGCGTGCCGACGTCGCCGACGGGCTTCACCCAACTCGACCAGTCGAAGCCGCTCCACGTCTTCTGCCAGAGCCGGTTGTCAGCGCCGCGGACGAAAACGTCGACGCGCGTGCCGTCCCGGGAGACGGCCGTGGGGTGGCCGGTGATGTTCGCCGACGGCTGCCCTTGGCCGAGCCAGCCGTTCCACGTCGTGCCGTCCCACCACAGTTGGTACACGTTGCCGTCGGTGCCGACCACCCAGATGTCGATGGTGTTCGGGCCGCGGGTGGAGGCGTCGGGCGGCGAGGCCAGCGTGCCGTTGTCGCCCACCGGCTTGATCCAGTCCGACCACGTCGTTCCGCCGTTGGTGGAGAAGCGCTGCCACAGCTTGTCGTCCCCGCCGCGAGCGAACACGTCCAGCCGGCCGGGCGCCCACGACACGATGGTGGGGTCGTTCTTGTAGCCGACGCCCGGCTTCGACAGGTCGGCGTACGACGACCACGACGAGCCGTTCCAGAAGGTCTCCTGGACGGTGGCGTTGCGGCTCACGACCACGTCGACCCGGTCATTGCCCCGCACCGCGGCGGCGTCCGCGCCGGCGCCGGAGTCGAGCCCGCCCTCAGGGCGTGGCGCGATCGGGCCGTTGCCCGGCCCCCGGGCCACGGTCGTGGTGGTGGTCGACGTGCTGGTCGAGGTGCTCGTGGACGTCGACGAGGTGCTGGTGGAGGTCGACGTGCTCGTTGAGGTGGACGTGGTCGTGGTGGTGTTGGCGTTGTCATTGAACGTGATCGTGAGGGTCTTGACGAAGTCACCGGACCCGAACTGGAAGACGAAGTTGGATTGGCCCTGCAGTGGTCCAATGACTGGACCCGAATTCAGGGTCCCCGAGACCTGGTCGAGGGCGGCACCGTTCGTAGGCTGGATTATGAACGTCGTGCTCGTCGGGCCAAAGCCCGAGACGAACGCGTTCACCGACGCGTTCAGGGCGGGCGTGCCGCCGGTGATGACGGGCGTGCCACACACGCTGTTGCTCGTGCAGGTGACCGTCGAGGTGAACTGGGTCGCGCTGGCGGTGTCGGGGACGACCAGGTAGCCCGCGATCAGCGCAAAGGCCACCCACAGGGCGCGCTTGGAACGGCGCTGCTCGGCACTCATGCGCTCACCTCGTCTGCCTCGCTAACGTTGCGGCGTCGCTGGAGGACGATGTGCTGCCGTCCCTCTCCGCGGCGCCGGCTGCGAAGGAGTTTCTCCACCGCCGGTCCTCCTCGGTTTGGTTCTCGGACGAGAAGCCTAGGCCACGGAACAGGCCGCGTCCGACCATCCTCAGTACGCGGCGATCCGGATGCCGGCTACAACCCGGTTGGCCACCGCCACCAACCGGTCGCGATCGGCGGACCGCCCGATGACGGCGTACAGGCAGAACGCCCGCCCGTTGGCGTTGAAAAAGGCCTGCGCGCCGGCCTGGCCGGCGCGTGACCGCTGCAGGGCGCCGGGGCTGAAGGCGGCCGGATCGAGCGCCGTGGGCGCACCCGCGGAGGCGAACAGCGGTTGCGAGGTCTGCGCCCGGTCGTACTCGAGCAGCACGACGAGCACGTCGTCGCCGCCCATCATTTCGACCGCGCCGCTCCCGAAGTCGCCGCGCTCGTTGGGGAGCGGGAAGGTCGCCGCGTGCAGCGCCGCCCTCGGCGCGTCGGGCCCGCCCCGGCTGTAGAGGCGTGCGTCCCACCCGTTCGGGAGCTCGACGGAGACGCCGTAGCCCGTCAGCTCCGCCACGCGCCGCCCCTCACCAGCGCGCCGCCGCCGCCATCCCGCCGCCCACCGCGACCATCGCCTGCACGGCCACTGCGAGCCGCCGCGTCGCGCCGTCCCAGGCCGCCACCCGGCGGTGCAACCGGTGAAGCTGGTCGGGGCTGCGCACGCCGGCGGCGGCGAAGATCGTGAGCCCCCGCACCAGGCCGAAAGCTGTCCCGATGGCGAGGCCGGCGGCCGCCGAACCAGACAGCAGGGCCAGGGCGAAAGCCAAGTAGACGGTGAAGGTGCTGACGACGGTCACCACGCCGAGGCCCAACTGGAAGCCGTAGCTGGCGCCGTAGACCCAGCCCCGGTAGCGCGTGAGCCACTCCTCGTCGACCTGCCGGTGGATGGTCGGCACCGACGACCGGAGGTCGAGCGCCACGCCGCTGAGCGCCAACGCCAGCAAGGCGGCCCAGGACGGGACGGCGGGCAGCCAGGAACCAACGAGGCCAAGGACGCCCCCGAGCAGCGCGGCGGCGGTCACCGTCGCCGTCACGTAGGCGGCGGCGGTGAGGCCCCATCGTTGCCGTCGGCTCCGCTCCCCGAGCGGATGGATGCTGGCCAGCATCGACTCGCCTCACGGCGACCACGTCGAGCGCAACCCGGCGACCACGGCGACCGCGAGCCCGGCCGCGAGCACCAACGTCATGCGCCGCCCGCTCGCTGGGAGGGGTAGAGGCTGGGGTCGCCGGGCTGGATGCCGGCCGCCAGCAGCTGGCGGTCGACGCCCGCCTCGAACTCGTCCCCGCGCGCCTGGGCGAGCATCGACGCGACTTGGGCCCACGTCCCCCCCGTGCCCTGGCCGGCGATGGCGCCGGACGGGCCGTCCACGTGCATGAAGAAGGGGGTCACCGGCGCGCCGTAGTCCTTCCAGGCCTGGCTCGACATGACGACCGGGACACCCGGCGGAGCAAGCTCGCGGACCCGTGTGATGCTCTCCTCGGCGGAGTCCTTCGTCACGATCACGAGCCGCGTGTTGGCGGCGAGGCGGAGCGCAGCCGGAGGCTGGGCGAACGCCCGCCAGAACTCGGCGCACGTCGAGCACCCGCTCGACAAGAAGGCCACCAGCGTGTCCTGGCGTGCGCTGCGCACCCCCACCTGGACGGCCTCGCCGGTAGGCGTGGCCCCGACGATGTCGACCGCCGCGCTCACCGTGGACGCTCGGGCGCGGGGCGAACCGACGGCGACCGCGACGGCGGCCGGCGGGCCCAGGCCGTCCTCGCCGATCCCGAGCCGGTGCAGGGCGCGGAGGATCTCCGCGTGGCTCCGCAGCAGCCCGCACACGAGGATGCCCAGCAGCGCGATGGCGACGGCTTCGACGACGACCAGGACAGCCACGGCGTCCCTCCTATCCCTCGTCGCCGTTGCGGGCGGCGCGCTCGGCGTCGCGCTCGGCTTGGCGCTGGGCTCGCTCCGCGTCGCGCTCGGCCTGGCGGGCGGCGCGCTCGGCGTCGCGCTGGCGGGAGCGCTCGGCGCGGTCCTCGGCTGTCTCCTCGGCCTCCCCCTCGGCGGGCGCCCGGCGGCGGCCTTCGCCCTCGACGGCGCCGGCGGTCGAGCAGTCGGCGCTGTGGTTCGCGGTCGAGTCGTCCCAGAAGGCCTCGTCGGTGCAACCCATGTCCAGCAGGTAGGGCGGCTCGCAGGTGGCCACGCGGCAGACGATCGGCCCGTAGCAGTCGATGTTCTGGTTGCACTGGCCGTAGCGGAAGTAGTTGCAGGACGTCACGCGCCGGTTGCAGTCGCCCTGGGCGCAGGAACACCCTGGCCAGGGGGCGTCGCAGTGAAGGTTGCAGTCGACGATGTAGCGGGTGCCGCCGCAGAACACGGAGCCGTCGGCCCGCCACCAGCCGCCCGGGAACGATCCCGCCGGGCACGCGTTGCGGCCGTCGTTGACCTCGCAGCAGAACGCCGTGTACCCGTCGCAGCACACCGAGCCGCAGTCGCAGTCGTACCCGCCGCACCCGCAGATGGCCGCGTAGGCGGTGACCGGTCGCAGGAGGTACCGCAGCGGGGACACCGCCAGCGCCGTCGCCGCCACGGCCGCCCGCACCAGGAACCCGCGCCGGGAGGTCCGGGTTTCGAGTACGGCCGCCCCTTTCTCGACCAGCCAGTTCGTCACCGGTCGGCCACTGCCGCGAGCGTGGCGGGCAACACTGTGAGGGCGGCGTACGCCAGCCCCGTGACCACGGCTACCAGCAGGAGGAAGGGGACACCGGCCAGCGGTTGGCGGTCCATCGCCGCCGCCAGCCCCCCGCCCGAGCCGGCGGCGACGGCGCCCGCGACGCCGGCGGCGGCCAGGTTCACGAGCAGGTGGACGGCGTTGGGCGGTCCCTCGGTGGCGCCG
>JAHFUQ010000115.1 GCA_023265045.1 Acidimicrobiia bacterium
GCCCTGCCCGGCGCGCACCCCGCCCCCGCCCTGCCCGGCGCGCACCCCGCCCCCGCCCTGCCCGGCGCGCGCCCCGCCCCGCTTTTCGGCGTCGTACGAACATTCGGCGTCCGAACGACCGTTGCGGTTCATTCGACGCCCCATAACCGGAGCGGGCGGGCGCACTGTCGTACCCTTGTGGTTCACTAGCAACCATGAAAACAGCTGAATTATCATGGCAGGAACTAGCGCGGCGCCAGCTCGGGGCCATCAGCCATCGCCAGCTCGCAGACGCCGGCTTGTCGAACCGCCAGATCGCCATACGAGTCGAGCGGGGCGACCTGGAGCGGGCGTTCCGAGGGGTGTACCTCGTCGGCGGCGCGCCGCCGACGAGCGAGCAGACGGTCATGGCTGCCTGCTTGGCGACGGGTGGCGTTGCGTCGCATCGGTGCGCAGCCCGGCTGTGGTCGCTGCGGGCCTGCGATGACCTCGCCGTCGAGGTCACCGTGTGCGGGCGGCGCCGGCCCGAGCTGGCCGGCGTCACCGGCCACACGACCAGCGAGCTCGGCGTGCTCGACACGACGACACGAATGTCGATCCCTGTGACAACGCCCGCCCGCACGCTTCTCGACCTGGGCGCGGTCGCTCCGGAGACGGTGGTGGAGTCGGCCGTCGAGGACGCCCTGCACCGCGGGATCGTGACCCGGTCGTGGCTCGCGAGGACACTCGAGCGCTCGGGAGCTGCGGGCCGTGATGGAACGGCGGTCCTCCGACGGGTGCTTGCCTCGCGCCCCGAAGGCGCCGTGCCGACCGAGAGCACACTGGAGGACGAGATCGTCCGACTCGTGCGCGCGGCGAGACTGCCGCCGCCGGTTCGCCAGCACGCCGTGCGGCCGGCGGGCGAGCGCGAGGTCCGGATCGACCTGTGCTACCCCCGTGAACGGGTTGCCATCGAGGCCCAGAGCCTGGCCTGGCACGCCGGGCGGGCTGACCTGCAACGGGATTGCGAGAAGCGGAACCTGCTCGTGCGGCTGGGGTGGCGGGTGCTCGTGTTCACCTGGCACGACGTTCGCCGGCGCTCGCGGTACGTCGTCGAGGAGATCCGGCTGGCGCTCTGCGGCGTCGGGCGAACGTCCTTGGTCAGTTGAGCGCCGAATGTGCGTTCAGCTCCGGGAAGCGAGTTGGGCCTCGACGGCGGCCTGCTCGGCGCCGGTGAGCGGACGGAAGGGTTCGACAGCGCCCGTGCTCGGTCGCCAGGTGGCGACGACCTGGCCGTCTGACACCACCACCGGCTTGATCATCCCGCCGCCGGCGTTCACCCGGCGGGCGTGCTCGGGCGGGACGACCGGCGACCGGTCGGCGTGGCCGAGCAGGAGTGAGTCGAAGGCGCCGAGCAAGCGCAAGGGGGAGGGGTGGCGGGTCGAAGGCAGACGGGTCGCGGCGAGCTCGACGCCCCGGGCGGGCAGCCCGGACCAGGCCGAGAAGTCGGCCGGCGTAGCGGGCGCGTTGGCGAGCAGGTAGCGGCGGGCCAGCTCGGCGAGCGGATCATCGGGGGGTGGTGGGCCGCCCCCGGGAAAGGCGACGTAGCGCTCGGGCCGGCCCGGCACGACGACCAACCGGCGCTGGAGCGCGGCCCGGCGGATGACGTGGATGATCGCCTGGCCGTCCAGCGGAGCGAGCACGGCTCTGGCCTCCGGCCGAGTCAGCGGCAGGGCCTCGCACAGCTGGGCGACGGCCCGGTCGGAGACGCCGAGCTCCTCCGTACGCATGTTGGGGCGGGCGAAGGCGGGCCCGACCAGGTCGACGATCCAGCCCACGTCGTCGGGGTGGTGGAGGTGGCGCGTGCCCCGCAGCGACCACGTCAGCACCAGCGGCGACCAGTCGCCCGGGGCGCCGCGGGCCCGCAGCGACCACGGGACGGCGGCCAGGTCCTGGGCCTGGAGCCCGACGACATGGGCGGCTACGGCGAGCGCCGTCCGGCGACGGCCGTCGAGCAACTGAGCCATCGCCCAGGCCCGTGCCATCGCTGCCGATCCGTCCACGCGCCACTAATGTTGATGGATGGCAGAGGTCGAGATCGGGTACGGGAAGTCAGGGCGGCGGGCATACGGGTTCGACGACATCGCGATCGTCCCCAGCCGGCGGACGCGCGACCCCGAAGACGTCGACATCTCGTGGAAGATCGAGTCGTTCACCTTCGACCTCCCCGTGATGGCCGCGGCCATGGATGGCGTGACCAGCCCTGGCACCGCGATCGAGGTCGGCAAGCTCGGCGGGGTGGGGGTGCTCAACCTCGAGGGCCTCTGGACCCGGTACGACGACCCCGAGACGCTGCTCGACGAGATCGCCAAGCTGCCCGCCGACAAGGCCACGCTGCGGATGCAGGAGATCTACGGCGAGCCGATCAAGCCGGAGCTGATCGGGGCCCGCATTCGGGAGATCAAGGAGGCGGGCGTGGTCTCGTGCGCCTCCGTCACGCCGCAACGCACCGAGCAGTTCAGCCAGGCGATCCTCGCCGCCGAGCTGGACCTGCTGGTCATCCAGGGCACGGTGGTCTCAGCTGAGCACGTGTCGAAGACGGTCGAGCCCCTGAACCTGAAGCGGTTCATCCGCGACCTCGAGATCCCGGTGATCGTGGGCGGTTGCGCCTCCTACCAGGCCGCCCTCCACCTCATGCGCACCGGCGCCATGGGCATCTTGGTGGGCGTGGGCCCGGGCCACGCCTGCACCACCCGAGCCGTGCTCGGGCTGGGCGTGCCCCAGGCCACCGCCATCGCCGACGCGGCCGGCGCCCGCATGCGCCACCTCGACGAGGAAGGCGTGTACGTCCAGGTCATCGCCGACGGCGGTATGAGCACGGGCGGCGACATCGCCAAGGCCATCGCCTGCGGCGCCGACGCGGTGATGATCGGCTCACCCCTGGCCGCGGCTCACGAGGCGCCGGGCCGGGGCTACCACTGGGGCATGGCGACGTTCCACCCCACCCTGCCGCGCGGCGCCCGGGTCAAGACCACCACCCGCGGCTCGTTGCGCGAGATCCTGGTCGGCCCCGCCCACGAGAACGACGGCCGCATGAACCTGTTCGGGGCGCTGCGGACGTCGATGGCCACGTGCGGCTACGGGTCGGTCAAGGAGTTCCAGAAGGCCGAGGTCATGGTCGCCCCCGCCCTGCAGACCGAGGGAAAAAACCTGCAGCGTTCGCAGGGCGTCGGGATGGGCGCGTAGCTGTAAACCTACGATCCAAACTGCGGCCGGGGCGCAGGCACCGCCGCCCGGTCCGGTTGCCGGACGACGTTATGCAGTTGGACGCCCAACTCACGGGCCCGTAGCGGTTCGCCCTGAGTTCCCCTTCCGCTGGCGGGGGCGCGTGACTAGGGTTGCCTCGGAGCGGGAGGTGGAGGCCATGTCGAACCGGGTCCTCAAGGGTCTTGGCGCTGCCGCGCTCGTCTCGGGAAGCAGCCTCGGGGTGCTCCCCGCCACTACCGTCTCGGGCGCCCAGGTGGCGCCGCTGCCGGTCGCCGACCGGCTGCCGAGCATCGTCACCCAGTTGGTCGGCCAGCTCACCGGCCCGGCGCGCTTCGCCCGCGACCCGCAGGCGACGGCTCGGCTGTCGAACACCATCGTGCACGTCGACACCGCCGGGCGCATCGAGCTGTCCTTCCACACCAACCGGCCGGCCACCACCGCCGACGCCGCCAGCCTGGCCGCCCTCGGCGCCACGGGCATCGCCGCGCCGCCGCTCAAGCTCGGGAACGTCGGGATCGTGCAGGCGTGGGTGCCGGCGTCGAGCGTGGCGTCCGCCGCCGCCCTGCCGTGGGTCAAGGCCGTGACCGCGCCGAGCTACGGCGCGACCGACGTCGGTTCGGTCACCAGCGAGGGCGTCGCCTTCCACGGGGCCGACGTGGCCCAGGCTGCGGGCGTCAACGGGGCCGGCGTCAACGTGGGCGTGGTCTCCGACGGGGTCACCAACATCGCCGCCTCCCAGGCGCTGGGCGACCTGCCCAACACGGTGAACGTGCTCAACGCCGGGTCGGGCGACGAGGGCACCGCCATGCTGGAGATCGTCCAGGACATGGCGCCGGGCGCGGGGCTGCTGTTCAACGGAACGGGCGGTGGGGTTGCCAACCACGTCAACGCCCTCAACAACCTGGTCGCCAACGGCGCCAACGTGATCGCCGAGGACATCCCCTTCGACGCCGAACCCGCCTTCCAGAAGGGTCTGGCCGCGCAGACGGGCGAGAACATCGCCGCCGGGGGGGTGTCGGTTCACTCCTCGGCGGGCAACGAGGGCGCCCGCCACGCGGCGCGCGTGACGGCGACGGGCACCGGCCAGCGGCCCGACAACACCGCCAACATGTTCGCCGGGTGCGCCAACACGCCCGACAACGTCGTCGACATCGACCCGGGCGCGGGAACGGCGTTCGATGTGGCCATCTTCGCCTCGGCGCCCATGGCCGCCAACGGCACGCTCACCGCCACCCTGCAGTGGAGCGAGCCCCGGGCCATCTTCCCGACCGTCGGCCAGGGCGGCTTCACCGACCTGAACCTCTACGTCATGAACTCCGGCCTCACCCAGTGCCTGGCCCAGAGCACGGCCGTGCAGGCGAACGGCACGGGAGACACGCTCGAGCAGGTCTCCTTCACGGCCGCCGCAGGCACCAGCGTCAAGCTGGTCGTGGACGTGGAGGGCACGTCGTCGGCCGTCGCAGCGCCCACCCTCGACCTGCGCTGGCGGGGCGCGTCCGCGATCGACAACCCGACGCGTGCGGGCAGCCTGAACCCCGACTCCAACTACACCAACGGCCTGGCCACCTCGTCGGCGGCCCTGAACGCCCTGAACGGCAACATCGAGGGCTTCAGCTCGGGCGGCCCGGTGCAACTCGGCTCGACCACGACCTGCCCCGGCGGGGGCGCCGGGCCGTGCGCGGGTGTGGCCGGTGGCGGGCTGACCAGTTCGCCCGGGCCGACGTGGGCCGCGGCCGACAACGTCCAGGTCACGGGCGTTGGCGGCTTCGGCTCACCCTTCACCGGAACGTCAGCCGCCGCCCCGCACGCCGCCGCATGCGAAGCATTGATCCGCCAGAACACCCCGGGGCTCACGGTCGCCCAGGCCCGGGCGCGCCTCATCGCCAGCGCCACCGACGTGGCGCCGGCGGGCACGGACAACGTCACCGGCGCGGGCCAACTCGTCTGCAAAGCCCAACCGACGGTCATGACCACGGCCACCGTCACCAGCGTGGTCACCGCCACGAGCCCCGCGGCCATCAGCGACTCGGCCACCCTGGCCAACGGGTTCAGCCCGACGGGGACCATCCGGTTCCAGGCGTTCGGGCCCAACGACGCGCTGTGTGCGGCCGCGGCCGCCTTCACCAACGACAAGGCCGTCAACGGCAACGGGGTCTACGCTTCCGACCCGTTCAGCCCCGCCAGCGAAGGCGTCTACCGCTGGGTGGTCACGTACCTCGGGAACGCCAACAACCTCCCCGCCACGTCGCCGTGCAACGCCATGAACGAGACGTCGACGGTGGCCACCGTGTGCGCCGCGCCGCCCCCGCCCGGCACCCTGCCGGGCAACAACATCGTCATCGCCGCCCCCGGGCTGGTCACGGTGGGGACGGCCGGCAACGACGTGATCTACGGCACCGCCGGCGACGATCGCATCTTCGGCGCGGGCGGTGACGACATCATCTTCGCCGGCGGCGGCTCAGACTGGGTCACCGGCGGGGACGGGAAGGACACGCTGTGCGGCGGCGACGGCAACGACCGCCTCACCGGCGACGCGGGGGACGACCTGGTGGTCGGTGGGAACGGCACCGACGACCTGACCGGCCTGGCCGGCAACGACCGGGTCATCGGCGGGACGGGCATCGTCCGGATCGACGGCGGCGACGGGACCGACACCTGTACGAGCGGGACCGGCGCCGGGAGTACGACGGTGAGATGCGAGAGCATCGTGCCCTGATCGCAGCCGCGGCCCTGTGCGTCGCCGCGTGCGGGCGGTCGTCGCCGTCGCCCTCGGTTGCGACGCCCACCCCGGCGACAGCAGCACCGTCAACGACACCTGTGGCCTCCATCCCGTCCCCCAAGATCGCCGACTCGCTCGTGCAGATGGCCGCTCGCGTGCTGGCGGCGGGCGGCGCCGGCCGGGCCAGCCTTTCCAACAGCCTGGTGCACGTCCGCGCCGACGGGGCCATCGAGGTCGTCCTCCACTCCCTCGTGCCAATCGGCGCGGGCCAGCGCGCCGACCTCGCCCGCCTCGGCGTCGATGTCGGCCTGGTCTCGGGGCTGCCCGCGCCGATGGTCGAGGCCTGGGCGCCCCCGGGCCAACTGGAGGCGCTGGCCGCGCTGGGGTGGGTGGCGGCCATCACCCCGCCCGCCTACCCCAGCGGCGGGGGTTGAGACCACCGAGGCCACGGGTAGCCACCACATGCCCGGTAGGATGACCCGGTGGAAGACGTAGGCAGCACGATCCTGGTCGTCGATTTCGGCGCGCAGTACGCCCAGCTGATCGCCCGGCGGGTGCGCGAGGCGCACGTCTACAGCGAGATCGTGTCCCGGGAGACGCCCGTCGCCGACCTGCTGGCTCGGCGGCCGGCGGGGATCATCTTCAGCGGCGGCCCCAAGTCGGTCCATGTCGAGGGCGCGCCGTCCATCGACCCCTCGATCTACGGCGCGGGCGTGCCCATCCTGGGCATTTGCTACGGCGCCCAGCTGGTGGCCCAGCAGCTCGGCGGCCAGGTGGCCCGCACCGACCAGGGCGAGTACGGCCGCACGACCCTCGACCTCACCGGTCGACCGTCGGCGCTGTTCCAGGAGCTGCCGGCCACCCAGGACGTGTGGATGAGCCACGGCGACT
Organism: Acidimicrobiia bacterium; assembly: GCA_023265045.1. Taxonomy (GTDB): domain Bacteria; phylum Actinomycetota; class Acidimicrobiia; order Acidimicrobiales; family AC-14; genus JAHFUQ01. The sequence goes on from JAHFUQ010000115.1 coordinate 6,836, forward strand.
CGATCACCGCCGCCCCGCCCGGCTTCACCGTCACCGCCCAGACGGCCGCCGTGCCTGTCGCCGCTCTCGAGGATTCCGCCCGCCAGATCTACGGGGTGCAGTTCCACCCCGAGGTGGCCCACACCGCCCGCGGCCAGGAGATCCTCAAGCACTTCCTGTACGACGTCTGCGGTTGCCGCCCGACGTGGACGAGGGTGTCGATCATCGAGCACGCGGTCGAGGCGATCCGGGCGCAGGTGGGCGCCAGCCGGCTGCTGTGTGGCCTGAGCGGCGGCGTCGACTCGTCGGTGGCGGCCGCCCTCGTGCACAAGGCGGTGGGCGACCAGCTCACGTGCGTGTACGTCGACACCGGCCTCATGCGGGCCGGCGAGTCCGAGCAGGTCGAGGACACGTTCCGCCGCCAGTTCGGCGTCGACCTCGTCCACGCCAAGGCCGCCGATCGGTTCCTGGAGGCGCTCGACGGCGTCGACGACCCGGAGCGCAAGCGCAAGGCGATCGGCGAGACGTTCATCCGGGTGTTCGAGGAGGTGGCGACCGACTACGAGGACGCCGGGTTCCTGGTCCAGGGCACCCTCTACCCGGACGTCATCGAGTCGGGCACCAAGGACGCGGCGAAGATCAAGTCCCACCACAACGTGGGCGGCCTGCCCGAGGACATGCAGTTCGAGCTGGTCGAGCCGCTGCGCAACCTGTTCAAGGACGAGGTGCGGGCGGTGGGCGAGGAGTTGGGCCTGCCCGAGGAGATCGTGTGGCGCCAGCCGTTCCCCGGCCCCGGCCTCGCCGTCAGGATCGTCGGCACGGTCACGCCCGAGCGCCTGGAGATTCTCAGGCAGGCGGACGCCATCGTCGTCGAGGAGATCAAGAAGGCCGGGCTGCACCGGGAGCTGTGGCAGGCGTTCGCCGTGCTCATCGCGGTGCGCACCGTCGGGGTGATGGGCGACGAGCGCACGTACGCCTATCCCATCGTCATCCGGGCCGTCACCAGCGACGACGCCATGACCGCCGACTGGGCCCGCCTGCCCTACGAGCTGCTCGACCGGCTGTCGAGCCGGATCATCAACGAAGTGCCGGGAGTCAACCGGGTGGCGTTCGACATCACCGCCAAGCCCCCCGGCACCATCGAGTGGGAGTGAACGGAAGCGGCGCGCACGCCGCCATCCCCATCCGCAACATCGCCCTGGTCGCCCACGTCGACCACGGCAAGACGACGCTGGTGGACGCCATTCTGCGCCAGACGGGCGTATTTTCCGCCCACCAGGCGCTGGTCGACCGGGTCATGGACTCGAACGACCAGGAGCGCGAGCGGGGGATCACCATCCTGGCCAAGGCCGCGTCGGTGCACTGGCGCGACATCAAGATCAACCTGGTCGACACCCCCGGGCACGCCGACTTCGGGGGCGAGGTGGAGCGGGCGCTGGCCATGGTCGACGGCGTGTTGCTGCTGGTCGATGCGGCCGAGGGGCCGCTTCCGCAGACCCGCTACGTGCTGTCCAAGGCGGTGGCCGCCGACCTGCCCGCGGTCGTGGTGATGAACAAGGTGGACCGCGCCGACGCCCGGCCCGAGGAGGTGCTGGACGAGATCTACCAGCTGTTCCTCGACTTGGAGGTGCCCGACCACCACATCGAGTTCCCGATCATCTCGGCCATCGCCCGGGAGGGGCGGTCGTGTGCCGGGGTCGGGATGCCGGCCGCCGACGCGGACCTGGCGCCGCTGCTCGACGCCGTACTGCACACCGTGCCCGCGCCCATCGGCGACCCGGCCGCGCCGTTGCAGGCGCTGGTGACCAACCTGGACGCGTCCGAGTACATGGGCCGGCTGGCCATCGGTCGAGTCGAGCGGGGCACGCTGCGGGCCAAGAAGCCCATCGTGCTGCTGCACGCCGACGGGGTTTCCGTCGCCCGCAAGCCCGCTCAGCTGCTGGCCGTCGAAGGGCTGGGCCGGGTGCCGGTCGACGAGCTGGGGGCGGGCGACCTGTTCGTCCTGGCGGGGTTCCCGGAGGTCGAGATCGGCGACACGCTGGCCGACCCGGAGGATCCCGACCCTCTGCCCCGCTTGACGGTGGACGAGCCCATCCTGCGCATGACCTTCGGGGTCAACACGTCGACGCTGGCGGGCAAGGCGGGCCGCTTCCTGACCTCCCGGCACCTGCGCGAACGGCTCGCTCGTGAGGTGCTGGGCAACGTCGCCATCCGGGTGGAGGACACCGACTCGCCCGACGTGCTGCAGGTGGCCGGGCGCGGCGAGCTGCAGCTGGCGGTGCTCATCGAGTCCATGCGGCGGGAGGGCTACGAGCTGGAGGTGAGCCAGCCCGAGGTCATCACCCGCGAGATCGACGGTCGCCGCCACGAGCCCATCGAGGAGGGCATCGCCGACGTCCCTGACGAGCACGTGGGCACCATCTCCCAGGCCCTGGCCCCCCGCAAGGGGACGGTCACCGACCTGCGCCCCGGCGACCCGGGGAGGACCGTCGTCTGCTTCGAGATCCCGGCCCGCGGCCTGATCGGCCTGCGCTCGGAGCTGATGACCTCGACCCGGGGGACCGCCCTGCTGCACACCCGCCACCGCGGTTGGGCCCCCTGGGCGGGCGAGCTCCCCAACCGCCGGGGCGGGGCCATGATCGCCGACCGGGTGGGCGTGGCCACCGGCTACGCACTGGACAACCTCCAGTTGCGGGGCGAGCTGTTCATCGGCCCCGGCGAGCAGGTCTACGCCGGGATGGTGGTGGGCGAGAACGCCCGATCCGGCGACATGCTCGTCAACGTGGTCAAGGAGAAGCAGAAGACCAACATCCGCACCCACGCGTCCGACGAGGCCATCAAGCTGGCGACGCCCCGGGTGTTCACGATCGAGTCGGCCATGGAGTTCATCGCCGACGACGAGCTGGTCGAGGTCACCCCGACATCGGTTCGGGTGCGCAAGCGCCTCCTCGTCGAGTCCGACCGCCGCCGGCTCGCCAAGCGCTCGGCGGGTTAGTGCGCCGTTAGCGCTGTGAAAAGGCCCGAAATGGATGAAATCACAGCGCTAACGACGTACCGACACCTCAGACTGAGCGCTGGTAACGCGGGAGGCCCGGGTTGCGAGGGTTGATGTCGCTGCCGCCCGACCGCTTCCCGAACGTTGTCGCGTTGGCGCCGCCCGGGCCCGACGAGCGGTTCGATCGGGGCCTCGACGTGCTGGTCAGGGTCTTGGCGACCTACGGGCCGAGGCCACCAGGCTGACGATCGCGGCGCTGAGCGCGAGCGACAGGACCGCCGCTCCGGGCCGCCGGCCGATGCGGCTGAGGGCGAGGAGGACGGCGAGGGCTTCGAGGACGTACGCCGACACCGGCGCCCATGACCTGGCCTGCACCAGGCCGACGAGCACGACCACGGTGGCGACCACGAACAGCAGAAGGACGATGGCGACGCCGCCGGCCCGCCGGCGCACCGCCGCGCCGAGGAAGGTGCGCGGCCGGGCCGTCGAGGCCGAGAAAAGCACGACGACGGCCCACAGCCCGAGCACCGCCTTGAGCCCGAGAAGGCCGGCGGCGACCTTGTGCGCGGTGGGAGCCCGGTTCACGCCGCCCCGTCCATCACCCTTCGGTTCCCGAGGGGCGCCGCCAGCGCCACGACGGTCTCCTTTTGCTGGGCGATGGCGATGCACGCCTGGTTCGCCGCGCCGGGGCCGGTTCCGGTCCACAGGGTGACCGTCACGGTCGTCGCCGTCTCGCCCAGGTCGACCCGCCCCAACACCGAGCACGGCTCGACGCCGTCCCAGAAGGTCACGAGCATCGACTCAGCGCCGGATGCGACCGCCGATGCGAACACGTGCTTCTGCAGGTTGGTGGCGCCGGGCGTGACGGTGACCCGCTTGGCCGTCCCGCCGATCGGCGGCGCAACGGTGGTAGTCGGCACGGTGGATGGCGTCGGCTGGATCGTGGGCACGGTTGACGTCGCCGGGGCCGCCGGTTGCCCGTTGATGGAGTCCACCCGGCGGTGGACGGGCATCGGCAAAGCGCTGGATTCCTCGACGCCTCCGGTGGTCCGCGTGACGAGCGTGAACATCTCGACGCCGGCGGCGACGGGCACGCCGATGACGCTGTCGGCAAAACCCGTGACCCGGAGGATGGGCACGTCCTGGCCGCCCCCAGTAGCCGACGCCACGTCGCTGGGCACGACCCCCGTCACAAAGGAGAACGACTTCATGTCCAAAACGACGATGGTTTTGGACGGCGCCGGGAAACAACCCGCGGGTGTCGAGTCTCCGGCGTCGTTTTGCAGGTCCAGGCACTGGCCTTGCCCGGCCCGGACCTCGGCCAGCAGCCGCCAACGCTGCCCGTTGACCGAAAACTCCTTCACAACGACCTGCACCGTCGCACGCGAGGGGTCGGCGGCGACAGTGGGCGAGGCCGCCGATCCGTCGCCGCCAGCCGGCGGCGCGGCGGCGCGGACGGTCGTCTTGTGCTCCCCGCCGGTGAGGGCCACCGCGCCGGCGACGAGGGCGACCGCCGCCGCGACCCCGCCGAGGCCCTGGGCCCACCGGCGCCGGCGCCGCCGGCGGTGCACCCGCTGCTCAAGCTCGACCGTCGCGGGCGGGTCGCCCAGCGCGCCAGTCAGGA
>JAHFUQ010000017.1 GCA_023265045.1 Acidimicrobiia bacterium
GATCTGGCTGCGCACCGTCGCCACCGACACGTACGACGCCTCGGCGATGGCCTCCGCCGGTTCGCCGGCCACCAGGCGGGCCAGCACCGCCTGCTCGCGCCCGGACAGCGCCGCGAACGGCGCAGCGCGCCGGCGCGCCTCGGCCCGCTCGGACCGCAGGGCGGCCAGCAGCTCGGTGCGCTCGTTGGCGGTGAGCAGCGGCTCGCCCGCGGCGAGCCGGTCGATCGTGGTGAGCAGCTCCTCGAACGGCACGGTCTTGGTCAGCACGCCGATGGCGCCTGCCTCCACGCAGGCGGCCAGCTTGGCCGGGTCGGTCACCCCGGTGAGCATGACCACCTCGGCGCCGGCCGCGGCCAGCGGCGCCACCAGGTCGCACCCCGACCCGAGCGCGCCCAGGTCGAGGTCGAGCAGGACAGTTACCGGCGCCAGCCGCGCCGCCGCCGCGACCACCGCTTCGGGCGTCGGCCCGCTCACGCTCTCGGTCTCGATCCCCCGGCTCCGCAGGGCCAGCGTGAGCGTGCCCGCCAGCAGGTCGTGGTCCTCTACGAGCAGGACGCGCACGGAAGGCACAAGGAGAACGCGCCACCCTCGGGGTGGCTCTCGACCCAGACGTCGCCGCCCTGGTCACGCATGAGGCGGGTGGCGACGAGGAAGCCCATGTCGGCGCTGCCCACGGACCGCCGCTCCTCGCGGCCCACGGGCGCGCCGCGGTCCCGCACCTGGAGCACCATCCAGTCGCCCTCCCGCCGCCCGGCGACCGTGACGGGCTGGCCGGGCGCCCGGCGCTGGGCGTTGTCCAGCAGGATGCGCAGGACCTCGGCCGAGTGCAGGGCGGACCCGCTCGCCACCAACCCGGTGGGCACATCGACAGTGATCGAGATGCCCCGCTCGGCGGCCACCTGCGCCGCCAGCTGCGCCAGGTCGACCGTCGCCACCCCGCCCCCGGCGTCGTCGCCCAACAGGCGCTGCAACCGCTCGACGCCCGAGCTGAGGACTTTGGTGAGCGCCGACCGGTCCTCGGGGCTGAGCCGGTCGACGTGGCTTTCGAGGACCAGGGCGGCGCCCTCGACGGCGACGACCGCGTTGCGCACGTCGTGGCGCCGCGTCGAGCGCGACGCCGCCTGCAGCCGCTCCCCGACCGCCGCCGTCTCCAAGGTCAGCTCAGAGCGGAACAGGCGCGACCGCTGGTCAGAGTAGGCGCGCCCCAGCTCGAGGGCGCAGCAGGCGGCGGCGGCGGTGAAGCCCACGGCGTAGCCGACCTCGGTGGCGAAGCCGGCGCCGAAGAGGCCCCACACCAGGGTGAACCCCAGGACGGCCGCCCAGCCGAGCGCCTCGCGCCAGCTCCTGAGGACGGCGGCGGCGACGCCCACGCCGATCGCCACAGGCCGGCTCGTGAAGCCGGGCAGGGCGAGCAGGACGGTCGCCGCACCGGCGGCGGCGGCGAGGCGAAGGGGCCGCACGCGAGTGTCCACCGCGGGCGCGAAAGCCCCCACGGCCAGCAGAACCAGGCCGACGCACAGCCCGGCGAAGGCCAGCGAGGAGTCCTCGACCGGGGGCCGGTCGAGGATCAGCGGTCCGACCACCCGCGGCGCGCCGACGCCCGCCAGCCCCGCGACCAACGCGCCCGTGCCGGTCCACAGCGAGGTCACCTCGCCCACGAGCCGCCAGCGGGCCCGGCTCATGGCGAACAGGGCGACGGCGGCCAAGGCGGTGACGGTGTCGACGGCCACCTCCAGCTCCGCGGCATGGAGGCGTCGGGGCGCGCTCGGCGCAGCGCCCGCGATCACCACCGCGAGGCAGCTCAGCAACACGGCGCGGGTCCCTACCGCCACGCGCGGCGTATGGCGTCGGTCCTCGCCGACGAAGGTCGTCACCTGGGAAGTATCGGCCTCGGCGACCGGCTACTGAACGCCCTGCCCACAACGCGGGCATCGTTCGTACGTCCGCGAGACCGGCCTTCCACACCCGGCGCAGCGCGCCACCGCCACTTGGCCCCGGCGGATGCGGGCGACCGCCGACCACAGCGCGCCGCCCAGGGCCACGACCATGAGCACTTCGAGCGCGTCGCGGGCCAGCGGGGGCACGGGGCGAGAATACGGTGGGTCCATGAACCGGCTCGCCCAAGAGACCAGCCCCTATCTCCAGCAGCACAAGGACAACCCGGTGGACTGGTACCCCTGGGGCGAGGAGGCGTTCGCCCGGGCCAAGGCGGAGGACAAGCCCATCCTGCTGTCGATCGGGTACGCCGCCTGCCACTGGTGCCATGTGATGGCCCACGAGTCCTTCGAGGACCAGGAGGTGGCCACCCTGATGAACAGGCTGTTCGTCAACGTGAAGGTCGACCGCGAGGAACGGCCCGACGTCGACGCCGTGTACATGGAGGCGGTGCAGGCCATGTCCGGCCACGGCGGCTGGCCCATGACCGTCTTCCTCACCCCCGACGGCCGGCCCTTCTACGGCGGGACGTACTACCCCAAGCAGCCCCGTCCGGGCATGCCCGGGTTCATGCAGCTGTGCGCGGGCATCGCCGAGGCGTGGGGCGAGCGGCGCGACGACGTGCTGGCTCAGGCCGGGCGGCTCACGGGGTCGCTCCAGGGGTCGCTGGAGTTCACGGTCACCGACGGGGACCTCCCCGGCCGCGACTCGGTCACCGCCGCCGCCGCCCTGCTGGCAGAACGGGTCGACCCGGTGTGGGGCGGGTTCGGCCAGGCCCCCAAGTTCCCCCAACCCGACCTGCTCGAGCTGCTGCTCCGGCGGGACTATGGGCCGGCGTTGAAATTGACGCTGGACGCCATGGCCGCGGGCGGGATCTACGACCACCTGGGCGGCGGGTTCCACCGCTACTCGGTCGACCGCGAGTGGCTCGTCCCCCACTTCGAGAAGATGCTCTACGACCAGGCCCTGCTGGCCCGGGCCTACCTCCACGCCTGGCAGGCCACCGGCTCGGAGGCCTACCTCCAGGTGGCGTCGGAGACCATCGACTACGTCCGGCGCGACCTGCGGGACGCGGGGGGCGGCTTCTACTCGTCCGAGGACGCCGACTCCGAAGGCGTCGAGGGCAAGTTCTACGTGTGGTCCAAGGCCGAGGTGGACGCCGTCTCGCCCGCCGCCGCCCAGTGGTGGGGCGTCACCGCCGGGGGCAACTTCGAGGGGGCCAACATCCTGCGCCGCCCGCTGGGGCTGGAGCTGGTGCGGCCCGCCGAGGTGGAGGAAGGCCGCCAGGCGCTCTTCGCCCTCCGGGAGAAGCGGGTGCGGCCCGGTCTCGACGACAAGGTGCTGACCGAGTGGAACGGGCTGTTCCTGGCCACCCTGGCCGAGGCCGCGGCGGCGACGGGACGGGCCGACTGGCGGGCCGACGCCATCGCCAACGCCCAGTTCCTCCTGTCGTCGTTGCGCCGCGAGGACGGCCGGTGGCTGCGGTCGTGGCAAGGCGGGCGGGCCCAGCACCTGGCCTATGCGGCCGACTACGCCGCCCTCGTGGGCGCGTTCACCCGATTGGCCGAGGCCACCGGCCAGGCGCGGTGGATCAGCGAGGCCCGCCGGGCCGCCGACGCCCTGCTGGAGCTGTTCTGGGACGAAAACGACGGCGGCCTCTTCACGGGCGGGAGCGACGGCGAGCGCCTCATCACCCGGGCCAAGGACGTGCTCGACAACGTGATCCCGTCGGCCAACGGGGCCGCCGCGGTGGCGCTGGTGCGGCTGTCGGCCCTCACGGGGGAGGACACCTACCGGGAGCGCGCCGCGGCCATTGTCCGGTTGGTGGCCGACCCGTTGTCCCGCCACCCCACCGCCTTCGCCCACCTGCTCGCCGCGGTCGACCTCCTCGACGCGCCCGTCACCGAGATCGCGGTGGTGGGCGACCGTCCCGACCTGGTACACGCCGTTCAGCGCCGCTACCTCCCCAACGCGGTGCTGGCGTGGGGCGAGCCCTACCCGTCGCCGCTGTTCGAGGGCCGCGAGCCCGGCTTCGCCTACGTCTGCCAGCACTACACGTGCAAGCTCCCCACCGACGACGTCGACGAGCTGGTCACCCAGCTCACCTGAGGCGCGTTTCAGGCAAAACCCACCGGAAAGCGGTGGGTTTTGCCTGCATCACCAGTGGCCGCGGTGAATGACCTCAGCCGCGGGGCGGTGGCCGCGGCGCAGCGAGGGTGAGGGTTCGTCGGGCGCCGGGTAGCCGACGGCGATGGCCCCGAGCGGCAGGTACCGGATGGGAACGCCGAACGCCGCCCGCACCGCCTCGGGCCTGAACACGCCGAAGAACAGCGCGCCCAGGCCGGCGTCCACCGCCGTCAACAACACGAGCAGCGCCGCGAACGAGGTGTCGACGAGCCACCACGGCACGCGGAACGCGGAGGACCGCTTGTCGGGCTCCGCGTAGCGCTCGCGGTAGGCCCGTTCGTCGGCGAAGGCGACGATGACAAGCGGCGCCCGCAGCAGCCCGGGCCAGCGAAATCCGTCCCGCTCGGCCGGCGGTAACGAGACGTCCCAAAAACGGCCGGTTTGCTCAGCGCCCTCGAGCACGAGCAGCTCGAAACCCTGGGTGAACCCGGCCGACGGGCCCCGGCGGGCGTTGGCCAGCAGGCGCTCGACGATTTCGGGAGGCAGCGGCCGGCCCTCGAAGTTGCGGACCATTCTCCGCTGGCGGATCACCGATTCAAAGTCCACAAGGTATCCACCATATGCAGAGTCGGTTCAGGCACCATGTTCCCTGATGCGAACCGCGGCATTGGCGCACGCACCCGGCGGGACCCCCTACCGGGTCGTCGTTCCCGGGGCGCAGTTGCGGCTCCTGGTGCTGGCCGCCGAGGGCCAAGGGTGCGTCGGAGTCGACATGGACACGGGCGCCTTCGTGCGCGCCAGCCACCCGGCGGGGAGCGAGCCGCCGGCCGTTTTCGAGATCGTCGAGGGCGAGATCGCCGGCGCCATCGAGCCTCCCGATGCGGCGCGGCCCGAAGCGCTCGAGCTCACCGAGCCGCCGAAGCCCGTGGGCCGCCTCGCGCTGCGCCGCGCCGACCGGTTGCTGGCGCCGCTGCACCACCCGCCGCGCCTGCCCCTGCTCGGGCTGGCCGCCGACGCGGTGCCGTACTGGACGATCGCCGGCGACCGGCCGTCGCTGGCGCTGGTCGACCTGCGCAGCGAGCCGCGCCTGCGCTGGACCGAGCAGGGCGTCGACTGCCATTTCGTCTGGCAGGGCGTCGAGCACGAGCTGCCTTTCGCCGATCACCGCTTGGTGGCCGCCATCGAAGCCCAGTTCGAGATCCGTCCCACCCGCGGCGACCTCCAGCGCCTGCTCGGCTTCCGCCCCCGCCGGCTGCTGGTCATGCTCACGGCGCCGGTCGACGGCTACTGCCACAAGACCGTCGCCGCCCTCCTGCCGGGCTCGCGGAGTTAGCCCGGCGCTTCGCCGGCGGCCGGGAACGCCGCCGCAGGCGGCCCCTCCGGCGGCAGGCCTTCAAGGACAAAGCGGAGGGCGATCCGGCTCTTCCGGTCGCCCGGAGCACCGTCCAACTCGCCGAGGAACCTCCGGTCCGAAGGCGAGGGCCTACCGGGTGGCGAGGGGGGCGAGGTCTTCGGCCATGGCCCAGCCGAACACGATCAGGGTGTCGCCTTTGGCCCGGTCGACCGGCTCGAAGAAGGCGTCGTAGTCAGGGCCCGGGGAGCCGTTCTCGAAGTCGAGCACGCCGGGCACCTCGCCGTCGCCCGCCACCACGAAGGTGCGGTCGTTGACGCGGCCCTCGGCGCCGAACCGCTTGGCCAGCCGGCGGGCCCACGCACGTTCCTCGCCCGTGGGCTTGTGGCTCGGCCGGGGCACCACGTCCTCGAAGTCGGCGAAGGTGGCGTACCCGCTCGGCCCGGCCAGGCGGGTGGCGACGAGCACGTCCTCGTCGGGGAAGGCGAGCACGGCGCGGCGCAGCTGGTCGCCGACGAGCGCCTTCAGCACACCCTCGCGCTTGGCGAAGCGCTTGACCGACGCCATGCCGATGAGCACGCACGGGGTGCCGCCGATGCGCTCGAGGGTGCAGAAACCGAACCCCGCGAGCCTGGCCCCCTCGGACACCTGGGTCACCAGCACCCACGCATCGCGGGCCTTGGACAGCTCTCCGACGTCGTAGGCGACCGCGTCGCCGGCCGCGCCGGCAGCCGAGATGTCGGCCATGTCCGACAGCTCGGCATCGCTGAGCGCTGTGGTGTCCTTCGTCTCGACGTCGATGGCCATGGTGGTTTCTGCTCTCCAAGCGTGCAACGCCTCAGACCACTAGTCCATTCGGTCCGAGCAAAACGCGCAACTCGGCGAACAGTCCGTTCCGGGTGTCGACCCGGAAAGCCTCTGGCAAGCGCAACACCTTCGTGTCCAGGTGCAGGAACACTGGTGTGTCCCCGGGGTGCTCCTGAAGCATCGATTTTAGGCGACCCACGACGGTCTCGGTGAGCGAGCCCGCGGTGAGCTTGATCCGCACGGGCGGCTCGTCGCTCTCGGACAGCTCCGGGCGCTTGATCTCGAGGCACATGATCTTGGCCGGCTCCTCCTTGAGGTCCAGCCGCCCCTTGATGGTGACGACGGCGTCGTCGGTCAGCAGGGCGCCGTACTCGAGCATCGTGCGGGGGAACACCATCACCTCGATGGCGGCGTCGAGGTCCTCCAGCGTGAACACGGCCATGAGGTCGCCCCGCTTGGTGTACTTCCGCTGCAGGGCGGTGACGACGCCGCCGATCCACTTGGTCTCGCCGTCGCGGCACTCCCGCAACTCTGCGATCGACGCCTCGGTCATCCGCCGCAGGGCCGCCCCCACGCTCAGCAGCGGGTGGCTGCTCACGTACAGCCCGAGCATCTCCTTCTCGAACGCCAGCGTCTTCTTCGAATCCCACTCCTCGGTCCCGATCGGCAAACGCTCGTCGTGCACCGGGGCGCCGTCGGGGGCGACTGTGCCGTAAAGACCGTCGCCGAACAGGCTCATGATCCCCTGCTCCTGCTCGCGGCGGCGGGCGATGGTCGAGTCGACGATGCGCTCGAAGGACTCCATCAGGCCTCTGCGGCTGTGCCCCAGCGAGTCGAAGGCGCCGGCCTTGATCAGCGACTCGACTGACCGCTTGTTGAGCACCATGGGGTCGACCCGGTTGCAGAAATCGTAGAAGTCGGTGAACGGCCCGTTGGCCTCCCGCTCGGCGACCATGAGGCCGACCAGCCCCTCCCCCACGTTGCGCACCGCCGCCATGCCGAACACGATCTCCCCGTTAACGGACCGGAACTCGGCGGCCGAGCGGTTGACGTCGGGCACGGTGACGGAGATGCGCTGCGCCCGGCACTCGGCGAGGTAGACGGCGGTCTTGTCCTTGTCGTCCTTGACCGAGGTGAGCAGGGCGGCCAGGTACTCGACGGGATGGTTGGCCTTCAGCCACGCCGTCTGGTAAGCGACCATCCCGTAGCAGTAGGCGTGCGCTTTGGGAAAGGCGTAGTCGGCGAACGGTTCGATGATGTCGAACCAGTCGTTTCCCAGGTCGGCGCCATAGCCGGTCGCGACGCAACCGGCCACGAACTTTTCCCGCTCTTTGGCCATGAGCGAGCGGACTTTCTTGGAACAAGCCTTGCGGAGGTTGTCGGCCTCCTGCAGCGAGTACCCGGCGAACCGCTGGGCGACCCGCATGACCTCTTCCTGATAGATGCAAAGCCCATGGGTCTTACTCAGAACCTGCTCGGCATCCGGGTGCAGGTACGTCACCGGCTTCCGGCCGTTCTTGCGGTCGGCGAAGTCGTTGTGCATGTTGGCCGCCATGGGACCGGGCCTGTAAAGGGCGACCAGCGCGCCGATGTCCTCGAAGGACGTGGGCGCCAGCGAGCGCATGAGGGTCCGCATGGGGCCGCCTTCGAGCTGGAAAACGCCGATCGATTCGCCCGCCCGGAGCATCTCGAAGACCGTCTCGTCGTCCAGGGAAACACGGTCGATGTCCGGCCGAGAGCCCGTCGTGCCCTCGATCAGGTCGAGGGCCCGCTCGATCACGGTGAGGTTGCGCAGGCCGAGGAAGTCCATCTTGAGCAGCCCGAGGTCGGCCACGCCGTGCATCTCGAACTGGGTGACGACGGGGGCATTGGCGGGATCGCCGCCGGGCTCGGGCTTGCGCTGGATGGGCAGGTACTCGGTGAGCGGCTCGCGCGTGATGACGACGGCGGCGGCGTGGATGCCGTCCTGGCGGCGCAGGCCTTCGAGGCCCTTGGCCACGTCGATGACCTTCTTGGCTTCGGGGTCGGTCTCGTACAGCGCCCGCAGCTCGGTGGCGACCTTGTAGCCGTCTTCGTAGCCGGGCGTGAGCTCGAGGCAGGCGCGCAGCGGGGTGTCGCGGCCCATCACCAGCGGCGGCATGAGCTTGGCGATGCGGTCGCCGACGGCGTAGGGGTACCCGAGGACCCGCGAGCCGTCGCGCACGGCCGCTCGGGCCTTGATGGTCGAGAACGTGACGATCTGGGCCACGTGGTCCGAGCCGTACTTCTCGGCCGCGTAGCGGATCATCTCGGCGCGGTAGCGCTCGTCGAAGTCCATGTCGATGTCGGGCATCTCCCGGCGACCGGCATTGAGGAAGCGTTCGAAGATCAGGCCGTATCGGATGGGGTCGAGTTCCACGATGCGCAGGCAATAGGCCACGCAGCACCCCGCTGAGGAGCCGCGCCCAGGACCCACCCGGATTCGACGCTCGCGCGCGTAGCGGATGAGGTCCCAGACCACGAGGAAGTAGCACGACAGGCCCATCTCGATGATGACGTCGAGCTCGCGGGTCAGCCGCTCGACGACCTCGCCCGGGACGGGGTCGCCGTAGCGCTCCTTGGCCCCCTCGAAGGTCAGGTGGCGGAGATAGGCGTTGTCGCCATCTGGGTCGTCGGTGAACCCGGGCGGCAGGGGGAAGCGGGGCAGCTCGGGCTTGCCGAACTCGATCTCGACCTGGGCCCGCTCGGCGATGAGCAGGGTGTTGTCGCATGCGTCGGGCCAGCCGGAGAACAGGTGGCGCATCTCCGCCGCCGTCTTGACGTAGTGCTGGTCGCCTTCGAACTTGAACCGCTTGGGGTCGTCGATGGTGGCCCCGGTCTGCACGCACAGCAGGGCGTCGTGGGCGACGGAGTCCTCACGGTGCGTGTAGTGGCTGTCGTTGGTGGCCAGCAGGGGGGCGTTGAGGCGGCGGGCGATGTCGACCAGCTGGGGGTTGGTCTGGCGCTGCTCGGCCAGGCCGTGGTCCTGCAGCTCGACGAACAGGTTCTGGGGCCCGAACACGTCCTGCAGGCGGCCGGCCAGCTTCAGGGCGCCATCGGGGTCGCCCTTGAGCAGGGCCTGGTTGACGATCCCGCCCAGGCACCCGGTCGTGGCGATGAGGCCGTCGTGGTACCGCTCGAGCAGGTCCCAGTCAACCCTCGGCTTTATGTAGTAGCCGTCGAGGTACGCCGCGGAGGAAAGCTTGATCAGGTTGTGGTACCCCGCCGTCGTCTCGGCCAGCAGGACGAGGTGGTAGTAGAGCTTGTCCCCGTCGACATTGCTCCGCGACGGCCGCTCGGTGCGGCTCTCGGCCGCCTGGTACGCCTCGATGCCGATCACGGGGGTGACGCCGGCGTTGCGGGCCGCCCGGTAGAAGTCCAAGACGCCGTACATGTTCCCGTGGTCGGTGATCCCGATGGCGGGCTGCCCATCGGCCACCGCCGCCGCCACGACGTCGTTCACCCGGCTCGCGCCGTCGAGCATCGAGTACTCGGTATGGGTGTGAAGGTGAACGAAACTCAATGCACAGCCTGTGGACGACCTTGTGGACGGAGTTACAAGGCTGTCATTTTACGCCGCCGCCCGCCACCGAAGGCAAGAGGCCGCCGTTACTGCACGAGAACCAGGGTCGCCTCGGGCACGGTCGGGTGGAAGAACAGCGTGACCGGCTCCAAGCCGGGCGGGTCGCCCGCGTCGTCGACCACGATGGCGACCGGGTCGCGCGGCCGGAACGCCTCCCGCACGCCGAGCACCACCGCGCCCATGAGGGCCGCGCTCGCCAGCCGTCTCACCCTCGACAGCTTACTGAGTGGAAATGGCTGTAGAGCAGCCATTTCCACTCAGAGCGACCCTCAGAGGTACGTGCCGGGGCGCGCCTGGTCTCCCGCCTGGGGCCCGGGTGGAAGGCCGCGGCGGCGCATCTCCTCCAGCTGGGACTGAGCCGCCATCTGCTGGGTGAACAGGGCCGCCTGGATGCCGTGGAACAGGCCCTCCAGCCAGCCCACGAGCTGGGCCTGGACGATGCGCAGCTCGGCCTCGGTAGGTGTGGCGCTGTCGAAGGGCGAGCTGAGCCGGGCCAGTTCCTCGCGCAGCTCCCCGTTGAGCCCCTCGCCGAGCTCCCGAACCGACGTCTCGTAGATCTCGCGCAGGCGCGCCCGGCCGGCCTCGTCGAGGGGGGCGTGGCGCACCTCCTCGAGCAGTTGCTTGGTCATGGCGCCGATCCGCAACACCTTGCCCGGCTGGGTGATGACGTCCTCGCCGCTCTCGCGCTCGGCGCCTGCGTCCGGCGCCGAGGTCACTTGGTCGGGGTGCAACGGCATGGTCATCCCCAAATACTTTCCCATTTCACGCCCGCGCACCGAGGAGCGGCACGAGCACCTCGGCGGGCGTCAGCGAACCGTGGCGGCACTGCAGCGCGTACGAGCCGCTGTCGGCCGGATCGAGGAAGGCGACGGGGGCGTGCGCCACCAGGGCGACGTCGCCCAGGCGGGCGGCGACGGCCGGCGAGGGTAGGCCGCCCAGCCAGCCCCGGGCGATGACCTCGTCGCGCCCGACCACCCACGCGGTGTCGCCGTGGCGCTCGCGGGCCAACTCCATCAGGCGGCTCGCCGTGTCGCGCCCGGGCCCCGCATGCAGCCAACGGAACCGCCCCTCGCCCGACAGGAGGCGGGCGCACGCCATCACCTCGGCATCGATGGGGATGAGCCGCTCCCCTACCTGGACCTGGCCGTGGTCGGCGACGACGACCAGCGCTGTCCTGCGGGGCAGGGCGCCCAACAGGTCGCCGACCAGCCGATCGACCGCCGCCAGCTCTCCGTCGTACATGGCGCCGAAGCCGAACTCGTGGGCCACGGTGTCGAGGCCCGGGTAGTAGACGTAGACGAACGGCCTGCCCCCCGCCGCGAGGCGCGCCACGTGCGCCACCAGGGTGGACGGGTACCGCCAGCCGTACAACTCGCTGCCGGCCAGGTGGGCGCGGGTGAACCCGGACTCGGCGAACTCGCTGCGGGTCACGACGGGCGGCTTGGCGCCGAGGAAGGGCTCGACCGACTGGAGCTCCTCCGGGCGGACCTGCTCCCGGGCGTCGCCGGCGGGCGTCGTCCAGCGCAGGACGTTGAGCACTGTTGCGCCGGAACGGCTGTCGTCGGCGACGGCCTCGCCGACCCCGTCGCCGACGCCGTCGCCGACCACGTGCATGCGGTAGCCGACCACGCCGTGGTCGGCCGGCGGGCGGCCGGTGGTGAGGGAGGTCAGGGCGGTCGCCGTCGTGGTCGGGCACACGGTGGTGATGGGGCCGCCGGCCATGGCCACGAGCGTGGGCGCCAGCGCGGCGCGCTCGTGCAGTTGCTCCCATCCCAGGCCGTCCACGACCAGCAGCACCACCTGTTCGGCGCCGTCAACGGCCTCGGGCAGCCACACCGGGCGAGGGCCCGGGCCGTGCCGGCTCAGCAGGGCGGGGACGACCTTGGTGATGCACGCGCCGCCGTAGTCCGGCAGGAGCGGGGTCGGTGCGTCGGCCATGCGAGGTCCACCGTAGGGGCTTCACGGCGTTCGCCGCCGCCACGCCGTACCATGGAGGCCGTGAAAGTGTCGACCCGCGGGGATTACGCGACACGCGCCCTGCTGTCGCTGTCGCTGCACCTCGACGATCCCCGGCCGACGTCGGTGCGCGACATCGCCGAGCGCACCGGCCTCCCCCAGCCCTACCTGGAGCAGATCCTCCTGGCCCTCAAGGGCGCGGGGCTGGTGCGGTCGAAACGGGGGGTGGGCGGCGGCTACGTGCTGGCGCGCGACCCCTCACTGATCTCGCTGGCCCAGATCGTCAGCGCCGTCGACGGGCCCATCGTCGCCGGCGACTTCGGCGAGCCCCACCAGAACGGGGCGTGCGACCACGAGGGCCAGTGCGCCCTGCTGGCGGTGTGGGCGGACGTGGGCGAGCACATGCGCCAGCACCTGGAGTCCTACACCCTGGCCGACATGGTGTCGCGCGCCCGGGTGCGCCAGCCCACCATGCAGTAGTCGCCTGCGAGGGCCAGCGGGGCTCGCGGCGGCGTCCTGCCTCCCCTCACTAGGTCGGCCGGACGGCGGGGTCGTTGGCCTTGGAGCTCTCCTCGGGACGCAGGCCGCGGTAGATCGGCTTGGCGTCGGCCTCGGCCTTGGGGCCGACGTCCACGATCCGGATCTCGGTCCGCGTCTGGAGAGCCTGCAAGGACGGCGCCGGGGCCCGCACCACCAGCCCGAAGACGAGGTCGCCGGTGGGCTTGATGGCGTTGATCAGCTTCGTCAGCTCGGCGGCACGCAACTGGTAGTCGGCTTTGAACTTGGGGTCGTCGACGGTCGGGATGAGCTTGGTCAGTTCGTCGCGCTCGGCCCGGGCGTCGGCCGTCTGGGTGGTGACCCACGCCGACAGCGGCCCCGTCACCACCGCCGGCTGCCCCCCCGGGGCCGCCGCCAGCAGGCCGAGGATCTCCGCGTCGCCGCCCAGGGCGCGGGCCTTGGCCTCGGTGGTGTAGTTCCAGAACGAGACGATGGCGATGCGGTCGCCGGTGGCCGCCGCCAGCGCCTCCTTGCGGGCCTTTCCGTACGTGACGACATCGGCGCCGGCGGGCGGGCCGATGCCCCCCGCCGCCTTGGCCGCCTCCTCGGGGGTGAGCCCCTTCGGCGCCGCCACGATCACCGGCGAAGGCGACACCCGTTCGTTCTGGCGCAGCGTGCGCACGGTGAAGAACACCACCAGGCCGACGACGAGCACGGCGAAGCTGGCGGCCAGGCACGTGACCGTCAGCCGGGCGGCGCGCTCGCTGCCGTTGCCGTCGTCGCGAGACTCGCCGGCGAACGCCCACGGTTGCGGGGGCCGCTGGTCGCCCTGGTCAGGCCAGTACGTCAAGGATGTCCCTCAGGTCAGCCGGCAGCGGGGAGTGGTGCTGGGACCGTTCTCCGCTCACGGGGTGGTCGAATGCGAGCCGGTGGGCGTGGAGGAAGGGGCGGGGCGCAGGCAGGGTCCGGCGCTGCCCACGATAGCGAGCGTCGCCCACGACGGGGTGGCCGATGGCGGCCAGGTGGACCCGCACCTGGTGGGTCCGGCCCGTCTCGAGCCGGCACTCGAGCAGCGTGGTCGCAGCCGGCTCGGTGTGGCGCTGGCGGACCTCGTAGCGGGTCCGGGCCGGGCGCCCCGTCTCCGCCACCGCCATCTGCGTGGCGTCGCTGGAGGCGCGCCCGATGGGCGCGTCGACGAGGCCCGCATCGGCCTCCACCGCGCCCCATACGAGGGTGAGGTAGCGGCGCTCGACGGTGTGGGCCGCCAGTTGGGCGACGAGGGACGCGTACGCCTGGCGCGTGCGGGCGACGACCAGCAGCCCTGACGTCCCGACGTCGAGGCGGTGAACGACGCCGGGGCGGGCGGGCTCGCCGACGCCCGCCAGTTCGGGGAACCGGGCCAGCAGCCCCTGCGCCATCGTCCCGGTGGCGTGGCCCGGCCCCGGGTGCACGACCAAGCCCGGCGGCTTGTCGACCACGATGACGGCGTCGTCGGCGTGGATCACGGGGACGTCGACGGACGGGTCGGGTTCCAGCGCGGCCGCCTCGCCTCGGGCCGCGAGGGCGTCGGCGGCGACGTCGAGCCACTGACCGGCCGCGACCCGCCGCGACCGCGTCGCCACGGCCGCGCCGTCGATGTGCACGGCCCCCTGCGCGACCAGCGCGGCGGCGTCGGCCCGGGTGACATCGCACAGCATGGCGACGGCGCGGTCGACCCGTTCGCCCTCCATGGCGGCGGTGATCTCGGCTCTCATTCCTCGTCCTTCGTCCGCCACCCGACGACGAGCAGCAGGACGCAGCCGCAGGTGATCGCCGCGTCGGCCAGGTTGAACACCGGCCAGACGCGGAAATCGACGAAGTCGACGACGGCGCCCCGCAACGCCCCCCGGCCCCGGAAGAGGCGGTCGATCAGGTTCCCCAGCGCCCCCCCGAGGACCAGCCCCACGGCCACGGCCAGCGCCGGGTGGCGGGTCGTGGCCCCGCTCGACGCCATGAAGATCACCAGGCCGAGGGCGACGACGGCCAGGAACGGCACGGCCGCGCCGCCCAGGCCGAACGCCCCCGCCGTGTTGCGGGTGAGGTTGAGCCGTACGCCGCCGATCAGGTTGATCGGGCCGTCGGCCAACCCGGCCACCGCCCAAGCCTTGGTCAGCTGGTCGAAGACGACGACGCCGGCGGCGATAGCCAGAAGCAGCCCGGTCCGCCTGCGAACCGTCAGCCGGTCACGGCGCTCGGGCCGCGCGGGCCGGTTAGCGACGCGACAGCCCCCCGCTCTTGCACTCGATGCACAGCGAGGCGTACGGGAGCGCCTTGAGCCGAGCCCGCTTGATCGGCTCGCCGCACTTCTCGCACAGCCCGTAGTTGCCGGACTCGATCTTGGCCAGGGCCCGGTCGATCTCGTCCACCGCGGCGCGCGCTTGGCCCGCCAGCGCCAGATCGCGCTCGCGCTCGACGTTCATGGTGCCGCCCTCGCCCGACTCCTCGTCGAACTGGATGTCGCCCGGCTCCATGTCGGCCGCGAGCTGCTCGGCCTCCTCGCGCAAGGACTCGGCCTGGCGGACATAGGTGGCGCGCTCCGTGAGGAGGAGGGCGTGTTGTTCCTGGATGAACTTGTCTTGCACCGGTGCCTCCGGCTCAGCCGTCTTGCGGGCTCCCGCCCGCTTGGAAGCGCTCGGCGGCGCCGCCTTGGAGACGGCCGCAGCCTTCGCGCCCGTCTTCGCGTTGGGCGGGGTAGTGGGTGCAGCGACGGGTTTTGTGACTCTGGGCATAAGCGACGGCCTCGCGCCTGCGCTTGGTGTGAAGGGGCGGCATCGTACCAAACCCCCGCCCGCTACCTGGACGCGTGCCCTAACGCTTGGCGGGCGGACCGGGGCCGCCGCCGGCCACGGCCCGTTCCAGCTGCCGGTGGAACTCCTCGGGGTCCACACCCTGGATCCGGAACTGCTTGGACCGGCTCGTCGCGCCTGCGACCAGCTCGACGGCGGACGGCTTGACCCCGAACGTGTCGGCCAGCAGGGCGCCCGTCGCCTCGTTGGCCCGCCCGCCTTCAGGAGGCGCCCCCACCCGGACCTTGAGGGCGGTCCCGTGGCGGCCGACGATGGCCGAGCGCCCGGCGCCAGGCTGGACATGGACCGCCAGGACCACGTCCGCCGTCTCCGCGCCCTCAGCGCCCTCATCGCCCTCGGCGTTGCCCTGGTGCTCGGCCGCTTCGGTGCGGTACAGGTCCGATACGTCCATCGCGCCCCAACATAACCGGGGCTTGCCCGCGGCGGGCTCGCTTACCCTAGGAGGATGCCGTTTGGTCCCGTCGATCCGCAGGCGGACTTGGTCGCGCTCGAGGGCCGCACGCTCGAACGCTGGCGCGAGACCGACCTGTTCGAGCAGGTCAAGTCCGTGCGTAAGGGCGGCGAGCCGTGGGTCTTCTACGAAGGCCCGCCCACGGCCAACGCCCGCCCCGGCCTGCACCACGTCTGGCCTCGGGCGTTCAAGGACCTGTGGATCCGCTTCCAGACCATGCGGGGCCGCGACGTCCCCCGCAAGGGCGGCTGGGACTGCCACGGCCTGCCCGTCGAGATCGAGGTCGAGAAGGCCGCCGGCCTCAAGTCCAAGCACGCCATCGAAGCGCTGGGGATCGAGGAGTTCAACCGCCGGTGCCGCGAGTCGGTGCGGCGCTACGTCGACGACTTCGTGGCCCTCACCGAGCGGGCGGGCGTCTCCATCGACACGCGCGACACGTACTGGACGATGGACAACGACTACGTCGAGTCGGTGTGGTGGATCCTCCGCCAGCTCTACGACCAAGGGCTCCTGTACGAAGGCCACCGGGTCGTCCCCTACTGTCCCCGTTGTGGCACGGCCCTGTCGTCCCACGAGCTCGGCCAACCGGGGGCGTACCAGGACGTCGTCGACCCGTCGATCTACGTGCGGTTCCCGGTGGTGGGTCAGGACTTCGACCTGCTGGTGTGGACGACCACCCCGTGGACCCTCATCTCGAACGTGGCCGCCGCGGTCGGGGCTGACATCGAGTACGTGCGGGTCAAGGCGCACGCTCCCGGCAGGCGCGACCTGGTGCTGGCCGCCGCCCGGGCCCCGGAGGACTCGGTGGTGGTCGACCGGTTCACGGGCTCGGACCTCGTCGGCTGGCGCTACCAGCGGCCGTTCGACTTTCTGCCCGTCGCCGAGGGCGCCAACGCCTTCCGCGTCGTCACCGGTTCGTTCGTCTCGACCGACGAGGGCTCGGGGATCGTCCACATCGCGCCCGCGTTCGGCGCCGACGACATGGACGTCGCCCGGGCGGAGGGCCTGCCCGTCCTCAACCCCGTCGGCGCCGACGGCGCCTTCACCGACGCCGTCCCGCCGTGGGCAGGCGTGGGCGTCAAGGCCGCCGACCGTTCGATCATCGACGATCTGGCGGCGCGCGGCATCCTCGTGCGCGAGGCGCCGTACGAGCACGCCTACCCGCACTGCTGGCGCTGCGGCACGCCCCTCATCTACTGGGCCAAGAACTCCTGGTTCGTGCGCACGTCCGAGCGGCGCGCCGACCTGTTGCGCGAGAACAAGAAGATCAACTGGCACCCCTTCCACATCAAGTACGGCCGCTTCGGCGACTGGCTGAAGAACAACGTCGACTGGGCGCTCTCGCGCGACCGCTACTGGGGCACGCCGCTGCCCATCTGGCGCTGCCCCGACGGCCACGACACGTGCATCGGCTCGGTAGCTGAGCTGGCGGAGTTGGCGGGCGCCGACCTGTCGGCGCTCGACCTGCACCGGCCCTACGTGGACGCCGTCGAGTTCCCGTGTCCTTCCTGCGCAAAGCCCGCCCGCCGCCTCGTGCCGGTCATCGACGCCTGGTTCGACTCGGGCTCGATGCCGTCGGCCCAGCACCACTTTCCCTTCGAGAACCGGGAGGCGTTCGAACACGCCTTCCCTGCAGACTTCATCTGCGAGGCCATCGACCAGACCCGGGGCTGGTTCTACTCACTGCTGGCCGTCAATGCGTTGACGTTCGACGGCACGCCGTACCGCAATGTCGTGTGCCTGGCTCACGTGGTCGACGAGCAGGGCCTCAAGATGTCCAAGTCGAAGGGCAACGTCCTCGACCCGTGGCAGGTCTTCGAGACCTTCGGCGCCGACGCGCTGCGGTGGTACTTCTTTTCCGCCGGCTCCCCCTGGACGAGCCGGCGCGTCTACGACGACGGCATCCGCGAGTCGACCCGCAAGACGCTGCTCACGCTGTGGAACGTCTTCGCCTTTTTCGCCACCTACGCCGACATCGACGGCTGGACAGTGGCGGGCGCAGGCGCGGCGCCGTTGGCGCCTACCCACTTCCTCGATCGGTGGGCCCTCTCCCAGCTCGACGAGGCGGTGAACACCGTTACCGCCGCGTTGGATGACTTCGACGCCCTCACCGCCGCCAGCCGGATCTTCACCCTCGTCGACGACCTGTCCAACTGGTACGTTCGCCGGTCGCGGCGGCGCTTCTGGGGCAGCTCGGACCCGTCCGTGTTCGCGACCCTCCACCGCTGCCTGGTCGTCACCTCCCAGCTGCTGGCGCCGTTCACCCCGTTCCTGTCCGACGAGCTGTACACGCGCTTGACCGGTGAGGCGTCGGTGCACCTGTCGGACTGGCCCGCGGCCAGCGGCTTCGCCGACGACGAGGTCGACGCCCAGATGGCCGCCACCTTCCGGCTGGTGGGCCTGGGGCGGGCGGCGCGCAGCGACTCGGGCATGAAGCAGCGCCAGCCGCTGCGACGCGGGCTGGTGCTGCACCCGGGGGTGGAGCTGTCCGACGAGGCGCGCGAGGAGATCAAGCAGGAGCTGAACGTGCGCTCGCTGGAGGACGTCGAGAGCCTGGCCGGGCTGATGACCTGGACGGTCGTGCCCAACTTCCGCGCCTTGGGGCCGCGCCTCGGACCGCTCGTGAACGACGTCAAGGCGGCGCTGGCGGCGGCTGACGGCGGGGAGGTACGGCGCGCCCTCGACGAGCAGGGCTACGTCGAAGTGGCGGGCGAGCGCTTGGAGGCGGGCGACCTCGAGCTGCGGGCCGGGAGCCACGAAGGCTTCGCCGTCATGCAGGACCAGGGCTGGGCGGTGGCGCTGGAGCTGGCCCTCGACGACGACCTCCGCAACGAGGGGGTGGCGCGCGAGCTGGCCCGCGAGCTGAACGAGCTGCGCAAGCAGCTGGACCTGGCCATCACCGACCGCATCTCCCTGGTCATCGCCGCCGGACCCAAGGTGCGGGCTGCCCTCGACATCCACGCCCAATGGGTGGCGGGCGAAGCGCTGGCCGCCGAGCTGGTGACGGCGCCGGCGATCGACGAGGGCGCCCACGAGATCGAGGTGGACGGCGAGACGGTCCGGGTGGCGCTGACCGTCGTCTAACGGGCGCGGTGGTAGTGCAGCAACACGACCCCGTTGCCGAACCGGCGTGTCTCCACCAGGCGTAGCTCGGTCGCCGTCTCCGAGGGCGGGAACAGGGGCTTGCCCCGCCCGAGCACGACGGGGTGGACGTAGAGCCGGTACTCGTCGATGAGGTCGTAGCGGGCGAAGGTGGCCGCGAGGTCGGCGCCGCCCAGCGCCATGTCGCCGCCCGGCTGCGCCTTGAGGGCCCGGACCTCGTCGGGGACGACCTCGCGCACGATGGCCGTGTTCCAGCCCGCCCGCTCCAGCGTCCTCGAGTAGACGATCTTGGGCATGTCCCGCCAGATGCCGGCGAACTCGACCATGGCCGGTTCGGTGTCGGGATCGGCGTCGGCCGTCGGCCAGAACTCGGCCATGAGCTCGTAGGTGACGCGTCCGCCGAGGAACGCGCTCATGGCGCCGAGCACCTGGTTGAAGTGCCGGTGCAGCTCGTCGTCGACGAGGTGCCAGTCGAGCTCCCCGTTCGGGCCCGCCATGAACCCGTCCAGCGAGACGGACATCATGACGACGATCCGCCTCATCCCGTCGCCGCCGGCGCCGAGGCGGGCCTACGCGCCAGGGCGCTTCTTGGCCCCGGGCGCCTTCTTGGCCGGGCCCTGCTCGGCCAGCTTGGCCCGGGCGCGAGCGACGGCCTCCTTGGCGGTGAGCGGCGCCCCCTTGGCGGCCGGCGCCTTCTTGGGCGGCGTGGCCGCGGCGTTCTTGGGCGGCGCGGCCGCGGCGTTCTTGGACGGCCCGGACGCGGCGTTCTTGGGCGGCGCGGCCGCGGCGGCCTTCTTGGCGGCGGGGGCGGCCTTGGCGACCGGTGCCGCCTTCTTCAGCGGCGGGGCCGCGGCGGCCCTCTTCAGCGGCGGCGCGGCCTTCGGCGCGACCGCGGCCTTCCTCGCCGCGGGGGGCGCCTTTTTCGCCGCGGCCACGGCCTTGCCCATCGGCGTGGCCGGCTTCTTGGCCGGCGCCGCCGGGACGGCCTTCTTGGCCGCGGCCACGGCCTTGCTCATCGTGGTCGGCGCCCGCTTCACCGGCTCGGGCGCGGCCGCGACCTTCCTCGCGGGAACCTTGCGGGCGGAAGCGGCTGTCGCCCGGGCCGGGGCGGCGCGCCGCGCCGGCGGCGCCTCCTCCTCCTCCTCCGGCTCCGGTTCCCAGTCCTCGTCGTCGAGGTCCCAGTCGCCCGACGCGGCGGGAACGGCCGCCTCGAGCTGGGCCTCGATGCGGCTGAGGACCGTGAAGCGGTTCATGCCCGCCACCTCGCGCGCCCGCACCTGCTCGAGGTCGCGGGCCGAAAGGTCGGGAAGGAGGCGCAGCACCTCCGACGCGCGGAGACGGTCGTAGTTGGCGATCGGGAACGGGCCCGACGGCGCCGCCGCAACGTCCTCGTCCTCCTCCTCGTCCTCGTCGTCTTCCTCGTCCTCGTCGTCGTAGTTCGGCACGGCGAACTGCTCGGTGCGGGGCTCGGGCCGGGCCCACGGCCGCCGCGACACCGAGGCCATCGCCGGCGCCGCCTCCTCCTCTTCCTCGTCCTCTTCCTCGTCCTCCTCGTCGTCGACGTCGTAGTCCGGCTCGGCGAACGACGCCCTTGTTACCGGCGCGGTCGGGGCGCTCGCCTCGCTGCGCCATGACGGCGCTGAAGCCGCCTCGTCCGCCACAGGGGCGGGGGATGACGCCGTCTCCCACGGCCGGGCGCCGGAGGGCGCAGCCGCACCGACGCTGGCGGGCACCGGAGGCGCAGGGGCGCGGCCGGCGGTGGCCGGCGCCTCCTCGGGCCGGCCCCGCAACACGGCGACCGCCAGCACAAGCCCCGCGAGAACGCTGCAGCCGATGGAGACGTAGATCAGCGTGAGGCCTGACTGCAGCAGACCCACGACAAGCGTGATCGTTGCCGCAACGACCAGCGCAAAGCTCACCAAGACCACGAAGTCACCGTCCCATGAGTACGACTGACTGCATCGGGCATCCTACGCGGCGGAGGCTTCTCCCCCGCCTGCTTCTCCCGTGCCGTCCGGACCCCCCGATGGTAACCCCCAGACCCGCTCGCCTCAGCAGATTGCGCTGCGAAGCACTCCGATGCCGAGCAGGACGATCAGCGGCGAAAGGTCGAATCCCATCCCGCCCATGCCGATCGGCGGGATGACCTTGCGGATGGGGCGGAGCACCGGCTCGGTGAGCCGGCCCAGGAATTCCTTGATCGTGCCGAGCCCGCCGCCTTGGGACGTCGGGAACCAGGAAAGGATGATGCTGGCGAACATGATGATCACGTACGCCTCGAGGAACCGGCAGACAAGGAACACGAGTCAGGAACGATAGAGCCCGCGCTCCTGCAAGCGCCTCTTCTCCTCCGGCGAGACCTCGACGTTCGAGGGCGTGAGCAGGAACACGGAGTCCGCGACCTTCTCCATGGCGCCGCCGAGGCCATAGGTCAGACCGCTCGAGAAATCGATCAGGCGGCGCGCCAACTCGCGGTCGACCCCTTGCAGGTTGACGATCACGGGCTGGTTGTTCTTGAGCCGGTCGCCGATCTCCTTGGCGTCGTTGAAGCCGCCCGGCGCCAGGGTGTGCACCTTCTGCTGCTGGGGCGGCGGCACGAGCGGGCGCACCACCGCGGGGCGCGGCATCTGCACGGTGTTGTCGGACTCCCGGGCGGGCAGGGTGCGAACTCCACTCATGGCGGGCGGCTCCGGTTCGTAGGATCGTTCGGGCACCGGCGCGCGGCGCACGGGCTTCGTCGCGGCCGCGACGGGCTCCGGGGGGTACGGCTCGTATTCGTCGTACTCCTCGTCGTCGACGAGGCCGAGATACACCATCGCTCGTCGCCAAATGGATGCCATGCGAGTCGCCTCCTTGGCCTTCGCAGCCTATCGTCGCAGGTCCGACGGTTCGGATCGAGCACCTCGGTCGCCGAACAAGGCCCGCCCCACGCGGACCATCGTCGTCCCCTCCTGCACCGCAACTTCGAGGTCGTCGGTCATGCCCATCGAGCGCTCGGGCAGGCCCAGCCGGTCGGCCAGCTCCGCCAACCGGCGAAAGCCCGGCCGCGCCAGCTCAGGCGGGCCGGCCGGCCCGACCGCCATCAGGCCCCGCACGTCGAGCCCCATGGCGCCGAGCGAGTCGACCAGCGCCGGCGCGTCGTCGAAGCGGCAGCCGTTCTTGGCGCCCTCCCCCGACACGTTCACCTGCACCAGCACCCGCGCGTCCTGCGCGTGCTTGGCGATCTCCCGGCCGGCCGCCGCCCGGTCGACGCTCTGCCAGAGGTGGACATGCGGGATGATGCGACGAACCTTGTTCCGCTGCACGTGACCGAGGAAATGCCACCGGCAGCGCGCCGCGGTCGCGACCGGGAGGGCGTCAAGCTTTGACTCGAGCTCCTGGGCGTAGTTCTCCCCGACATCGTGGAGGCCCGCCTCGACCGCGGCCTCGACCGCCTCGGCGCCGAAGCCTTTGGTCACCGCGACGATCGTCACGGCCGCCGGCGACCCGCCGGCGCCGCTGATGCGGGCCCGCAGCGCCTCGAGGTTCGCTCCGAGGTCGACGGTCATGGCAGCCGCGTGGAAGCCCGGCTCGGCCTGCGGAGCTATTTCAGGAACGACGGGACGTCGAAATCGTCGTCGTCGGCCAGGCCCAGGTCGTCGCGGCCGTGGCCGAAGACGTCCTCGTCCGCCAAACCGAGCCCGGGGGACGGGCGGTCGCGGTCGGAGCGGCGGTCGCGGTCGCGGTCCCGGTCGCCCGAGCCCCGGCCGAGGTCGCGCTCGATGCCCCGGTCGCGCCCTTCGTCCCAACGGTCGAACCCGGCGGCGATGACCGTCACCCGCACCTCGTCGCCCATGGCGTCGTCGATGACCATGCCGGCGATGATGTTGGCGTCGGGGTGGGCGACCTCATGGATGATCTCGGCCGCTTCGTTGACCTCGAACAGGCCGAGGTCGGTGCCGCCCGAGATGTTGAGCAGGATGCCGCGCGCCCCTTCGATGGACGCTTCGAGCAGCGGGCTGGAGATGGCGGCCCGGGCGGCGTTGATGGACCGGCCCTCGCCCGAGGCGTAGCCGATCCCCATGAGGGCGGTGCCGGCGTTGCTCATGATCTTCTTCACGTCGGCGAAGTCGGTGTTGATCAGGCCGGGGGTGTTGATCAGGTCGGTGATGCCCTGCACCCCCTGGAGGAGGACCTCGTCGGCCATCTTGAACGCGTTGAGCGCCGAGGTCTTCTCGTTCGAGACCGAGAGCAACCGATCGTTCGGGATGACGATGAGGGTGTCGACCTTCTCCTTGAGTCGCTGGATGCCCTGCTCGGCCTGTACCGAGCGGATCCGCCCCTCGAAGGAGAACGGGCGGGTGACGACGCCGATCGTCAGCGCGCCCTCGCCCTTGGCGATCTCGGCCACGACCGGCGCGCCGCCGGTGCCGGTGCCGCCGCCCTCGCCCGCGGTGATGAACACCATGTCCGAGCCCTTGAGCACCTCTTCGATCTCGTCGCGGTGCTCCTCGGCCGCCTCGCGCCCGATGTCGGGGTCGCTGCCCGCGCCGAGCCCGCGCGTGAGCTCGCGCCCGATGTCGAGCTTGACGTCCGCGTCGCTCATCAGCAGGGCCTGGGCGTCGGTGTTCACACCAATGAACTCCACGCCCTTGAGGCCGGCGTCGATCATCCGGTTGACGGCGTTGACGCCGCCGCCCCCGATGCCGACCACCTTGATGACGGCCAAATAGTTCTGTGGGCTGCCGATCATTGGTCTGCTCCTCGTGCCCGCAGCCACGGGTCGTGGCCGGCGCTGCTGTTGCGCGAGGCCGCTGCGTTCATTTGCCACCTGGGCCTCAACCTCCGCTCCCTCACCCTAAACCAAAGGTAAAGAGTTATGTCAACCTGCGCTGAGGGTCGAAACTCTTACACGTCCGTCATCCCCGAGTCAAGACCGGACTCGACGGAAGGCGCACGTCGAGCGTTGCCAGGTTGCGCGTGTCCACCCTGGCCAGGACCGTCTCGACCGCGGAGAGCTTGGTCTTGAGGTCGACGGGCGGCCCCAGTCGCACGGTGCCGCGCGGGTTGAGCTTGAGCTCGATCTGCCCCCCCTCGATCGCAACCACGGCCGACGTGCGGGCCGCGAGCTGGGGGCTGAGGGCGGTGACGACCGCCAACGGCCCCTTGGCGCCCGACACCTCGCCGCCCGCCGGAGCGGTCGGTCCCACGCCCTCCACGGTGATGCCGCCGGGGGGGTTCGCCACGACTTCGAGCACCCGGGCGGTGGCGTCGAGCAACGCCCAGCCTCCGCCATCGACCCTGGTCACAGCCACGACCCGGCGCTCGGTCACCGAGATGCGCACGGTCGAGGGCCAGTGCCGGCGGACCTGCGCGTGGGCCACCCAGGGCAGGGTCTCGACCCGCCGCGCCGCGCCCCCTTCGTCGACGTCGATCATGGCCTGGCCACCGCGGACCGCGGCCTCACGCACGATCGCACTGACGACCGTGTGGTCCGCGCCCTCGACCTGCACTCGATCGACATCGAGCAGCGGCGAGCGCACCGCGACCCACCCTCCGACGCTGAACGTGAGGATGAGCAGGACCGCCACCAGCAGGCGGAGGCGGCGGCGCCCTTCGTCGCGCCGGACCTCAATCCGGCGCCGCCGGATGCGGGGGTCCATGGCGACGAGGACAGGTTGAGGCGGCCTGACCTGGGAAGTTGTACGCATCATGAATCTCCAGTTGAGGGTAACTCGGCCGGAAACCCGACCAGGTGGACCTCGGGCGAGAGGTCGACGCCGGTCGACGTGCGAATGGCCGCCCTGACCTGGACCATCAGCCTCCAGACGTCGTCGGCGGCCCCTCCGGGGTCGACCTGGATGAAGTTGGCGTGCTTGGGCGAGATGAAGGCGCTGCCGTGGCGAAGCCCCTTGAGGTTGGCCTCGTCGATCAGCCGCCCGGCGGCGTAGCCCGGAGGGTTCTTGAAGGCCGACCCCGCATTCGGGCCTCCGGGCTGGTGCTCGCGCCGCCAGCGGACGATCTCGGCCATGGCCTGCTCGGCCTTCGCCGCGTCGCCCGGCGCGAGCGCGAACTCGGCATCGAGGACGACCTGGGTGGCCACGAGCGCCGACCGGCGGTAGCCGAAGGCCAGGCCGTCCGCCCCGAGGGTGGAGGCCCGCCCGCCCGCGGCCAGATCGGCGACGTCGGCGACCCGGGCCGAAATGAGCGTCTCGCTGATCTCGGATCCGTGGCCGCCCGCGTTCATGCGCACCCCGCCCCCCACCGAGCCGGGGACCCCGACGGCCCACTCGAGCCCGGTCAGCCCGGCGGCGGCCGTGCGGCGGGCCAGCACCGGCAGGCTGACGGCGCCGCCGGCGCGTACCCCGGTCCCGTCGATCTCGACCTGACCAAAGCGCTCGCCGAGGGTCAGGGCGATGCCTGCGAACCCGGCGTCGGCCACCAGCAGGTTCGATCCCCGGCCCACCACGAGGGTGGGCAGGCCGGTGGCGGCCACGGCCTCGGCCACCGCCACCAGGTCGTCCTCCGCCTCCACCTCCACGAGCAGGGCGGCCCGGCCCCCCACCCGGTACGTCGTGAGCGCGCCGAGGGGGGCGTCCCGGCGGGCCCGGGGGCCGAGGACGCGGGCCGCCGCCTCCACCGCGCCGGCGGCCGCCGGGGCGCTCACGACGGGCCCCCGAGCAGCGCGGTGGGCAGGGTGGTCAGGTCGCCGGCGCCGAGGGTGAGGCACAGGTCGCCGGGGCGCAGCTCACGGCGTAGGAAGCTCACCAGGGCGGCCCGGTCCGGCAGCCAGCCGACCCGCCGGTGGGGCTGGGCATCGAGGACCGCGTTGACGATCAGCTTCCCGCTGATGCCCGGCCGATTCCGTTCGCCCGCGGGGTAGACATCGGTGACGGCCAGCACGTCGGCGCCGTCGAAGGCGTGGGCGAAGTCCTGCCAGAGGGCGGCCGTGCGGCTGAAGCGGTGGGGCTGGAAAGCGCACACGATCCGCCGCCAGCCGCCGTCCTGAGCTGCGGAAATGGATGCCCGCACCTCCGTGGGCAGGTGGGCGTACTCGTCGACGTAGGTCACGCCGCCTGCCTCCCCACGCCGGTCGAAGCGCCGCGCCACCCCGCCGAAGGCGGCCAGGGCGGCGGCCGCGTCCTCGAAAGCCACGGCCGCGTGGCGCGCCGCCACCAGCGCGGCGACGGCGTTCAGGGCGTTGTGCCGGCCGGGAAGGGGCAAGGTCACCTCGCCGGCGGCGAGTTGGAAGCGGCTGGCGTCGCGCCCCCCCTCGAAGCGCAGGATCTGCTCGTCCGCAGCGTCCGAAAAGCCGTAGGCGACGGCGCCCGGGCAGCCCTCGCGGAGCTGAGCCGCGCCCCGGTCGTCGGCGCACACCACGCTCGCGGCGGCGCCCTCGGCAAAGGCTTGGAACGCCCTCACCAGGGGGTCGAACCCGCCCCAGTGCTCGAGGTGGTCCGGCTCCACGCTCGTGACGACCGCGACCTCGGCCGGCACCTGGAGGAACGTGCCGTCGCTCTCGTCGGCCTCCACGACGAGCCACTCGCCGTCGTCCCACCGGGCGCCGGTGCCGAGGGCCCGCAGTTCACCCCCGACGATGAACGACGGCTTCGTGCCGGCGTGGAGCAGGATGGTGGCCAGCAGGGCGGACGTGGTGGTCTTGCCGTGGGTGCCCGCCACTGCGATCGTGCGGCGCAGGGCGCAGATGGCGGCCAGGGCCTCGGCCCGCCGCAGCACGGGGACGCCCCTGGCGCGCGCCTCGTCGACCTCGACGTTCCCGTCCAGCCAGGCGGTCGACACCGCGACCAACTCGGCGTCGCCCAGGTGGGCCGGATCGAAGCCGACGTGCACCGTGACACCGGCCCGGCGGAGACGGTCGAGGACGGGGAACTCGGCGGTGTCACTCCCGCTGACCTGGTGGCCCATGGTGGCCAGCACTTCGGCGATGGCGCTCATGCCCGCCCCGCCCACACCTACTACGTGGACGTGTCGTAACATAGTCAAGTCAACCACGCGCATGTTCCTCGGCCAGGGCGGCGACCCGGTCGGCCGCGTCGCGCCGCCCCAGCGACGCCGCCGCCTTAGCCATGGCGCCCAGGCCCTCGGGGTCGTCGATGAGCTCGTTGACGGTGGTCGCCAGCCTCGCGCCGTCCAACTCGCGGTCGCGCACGAGCTCGGCGGCGCCGGCTTCGGCAAAGACCTTTGCGTTGGCGGTCTGGTGATCGGCCGGCGCACCCGGCAGCGGGACAAGGACCGCAGGGGCGCCGACGGCGGCCAGCTCCGCCACGGTGTTGCCGCCCGCCCGGCACACGAATAGGTCGGCGGCCGCGTAGAGCAACGGGAGGCGGTCCTCGTAGCGCACGGCCTGGTAGTGGAGGCCGCCGTCGATAGCCGGTGTCTCCGCCGAGACGAGGTCCCAGTCCCGCTCCCCCACCACGTGGTGAATCGCCAGGTCGCGACGCGCCGACCACCCGGGCAACGCGCCGAGCACGGCGCGGTTGATGCGCAGGGCGCCGAGGGAGCCGCCGAAGACGCCGATCACGCGGCGGTCGGCGGGCAGGCCCAAGGCGGCACGGGCTTCGGCCGCGCCGGTCGAGCGGTCGACGGCCAGCACCTCCGGCCGCACCGGGTTGCCGGTCACGTGGGCGCGGGGAAGCGGCGTGCCGGGGTACGAGACGGCGCACGCCTGAGCGAAGCGAGCCACCATGCGGTTGGCGGCGCCCGGCGCCGCGTTCTGCTCCTGCAGGACGAGCGGGATGCGCACGGCGACGGCGGCCATGGCGCACGGCGCCGAGGCGTAGCCCCCGACCGACACCACCACGCGCGGCCGCTCGCGCCGAAGTAAGGCCATTGCCCGAGCGACGGCCCGGGCCATCCCCGCCGCGGCCGGGACGTTCTCGATCGTCACCCGGCGCTGGATCCCGCGGCCCGGCAGGACCGTCAGCGAAAACCCCGCCTCCGGCACCAGCCGGCGCTCGATGCCGCGCTCGCTCCCGACGAAGTGCACCGACTCGCGTGCATGGCCCCGGGCGACGAGCGCCCGGCCGATGGCGATCGCGGGCACGACGTGCCCGCCTGTTCCACCACCCGTGATCACCGCGAACCGATCAGGCACGCGTCTCTTCGCGGTCGGTCGCGTGCCGCGCCACGTTGACGAGGATGCCCACGGCGGCAAGGGAGACGACCAGCGACGAGCCGCCGAAGGAGACAAAGGGCAGCGGCACGCCCGTCACGGGCAGGCGGCCCGTCACCGCGCCCATGTTCACGAGCGCCTGCCCGGCGACCCAGCCGGTGACACCGGCGGCCAGGAGGGACCCGAAGCGGTCGGGCGCCCGCAGCGCCGTCTTGACGCCGAGGAAGGCGAAGACCATGAAGAGCGCCACGACCAGCAGCGTGCCGATGAGGCCGAGCTCCTCGCCGATGATGGCGAAGATGAAGTCGGTGTGGGCGTTCGGCAGGAACCCCCACTTGGCCCGGCTGGCGCCCAATCCGACGCCCTTGTAGTGACCCGAACCCAGGGCGACGAGGGACTGGGCCACCTGGTACCCGGTGTTGCTGGCGTCCTTCCACGGGTCGAGGAAGGAGAACAGCCGGGCGCGCCGGTACCCCTCCACCATGCCGACGACCAGCCCCGTCGCCGCGCTCCCGATGAGGACGGCCGCCATCCTCAGCACGGGCAGGCCGCCGACGAACAGGACGGTGAGCGCGATCAGCCCGAGGACGATGGTCGTGCCCATGTCGGGCTCGAGCATGACCAGGCCGGCGATGGCGCCGGTCACGATGAACAGCGGCTTCAAGATCGCGCCCGGCTCGCGCACGCGATCGGCGCGGCGCGCCAGCAGGTCGGCGGCGAAAACCAGCAGCGCCAGCTTCGCGAGCTCCGACGGCTGGACGCGCGCCGGTCCCCACCCGATCCAGCGCCGTGAACCGCTCACCGTCGTGCCGACGCCAGGGATCAGCACGACGACGAGGAGTACGAGGCACACGATGACGAACGGGCTCGCGACCCGGCGCCACCAGTGGTAGTCGAGGCGGATCGTCACGGCCATGGCGGCGATGCCGAGGATCAGCCACACCAGCTGGCGCTCGAAGAACAACCACGCGCCGCCGTAGACGTGCAACGCCTCGACGGACGACGCCGACAGCACCATGATCAGCCCCAGGAGGCACAACAGCCCGACGATGACGCACACCCAGGTCGCGCGCGACGGGCGGCGGGGGGTCTCGACGTCCTGGGTCAACACCATCTCAGGCAACGGGCACCCGGCATCCTGATCCGGCCGACAGGAAGTCGGCGTAGAAAAGCCCCAAGGCAAGGGCGGTGAACATCAGCGACAAGATCCAAAACCGGATGATGACGGTCGTCTCCGGCCAGCCCATCAGCTCGAAGTGGTGGTGGATGGGGGCCATGCGGAACACCCGCTGGCCGAACAACCGGAACCCCACCACCTGGATGGCGACGGACAGGGTGATCATCACGAACAGGCCGCCGGCGATGGGCAGGAGGAGGTGCGTGTTGGTCGTCAGCGCCAGCCCGGCCAGGGCGGCGCCGATTGCGAGCGCGCCCGTATCACCCATGAATATCCGGGCCGGGGCCGCGTTCCACCACAGGAACCCGGTGCAGGCGCCGACCATGGCGGCGGCGATGACGGCGAGGTCGAGGGCGGGGCCGACCGAGTAGCAGGGCTGGTGGCGGAACTGCCAGAACCCCACGAACACGAAGGCGGCGAAGGCGTAGATGGCGGCCCCTGCGGCCAGCCCGTCGAGTCCGTCGGACAGGTTCACCGCGTTGGTCGTGCCGACGATGATCAGCACGGCCCACACGATGTAGACGAGGTCGCTTACGTCAAACACGCTGCGGCTGAAGGAGATGTCAGTGCGCACCTTCGCCCGGTACACCGCCAGGATCGCGAACACTAGGGCCACCGCCAGCAGCCCAATGGTCTTCGCCGTCTTGTTGAGCCCCAGGCTCCGCTGGTGGGAGATCTTGATCCAGTCGTCAGCGAGGCCGACCAGCCCGGCGCCGATGGTGAGCAGCACGACGAGGAACCCGGCGCTGGTGATCACCGCGCCGGTGGCGATATGGCTGGCCAGATAGGCGATGACCAGCGCCAGCATCATGGTCAGCCCGCCCATGGTCGGGGTGCCCGCCTTGGTCACGTGGCCCTGGGGCCCGTCCTCGCGGATGTGCTGGCCGATGCCGCGCGTCTGCAGGCTGCGAATGAGGATGGGCGTGACCAGGATCGCCACCAGCAAACCCACCGACGCGGCGACGAGCAGGGCTACCACGTGGCAACCACGTACTCGGCGAAGCGTTCGAGCCCCGCCGCCCGGCTGCCCTTGACCAGCACGGCGTCGCCGGCCCCGAGCGACGCCCACGCCGCTTCTTCCCCGTCGACCAACGGCTCGACTCCGTAGGCGGCGGTGCCCACCGCGACGACGGTGATGCCCAAGCCGCGGGCGACCTCGGCGATGCGCCGGTGCTCGGCCTCGGACTGCGCCCCCAGCTCCAACATGGGCCCGAGGACGGCGTACCGCCGGCCGGTGACGGGCGTCGCCGCCAGGGCGCGCAGCGCCGCCTCCGTCGACGCCGGGTTGGCGTTGTAGGAATCGTTGAGCACGACGACGCCCCGCCCGCTGTGCGACACCTCCATGCGCAGCGGCGACAGGGTCGCGACCGCCATCGCCGCCACCACGTCGTCCAGCGCCACGCCGAGCACGAGCGCAGCTGCGGCCGCGGCCGCGGCGTTGGCGGCCTGGTGGGCGCCGCGGGCCTCGAGCGTCACCGCCGCCGCGCCCCACGGCGTCTCCAGCGCGAAGGTCGGCCGCAGCTCGGCGTCCACCCGCACGCCGGTGGCCCGCACGTCGCCCACGTCCACCCCAAACGTCAGCACCGACGCCGCCGTGCGCGACGCCATGGCCGCCACGCGGGCGTCGCCGGCGTTCAGCACCGCTGTCCCGTGATCGGGCAGCGCTTCCACCAACTCCGCCTTGGCCGCCGCCACGCCCTCGATCGACCCGAGGAACTCGGTGTGCGACATGCTCACGTTCGTCACCACGCCGACCGTGGGGCGGGCGATCTCGCACAGCCTCCGGATGTGCCCGGGGCCGCGCGCGCCCATCTCCAGCACGGCGACGTACGCGCCGGCGGGCGCGTTGACCAGCGTGAGGGGCAGGCCCAACTCGTTGTTGAACGATCTCTCGCTGACGGCGCTCGGTCCTTGGGCCTCGACCACGGCGCCCAGCAGGTCCTTGGTCGACGTTTTGCCCACCGACCCGGTGACGCCCACCACGCGCTCGGGCAGCCGGTCCCGCGCCGCGCGTCCCAAGTCCGCCAGCGCCGCCGCGGTGTCCTCGACCACGATGGCGGTCGAGCGGCCGGACGGCAGCGGACCCTGAGAGGTGAGGTAGGCCACGGCTCCCGCGGCGAGCGCAGCCTCCACGAAGTCGTGGCCGTTGCGTTCCGCCACGATGGGGACGAACAGCTCGCCGCCGTGCACCCGGCGCGAGTCGATGGCGGCCCCGTCGAACTCGACGTCCGGCCCCACGGGCGCGCCCCCGATCTGCGACGCTCGGAACTTCACCGGCGCGCCAGCTCGTCGCGCGCCACGGCCCGGTCGTCGAAGGGAACAGTGCGGCCGCCGGCCAAGGTCTGCGTCGTCTCGTGCCCCTTGCCCGCGATCACCACGACGTCGCCGGGCCGGGCTTCGTCCAGCGCCAGCGCGATGGCAGCCCGGCGGTCCGGTTCGACGACGACCGCGTCCGAGGCGCCTGCCCGCACTTCGTCAATGATGGCGGCCGGATCCTCGGAACGGGGGTTGTCCGACGTGAGCACGGCCACGTCGGCCAAGCGGGTCGCGGCCTCGCCCATGAGCGGGCGCTTGGCCCGGTCCCGGTCGCCGCCGGCGCCGAACACGACGATCACCCGGCCGTTGCCGACGGTGAGCTGGCGGGCTGCGGGCAGGACGTGCTCCAACCCCGCCGGCGTGTGGGCGTAGTCGACGACGACGGCGAAGGGACCGCCCTCGTCGACCCGCTCGAACCGGCCCGGCACCGCGGCCACCGCCTCGATCCCGGCCGCCACTGCGTCGGCGCCGATGCCCAGTTCGCGCGCCATCGCCGCCGCGGCCAGCGCGTTGAGGACGTTGAACGTGCCGCCCAACCGGAGCCGTACGGGCTGACCGTCCCACCCGAAGGTCGACCCGTCGCGGTCCTGGCGCAACCCGACCGCGTCCGCCAACGCGAACGGCCGTACCGCCAGCGGGGTCGATGCAAGCAACCGCCGGCCCCAGGGATCGTCGGCGTTGACCACGCCGACCGCGGCTCGCGCCGGGTCGAACAGCGACGCCTTGGCCGCGAAGTACGCCTCCATGGTGCCGTGGTCGTTGAGGTGGTCCTGGCTCAGGTTGGTGAAGGCGACGACAGAGAACCGCATGGCGTCCACCCGGTGTTGCGCCAACGCATGGGACGACACCTCCATCGCCACCGCGTCCGTGCCGCCCGCGAGGAGCCGGGCCAGTTCGGCCTGCAGCGCCGGGGCGTCGGGCGTGGTGAGGCGGCCCGAGAGGGTGCCGAGGACCGCGGCTGAGCGGCCCGCGGCCTCGAACACCGCGCCGAGGAGATGGGTGACCGTCGTCTTGCCGTTGGTGCCCGTGACGCCCGCCACCGTGAGCCGCTCCGACGGGCGCCCGTAGAGCTCAGCCGCCACGACCGCCATGGCGGCGCGGGCGTCGCGCACGACAACCTGGGGCACGTCGAGCGGCAGGGTCCGCTCGCAGAGGAGGGCGGCCGCGCCCGCTTCCACGGCGCCCGGCGCGTGGTCGTGGCCATCCGAGCGGCGGCCCACGAGGCAGCAGAACAGCGCGCCCGGACCGACGTCACGGGCATCGTGGGTGACGTCCGTGACCACGGTCGCGCCGAGATCGCCCTGTGTGCGGAGCACGTCGATCCCGCCTACCAGGCGCTCCAGCGACACCGGGCTCCCGATCCGAGCGGTCGTCGGCGAGCGGGCGCTCGCTGCGGCGGACCGCACTGCACTCAGGGCCTCGTCGCCGATGACTGGTCGAGGTTAGCGGGCGGGTGAGGCGGCACTTGATATTGGCGCACCGCGTAGGCCGCGAGCTGCGAGAACACCGGCGCCGACGCCAGGCCGCCGTAGTACGGCTGGGGGTCGTCGAGCACGACGATGGCCGACAACCGGGGCGACTCGGCGGGGAGGAAGCCGGCGAAGCTGGCGACGTAGGCGCCTTCCTTGTAGCCCCCGGTCGAGTCGGCCTTGCGGGCCGTCCCTGTCTTGCCGGCGACGGTGTAGCCATCGACGGCGGCGGTGGTGCCCGTGCCGCTGCGCACCACTTCGGTGAGCATCCCGGTGATGTCGGCCGCGGTCGCGGCAGACACGACCCGGTGCTCGGCCGGGGCGGGCGTGGGGCGCACCGTGCCGTCGGGCGCGATGTCCTGCTTCACCAGCGACGGCGCCACGAAGACGCCGCCGTTCGCAATGGTGTTGTAGGCGGACAGCATCTGCAACGGGGTCACGGCCAGGCCGTACCCGATGGCGAGGGTTGGCAAGCTCGTTCCCGACCAGTCGTCGAGCGACGGCACAATGCCGCTCGCCTCGCCCGGGAAGTCGAGGCCCGTGTCTCCGGCCATGCCGTACGCCCGCAGGTAGCGGTCGAGGTTGGCGGCGCCCAGGCGCTGGGCGATGGTGATGGCGCCGGCGTTGGACGACTCGGCCATGATGTCGGTCGGCGTCCACTGGCGGACCGGATGGGGCTCGGCGTCGACGAACGTCGTTCCCGCCACCGTGATCTTGTCGGGGATGGCCAGCACGTCGGTCGGCCGGACGGCGCCTTCCTCGATGGCGGCCGACAGCGTCACGAGCTTGGTCACCGAGCCCGGCTCGTAGACGTCGATGAGGGCCTTGTTGTAGTCGGCCGGGCGCGGCGCCTGGCCCTTGGCGCCGGCGAGGACGCTGGCCATGGCGAGGATCTCGCCCGTCCGGGGGTCCATCACGATGGCGACGCCCGCCTTGGCCTTGGACGAGGTGATCTGGGCGGCCAGCGCCTGCTCGGTCACGAACTGGAGGTCGCGGTCCAAGGTGAGGGCGAGGCTGCTGCCCCGCACCGGCTTGCGGCTCTGGCGCACGCCGCCCGGGATGTCGCGCCCAGACGGGTCCCGCTCGACGACGACCTGCCCGGGCTTGCCTGTGAGGAGGTGGTCGTACTGGGCCTCGAGGCCGGACAAGCCGTCGTTGTCCGACCCGACCTGGCCGAGCACCGTGCCCCCGACCGCGCCGGCGGGCAGGACGCGGGTCGGTTCGTCCATCAGCTCGACACCGTCGAGGCGCAGGGCGCGCACCTTGGCCGCGGTCTCGTCGTCGACCCTGCGGGCGAGGTACACGAAGGCGGCGGCCTCGCTGAGGCGGGCGCGCAGATCCAGCTCGTCAAGTCGCAGCACGGGCGCCAGGGCACGCGCCGCGCCGGCGGGATCGGTGACCAGGCTCGGGTCGGCCCACACCGTCGGGCGATTGATGGACAGCGCCAGCTCGGCGCCGTTGCGATCCAGGATCGAGCCGCGCAGGGCAGGCAGGTCGATCTCGTGCACGCGCTGGGATTCGCCGAGGACCGCGAAGCGCCCGGCGGACACGCCCTGGACCTCCACGAGCCGCACGATCAGCGTGCTGAACGCGGCGCCGAGCACGACCACCATGGCGACCAGCCGCCAGCGCAGTTTGGGCGCCTCCCCGCCCAAGGGCAGGGCCGGCGGGTTTCGCCGACCCGCCCGGTATGGGGGGCGCACCGGGCGGATCGGCGTTCGGGCGACCGGACGTCCGCGTCCCCCGCCCGAGGGGCGGCGGGTGAGGGTGGGGACGGTCACGGTCGGGGGGGAGGGGGCGCGCTTGGCGCGAGTGTCGGCGCGGTGGCGGCGGGCGCTTCGGCCAGGCTCGTCGGCGCGAGCGACACCACGGTCCGGGGCATCACCATGCCCAGCTCGGCCTCGGCGGCGGTGACCACGCGGGCGGGGGCCTCGAGCACGGCCACGTCCATGCGCAGCCGCTGCTGGCGGTCCTCCTCCTGCTGGGCCTTGGCCTGCAACCGCTGCACATCGTCCTGGCCCTGGGCGAGCATGACGTGTACGCCGACGACTCCGAACAGGCCGAAACACGCGGAGAGGCCGGCGACGGCCGTGCAGAGGCGGCTCAGCCGCCGCCGGCGAAGGACCCTCGGGTCGGGGACGACCTCCAGCCGCCGCTGCGGAACGGGAGCCGGGGCGGTGGCGGGCTGCGGACGCAGCCGCGGCGCGGGGCGCGCCGTGGCGGCGTAGCGGGGTGCGGTCACGCTGCGTCCTCCGGCTCAGGATCGGCCAGGCGCTCGATGGCCCGCAGGCGGGCGCTCTCGGCCCGGTGGTTACGGGCGACCTCGATCGACGTCGGGCGCCGGGCGCCGCGCATCACCAGCCCGAACTTGGGCGACGCGCCGCACACACACGGCAGCCGGGGGGGGCACGTGCAGCCCCCCGTCGACGCGGTGCGAAAGCGCTCCTTCACGATCCGGTCTTCACCGGAGTGGTATGCGAGCACCACGCAGCGCCCGCCCGGGGCCAACCCGTCGAGCGCTTGGTCCAACGCCGGTCCGAGCACGTCCAGCTCCTTGTTGACTTCGAGGCGCAAGGCCTGGAACGTGCGCCGCGCCGGGTCTCCGCCGTGGCGGCGGGCCGGCGCCGGAATGGCGTTGCGCACCACCTCGGCCAGGTGGGTCGTGCGCGCCAAGGGCCGCGCCCTCACGATGGCGTGGGAGATGCGCCGGGCGTACCGCTCGTCGCCGTAGTCGTGGAGCACCTGGGCGAGCCGTCCCTCGTCGTAGGTGTTGACGATGTCGGCCGCGGTCGTGGGCCGGCGCTGGTCCTGGCGCATGTCGAGGGGGCCGTCGGCGCGGTAGCTGAAGCCGCGCTCGGCGCGGTCGAGCTGGAGCGAGCTCACGCCCAGGTCGAACAGCGCTCCGGACAACCTTCCCTCCTCTTTGGTTATCGTGGACAGATCGTCGAATCGCGCCCGATGAAGGGCCACCCGGCCTTCGAACCCGGAAAGCGCGCCGGCTGCCGCAGCCAGAGCGTCACCGTCTTGGTCGAGGCCGATGAGCCGGATGTGGTCGAGCGCCGCCAGCAAGGCGCGCCCGTGCCCGCCCAATCCGACCGTGGCGTCCACCAACGGTCCGGGAGGGACGGGACGGAAGAGGTCGACGACCTCCTCCACCATGACCGGTTCGTGCTTAGGCGCCTCGCTCATCCGCCGTCCCCCGCCTGGCATGGGAACCAAGGAAGTTCCCAGGAAGGAGGCGAAGGGGGTTTCTTCCGGAAGTACCGGGCGGGGGACGGCGCACGAGCGAGGCGGCCGTTGGTCACAGCTTCATATCAGTCTCGTATCAGTGATACGGGCCACGTCTCCTTTCGGTCAGCCTGCGGCGAGGATGCGCTCGCCGTCTGTCTTCTTGTCGCGCCAGCGGGCCGCATCCCAGATCTCCACGTGGTCGAAGGCGCCGTTGACGACGACCTCGCGTTCGAGGCTGGCGAAGTCCCGCAGGTGCGGGGGCAACGCGAGCCGGCCCTGGCGGTCAGGGACCACTTCCACCGCGCCGGCGAAGAAGACCCGGGCGACCGTGCGGTCCTCCGGCCCCCCCTTGGCGCGTTCCTGCATCTGCTCGGCCCGCCGCTGGAAATCGCCCGGCGGCCACAGGGCCAGGCAGCCGTCGGTCTCACTGGTGATAAACGCCTCCTGCAACTGGTCGCGGAACTTCATGGGCAGGATCACCCGGCCCTTGGCGTCCAAGGCATGGCTGTGTTCTCCGAGGAACATGACTGGAGGCTCATAACTCCCGCTTGAAAGCTCCGTGGGGCACGGGGAGCCTCCATTGGCCACCCCCTGCCACCACTCGCCGCCACCCTACGCCCCAGACACCGTCCGGTCAAGGGCGCGGGTGGGCCGCGGCGAAGATGGGGCAAAGATGGAACGCAATGGACGAGGTGGACCTCCCGTTCCGCACCCGCCTGGCGGCGTTCAGCGGCCGGCTGGCGTCTGAGGTCTCCCGCCGCGCCGGTGCGGGCGCCGGATCGAACATCGGGGGGCGGGTGACGCTGGCCCTCGACCCTCACGCCCTGGAGCTGATGGCCGCCGGCCGCCAGGTCGCGCTGGTCTCGGGGACGAACGGCAAGACGACCACCACCCGGCTCCTCGCCGCCGCCCTCGCAGCACGGGGGTCGGTGACGACCAACTCGTCCGGCGCCAACCTGCTGTCGGGGCTGGTGGCCACGTTGGCCCGCCACAGCGAGGCCGGGTACGCGGCGCTGGAAGTCGACGAGGGGTTGCTGGCCCGAGCCATCTCGGCCGTCCGTCCCTCGGCTGTGCTGCTGCTGAACCTCAGCCGCGACCAGCTCGACCGGATCGGCGAGGTGCGGCTGCACGCCGAAGCGTGGCGGCGGGCCATCGACCGGGTGCCCGCGACCCGGGTGGTGGCCAACGCCGACGACCCGCTGGTGGCGTGGGCCGCCCAGGCCGGGCGGATGGTGACGTGGGTCGGCACCGGCCAACGCTGGCGCGAGGACGCCAGCACCTGCCCCGCCTGCGGGAACCGCATCCGGTGGACGGACCCCGGCTCGTCGGCCGCGGCCGATACCGCGGCCGACGGGGCCCGGCCGGGCGGCCCGGGCGCCGGCGCCTGGGCGTGCGGCGTGTGCGACTTCGCCCGGGCTGCACCCGACGTATGGCTCGACGGCCACGACCTGGTGACGGCCGACCACGAGCGGCTCCCGATCCGCCTGCGCCTGCCCGGGTGGTGCAACCGCTCCAACGCGGTGATGGCGGCGGCCGGCGCGTTGTCGATGGGCGTCAGCCCCGATGAGGCGCTGGCCCGCATGGCGACGGTGAAGGCGGTCGCCGGTCGTTACGAGGTCGTCTCCGTGAAGGGCGCCCGGGTGCGGCTGCTCCTGGCCAAGAACCCCGCGGGCTGGTCTGAGGCGCTAGACCTCATCCGCCCCGCGCCCGTGCCGGTCGTGGTCGGCATCAACGCCCGGGTGGCCGACGGGCGCGACCCCTCGTGGCTGTGGGACGTCCCTTTCGAGCGGTTGCGGGGGCGGCTCGTGGTGGCGTGCGGCGAGCGGGCCCGCGACCTCGCGGTGCGGCTCCGCTACGCCGAGGTCGACCACACGGTCGCCCAGGGGTACCGGGAGGCCGTCGAGATCGCCGCGACCTCGGTGCAGCACCCGGGAGGGGGCGGCGCCGACACCGGCGGCGGAGCGCGGCCGCCGCGGCCCGTCGACGTCGACTTGGCCGCCAACTACACATCGTTCCAGGCCGCCCGCGCGGAGCTGAAGTGACAGGGCTGTGGTGACAAGGGCGGGGGCCGATCACGTCTCGATCGCCCTCCTCTACCCGGAGCTGCTCGGCACCTACGGCGACGGGGGCAACGCCGTGGTGCTCGCCCAGCGGCTCCGGTGGCGGGGCATCGGCGCCGAGGTCGTCGACGTCACCGCCGGCGAGGCGGTGCCCGCGTCGTGCCACGTCTACCTGATGGGGGGCGGCGAGGACGGGCCGCAGGCGCTCGCCGTGCGCGAACTGCGCGCCAGCCGGGCGTTGCGGACCGCGATCGACGGCGGCGCCGCGCTGCTGGCCGTGTGCGCCGGCTACCAGTTGCTGGGGCGGCAGTTCCTCGGCCCCGACGGGCGACCCCACGCCGGCCTGGGCCTCCTCGACTGCTCGACGGACCGGGGGCCGGGCGCCCGGCGCGTGGGCGAGCTGGTCGTCGAGCCCGACGCGTCGCTGTCGCTGCCCACGTTGACCGGCTACGAGAACCACGCCGGGATCACCGACCTCGGCCCCGACGCGGCGCCGCTGGGGCGGGTGGTGGTCGGCCACGGCAACGACCACGGCGACGGCAGCGAGGGCGCGGTCGCAGGCCACGTCGTCGGGACGTACCTGCACGGGCCGGCGCTGGCCCGCAACCCGGCGCTGGCCGACCTCATCCTGTCCTGGGTGGTCGGCGACCTGGCCCCGCTTGAGGACGCCGAGGTGGACGCCCTGCGCGACGAGCGCATCGGCGCGGCCCGTCGAGGCCACCCCCTTGCGGGGTGGCGGGTCCGGTCCCGTTAGCATCGACGGTTCCTCGCACCCGTCTCTAGGAGCAGTCGTTGGCGCGCGTCATCACCGAAGCTTGTATCGGCACCAAGGACCGGAGCTGCGTCGACGTGTGCCCCATGCACTGCATCCACGACGACGGCCCCGAGGACCAGATCCTCTACATCGAGCCTGAGCAGTGCATGGACTGCGACGGCTGCGTCGCCATCTGCCCCACCAACGCCATCTACGCCGACGACGAGGTGCCCGAGGCGCTCTCGGTCTACATCGAGATCAACGCCCTCTGGTTCCGGGACAAGGGCGCAGCCCGGGAGATGGTCCGCCAGCAGCACGGCAGCTGACCGCACCGGGCGCACGTTTCATCGGCGCCCGACGAATTCGTAGACGTAGTGGCTGCTCTGCTTCTCCTGCCACTTGTCGAGCAGGTGGTAGGTCCGCTTCCAGATCCAGATCACCTTCTTCTTTTTGAGGAGCTTGAAGGTGATCTTCTTTCCCCGCACCACCTCGTGGACCTTGGCGAACGACGGGTGGACCAGGTAGGTCCCGTCTGGTGCCTTGGCATAAACCGCGCTGGCGGTCACCGCATTCTGCTCCTCGACGTTGGGCCCGAAGAACTGCAGGTAGTGCCGGTGGGCGCCGGCCGGGTCGCCCGTCTCGCTGGGCCACTTGTTGAGGTTGTCGGTCTTCCCGTCGTAGGCGTGGTCGATCGATC
Source organism: Acidimicrobiia bacterium (assembly GCA_023265045.1). Taxonomy (GTDB): domain Bacteria; phylum Actinomycetota; class Acidimicrobiia; order Acidimicrobiales; family AC-14; genus JAHFUQ01. The sequence continues at coordinate 39,491 of JAHFUQ010000017.1, forward strand.
CCTGCACGAAGGAGAAGTAGTTCGGATAGCGCGCCCGGGTGTCCCACGCCGTCCCGGCCTCCGCGTTCGCGACGGGCATGACCATGCCCGTCGGCGACAGGTAGGGCGTGCAGGCGCCCGCCAGGTACCGCGGCCCTGGGGCGGCGCCGGCCTGCAAGTCCTTGTGGCTGATGAAGTTCTTGACCGCACGAGCCAGCATGTTCGCGTTGGTCGAGAAGTCGAACGCCTTGATCAGGCTCGTCATGGTGGCGCCGCTCGGCGCCATGACCGCCGGGGTGACGATGTTGGGATTGCCGCAGGCGGAGTTCATGGAGACGACCCCGTCGTCGAGGCCCGGCAGCAACCATTTGGTGAGCCCGCCGTAGTTGCCCGTCGGGTGCCCCCCGGCGACGGTCACCGTCGGGAGGGGCGATTGGGCGACGATCGGGCCCCAGACGCCCTGGGCCACCGCCGGCACGAGGTCGACCAGCACCGAGCTGGCGAAGAAGCTGAGGTCCCCGATCAGGCACGTGTCGGTCAAGCCGAGCAGGTTGTCGAAGACCGTGCACAGCAGGTGCGGCACGGGGCTGGTCGGCAAGCCGAGGGCGACCGCGGCGCTGGCGACCCGGCTCCCCGAGACGGCCGGAACGAAGCCAGCTTGGAGGCGGACGTGCGACGCCACGAACTTGCCGCTCGCCCCGTAGTCGCCGCGCGCGGCGCGCGCCATCGCCGTGCTGGCGATCAGGGGGCCGGTGGAGTGGCTGACGATGACGCACCCGTTGGAGCAGAAGGGGCGGACCTGGTTGGCGGGGTAGGCCGGGGGCGTCACCACGTTCTGGTTCGAAGCCATCGCCATGAGGATCTGCGTCAGCAGGGCGTGCTGCGCGTACTCGAGCCGCTGGTTGGTCGACCACGCCACCGTGAGGTAGCGGTTCGACTTGGGTTTGTAGACCGGCGACGCGTCGGATGCGGTCCACTGCCACCCGGCCACCGGGCTCGTCTTGACCTGAGGATCGAACAGGTTCTCGCGGATGTGGTCGGCCCAATAGTCGTCAGCAAACTGCCGGTAGTAGCCGGTGGGGTCGAGGAACTCCGACGCTCCTTCGGGCCACAGCTGGCGCGCCGCCGGGTTGCCGAGGATCCATTGCGCGAGGTGGGCAGGGGCGAAGCCGTGCACATAGATGATGTCCCGGCCCTCGAAGGGCTGGCCCGCCTGGAGGAAGCGCTCGCTGTTGCATGGCAGCACGGTCGGCTTGGCGGGCGGTCGGTTGGTGATCGAGCACGGTCCCACCTGCACGTCGGGAAGGGGCGGAAGGCTGACCGCGCCCACCTTCCACTCTCGGGCCAGGGCGCCGGCGCGGGACTTGTCGAACTCGTCGACGAACTTGCCGGCGTCCAGCTCGTCCGGCGAGGGCGGATCGTCGACCTCAGGGGGAAGCTCGCCGCCGATGGACGGCTCGCACGGGAGGGGATAGAAGCTGTCGGTGCCCGACGCGGCGCCGGGATAGAGGTCGGACACCAAGCCCCGGTCCTCGTCCACGTCCACCGGGCCGCTCACGTCGGTGGCCCCGGCCGGCAGCACGGGCTTGCCGTCGCGCATCTCCGCCGGCTCGTCGCACACCGGCTTCGGCGGCTGCTTGCTCGGCGCCGCCTCGGCGGGCGCCGTCGTGACGAGAACTGACCAGGCTGTCAGCGCGCTGACGAGCCACTTCCGCCGTGTGTTCATCGCTTCCCCTCCATGGTGCAATGAGGGGAGGGCGCCAAGCGCGGGCGTGATACATCGCTGGGCGTTAGCCGGTCAGAAACCCTCCTTGGCCGCGTGGGCGTCGTCCTTGGAGAGGCTCGGCGCCAGGTCCAAGAGCCCCGCCACGGTGCCCTTGGCAAAAAGGGCGGCGGCGGCGGGGAACGACTGGGTGTCGCAGTACCTCCACAGCGCGCCGCCCTCGCCGTGCCACTCCTCGAGCGACAGCTCGTCGCCGCCTTTGGCCGGAGTGACCTTCGTCGGCAGGCGGGCTGCGATGTCGGCGGTGCTGTGACCAGCGCCCGGCTCGCCGTTGTTGATCGTCTCATAGATCGAGTCCCGGCTCGCCCGCGCCGTCTTCGCCGACCAGACGACGCCCTTGGCCGACTCCGACTGGAGCATGGCGTTGTCGCCATAGACCTTGAACGACTCCGGGCCGGCCTCCGGCCGCACCACCAGCCCGTTCTTGCAGAAGTCGTCGTGGAGCACGTTGGTGGCGATCTGGAGGTAGGCGTTGTTCAGGAAGTTGCTGTAGTCCGACTTGGCCGTCACCTTGGCCATCTTCTGGTAGGCGGCCATGTCGCCCCGCTCTGCGGCCTTCCGTGCGCGGTTGAACTGCAGTCGGTGCTTGGGCACGAATTCGGCTCGGAGGACAAACTTCTTGTGCCCCAACCGGCCTTTCGTGCCGATCTTGCCGACGCCCTTCGCCAGGTCGGTGACCGAGTAGTTGGCGTAATGGATGACGGTGGCGTCGTGGAGGTTCGCCAGCACGGTCTCGAGGCGCTTTGCGCCCTGCACCGGGCCAAGGCGGTTGACGTCCTCGATGGTGAACGTCACGTTCCCCGGGTTCAGCGCCCCTACGCCCTGCCACCACACGAAGACCTTGAACTCGTCCGAATCGTGGTCGTCCATCCACCACGGCAGCTCCAGGCCAGCGGCGTCGAAGCGGGCTTCCATGTCGCCCGCCACGTTCTCCGCCGATTGCGGGTCGCTGGCATGCCGCGAGCCGACGTTGTCGGTGTAAAGGCTCCGTCCGGCCAGCCCCGGCTGGGCGTAGGCCATGTGCTGCGCCTTGCGCCAGTTCGTGTCCAGCGTCTGCTTGGACTTGAAGCGGTGCTGGTCCAGCCACTTGACGAACCACTGCATGATCAGGGTTTTGTTGATGAGGTGGCCGGCGGCGAACGAGTCCTGCAGGAAGTGGTCGCCGAACCCGTTCCGGATGAGCGCCTCGTTGGCCTTCTTCTCACGAGTCTTCTTTTCCGCGCCCTGCGCCTCTTTGGCCAGCGCGATCGCTTCCTCGTGGTACTGGCCCCACGCGTGCCAGCTCTGCGGCGCGAAATGGCACGCGTTGCGGGCCAGACCCGCCGAGTAGGACGTCTCCGGGCTGCCGGGCACGGTCGCCTTCCCCTCGGCCCCGAACTTCCCCATGAGCGCAAGCTCGCCGGTCTTGTCGCCCTTGCCCACGTTGCCGATCGACCCCTCGAAGGCGTACTGGTCGGACTTGCGGTCGTACTTCTTGACGCCGCCGATCTCGTTGCGCAGCCGCATCAACTTGCGGACGCTCTCCTCCCGGATGCCGGCGAGGATCTTGCGGAAGTTCGCCGCCGGGGTCTGGCGCATCTCCTCGGGGTTGCCGTAGATGTCCGCCATCGTGTTCATCTCGCCGTAGGTGAGCACCGCCTTCGAACCGTCTTCGAGCCCGACCTCGACCAACCGCACGTCCCACTCGGTGTCCACCGCCTCCTCGTCGCGATCGGCTTTGTCAAGCTTGACGAGGCCCTTCACCCCCTTCGCTCCGGCGGTGGTGGGCGCGTGGTCACGGAAGTACTGGACGCGGCGGATCTCCTGATCGAGGGCGTGCACGACGTTGTCGACGCTGATCGTGCGGTCACCGGCCTCGATCGTCTTGTCGCCGGACGCGGCCGCGTCGCGCCCGCTGGCGATTACCTCGAGCGTTGCGGGCTCGACATCGCCGAGCATCTTGTGCTCCCAGCTGGCGTGGCGCTGGACCATGGCCGTAACCGCCCCGTTGCCGGCCGCCCGCTGGAGGTGGAGCATCGCCGCGATCGGCGGGGCGCCCTTGGGCACGGCCCGCTTCGGCGGAACGGCGCCCGTTGGGGCCGCAGTGACGTCACCCAAGAGCCGCCCTTGGTGCACCTCGTGAGGGTACTCAGAACGCGCCGAGGGCGTCGAGGAACGCGTGGGTGAGGGCGGCGCGGTCGATGTCGATGGCGGCGGCCACGGGGGCGAGGTTCTCGGGCGGAACCCGCAGGAGCCGGGCCGTATCCTCGTAGTCCCACCGCACCAGCCCGGCGCACTGGAGCAGCGCCCCCTGGCGCCCGCGCCGCTGGCTGATGCCGACCACCTTGCGCCCGGCGACAGTGACCTCGCCGGGGCCGAGGCCGGCGAAGCACACCCGGTCCGACCAGGGCGTGCGCACCAGGGGGCCTCGGTGGACGGTGGCGCCGGGCCCGATGGCGGCGGCCCACACCTCCCCCAGCCACCAGAAGGCGCGGCCCACGTCGGCCTCCCAGCGCGGGTCGCCGGCGGGCACGACCACGTCCACCCAGAGGACGGACTCGGGCCGCAGCAGGACCGCTCCCCCGCCGCTGCGGCGGCGCACGACGTCGATGTCCGCGTCGATCGAGGGCTGCGTGCTGCCGAGCACGAGCGCGGGCCTGTCGAACTCGAGGATCCAGACCGCGGGTGCATCGAGGGCGACGGTGCGGGCCAACAACTCCGCGGCCGCGCCCGCCGCCGCCCACACGCGCCAGCGGCCGGCGAAGGGCCTCCCCCCGGGGCCCTCTACCGGCCGACGATCCATAGATTCGCCGTCGGCGGCGCGAGTCCTGCTAGGCGGAGAGCGCGTCGGCGCCCTGGAGGTAGGGCTCCCAGTGGGGGTGGACCGTCCCGACCGCCACGATGATCCACGTCAGCTCCTTGGGCGCGGTGGGGCGCCGGCGCAGCACCAGGCCGACCTCGGTCAGGGAGCGGTCCTCCTTGCGGGTGTTGCAGGGCCGGCAGGCCGCCACCACGTTCTCCCACACGTGCTGGCCGCCGCGGGAACGGGGGATGACGTGGTCGATGTTCTCGGCCGTGGCCCCGCAGTACTGGCAGCGGCCGCCGTCGCGGGCGAACACGGCGCGGCGGTTGAGGGCGGCGCGAGCGCGGAACGGCACCTTCACGAAGTACGTCAGGCGGATCACCGAGGGCACGGGGATCGCCGCCCGCTCGGAGTGGAGCACCCGGTCGGAGGTGTGGAGCACCTCGGCCTTCTCCTTGAGCACCAGCACGACGGCACGGCGCACGGACACCACACACAGCGGTTCGTAGGAGGCGTTCAAGACGAGGGCCTTGGACATCCGCTCCTACTTGCCTGCTGGTGGGACGTTCATTGTCGCCGAGGGTAGCGCAGGCGATCCCACTGGCGGCACCATTGCAGCCACGCCACGACGTCGGCCGGGGACGGGACGTGCCGCGGATCGCCGTACGCGGTGCGCAACCGGAAGGCCGTCCAGTCGCGGTCGGGCAGGGGCAGGAAGGGCCAGCGCCGCCACCACCGGGGCCGCGCCAGCCGGGCCGCCTGAGCTGCGGCCGCGGGCCACAGCCGCGGGCGGGCCGCGACGGCCACCCCCACCCGCGCCCACTTCAGGAACGTCACAGGCGGCCCAGGCCCCGCCAGCCCACCGCGCCCGCCCCCACCAGCGGCCCCTCCGCGCCCAGGCCGGCCGGGACGATGCGGGCGTGGCGGGAGAAGTCCAGGCGGGCCCGGGCCGACAGCTCCGCCTGGGCCGCCGCGAAGAAGGGTGGCCCGTACCCGAGGGCCACCGACCCGCCCACCACCGCCAGGGGGAGGTCCAGCAGGTTGGCCACCGACGCCACCGCCAGGCCGACGAGGCGGCCGGTGCGCGCCCGCACCTCGGGGCCGGCGTCGGCTGCGGGCCTCCCAGTGATCGCCCGGATGGCCGTCCCTGACGCTTCCGCCTCAAGGCACCCGCGCCCGCCGCACACGCAGGCCCGCCCGTCCGGCTCGACCACCACGTGGCCGATGTGGCCGGCGTTGCCCATGGCCCCCTCGAGGAGGCGGCCGTCCAGCACGATCCCCCCGCCCACGCCGGTGGAGACGACCATGGCGATGAAGTCCCGCTCCCCCGCGGCGGCGCCCCGCCAGCCCTCCCCCAGGGCCAGGGCTTTGGCGTCGTTGTCGACGAAGGTGGGCAGGCCGGTGGCCTCGGCCAGCCGGCGGCGCAAGGGAAACTCACGCCAGGCGGGGATGTTGAGGGGCGACACCGCCTCGCCGCCGATGTCGTCGCCGATGGTCATCGGCCCTCCGCTCCCGACGCCGCACACGAGCACGTCGCCGTTGCCCCCCACCGAGGCCACCACCGCCTCCAGCACCCCGAACACCCGCTCCGGGTCGTCGGTGTCGGGGGTGGGCGCGCTGGCCTCGGCCACCAGGTCGCCGTCCGCGGTGACGAGGCCGGCGGCCAGCTTCGTCCCTCCCACGTCGATCGCCAGGGCCACCTCGATGGGTGCGACGCTATCTGCGGCCCACCCTCGCTACCCTGTTGGAGGCGCCACGGCGCGCATGGCCCGCACCGAACGAGGACCTTCCATCACCGTTTCCCGCCCACGCACCGCGACCCGGTCCGTCGAATCCTTCGCCGAGGGGTTCGAGTCGGTCGCGCAGAACGTCGCCACCGTCATCCAGGGCAAGAACGATGCCATCCGCCTCGCCCTCGTCTGCCTGATGGCCGAGGGCCACCTCCTGATCGAAGACGTGCCGGGCGTGGGCAAGACCAGCCTGGCCAAGGCGCTGGCCGCCAGCCTGGGCTGCACGTGGGGGCGCATCCAGTTCACCCCCGACCTGCTGCCGTCGGACGTGACCGGCGTGACCGTCTACAACCGGGCCACCGGGTCCTTCGACTTCCGGCCCGGCGGGATCTTCGCCAACCTCGTCATCGGCGACGAGATCAACCGGGCCTCGCCCAAGACCCAGTCGGCGCTGCTGGAGGCCATGGAGGAGCGCCAGGTCACCGTCGACCGCCAGACCTACCCGTTGGCGGCGCCGTTCATGGTCATCGCCACCCAGAACCCGGTCGAGCACGAAGGCACCTACCCGCTCCCCGAGAGCCAGCTCGACCGCTTCCTCATGCGCATCGAGATGGGCTATCCGGGCCGGACCGCCGAAATCGCCATCCTCGACACCCACGCGGGCGGCTCGCAGGCCCTCGACCAGTTGGGCGCCGTCGCCACCGACGCCGACGTGAAGGTCATGATCAACCTGGCCAAAGCGGTCCACGTCGCTCCCAGCCTCAAGGGGTACATCGTCGACCTGGCCGAAGCCAGCCGCCGGCGCACCGACCTCGACCTCGGGGTCTCGCCGCGGGCCGCCCTCGGCCTGCTCCGAGCCGCCCGAGCCCGGGCCGCGTCGATCAGCCGGGAATACGTCGTGCCCGACGACATCAAGGCGTTGGCCGGGCCCGTGCTGGAGCACCGCCTGGCCCTCACCCCCGAGGCCCACCTCCGCGGCACGAGCCGGCGGGACATCCTCGCCGACCTGCTCGGCACGGTGCCCGTCCCGACGCGATCAAACTGAGGCCGCCGCCCCCATGCTGACGCGCCGCGGCTGGGCGCTGGTGTCCGGCTCGGTCGTGCTCGCCAGCGCGGGCCGCACGCTGGGCGTGCTCGAGCTGTACGTGCTGGCCGCCGGGGGCGTGGGCCTGGTGGCGGCGGCGGTGATCTCGGTGCTCGTGCGGGGGCGCAGCACGCTGGTCGGCAGCCGGCGGCTCGTCCCCAACCGCGTCCACGCCGGGGGCGACAGCCGGGTCGAGCTGGAGGTGACCAACGACGGCGACCGGCGCTCCCCGGTCGTGTTCCTGCGCGACACCGTCACCCCCGATCGAGGGGCGGCGGCCAGCAGCCCCGCGGACGCGGCCGCCGCCACCCGCCACGCCCGCTTCCACATCGCGCCCCTCGATCCGGGTGGGGGCGACCGGGCCGCGTACCGGCTCGGCGCTGAACGGCGAGGGGTGTTCCGGGTCGGCCCCCTGGAGGCGACGGTGAGCGACCCCTTCGGGCTGGCCCGGCTCAGCTCCGAGGCCGCACCGGCGACCGAACTCACCGTCTACCCCCGGATCGAGGTCGTCTCGCCGCCCCCGCTCACGACCGGGCACGACCCGCGCCTGGGCGGCGGCCACGCCACCTTCCTGGGCTCGGGCGAGGAGTTCTACGGCCTGCGCGCCTACGAGGTGGGCGACGACCTGCGCCGGGTGCACTGGCCCTCGACCGCCCGCCAGGACGAGCTGATGATCCGCCAGCACGAGCTGCCGTGGCAGGGACGGGCGACCGTCCTGCTCGACGTGCGCCACACCGCCCACGACGAGGCCAGCTTCGAGGTCGCCGTATCGGCCGCCGCCAGCCTGCTCTCGGCCTGCTGGCGGCGGGACAGCCAGGTGCGGCTGCTCACGACCGACGGGCAGGACTCCGGCTTCGGCAGCGGCCCCGGCCACCTGCAGGCGGCCATGGAGCACCTCGCCGTGGTGGAACCGGGGACCGACCGGCTGGGCTCGCTCGTGAGCGCTATCCGCCGGCGCGCCACCGGCGCGCTGGTCACCATCACCACCACCGCCCCGGTGGGGCCGCTCGAGCAGCTGGCGGGGTCCGCTGGATACGGGTGGAGCGCGCTGGTGCTGGTGGCGGGCGCCCGCGGGAAGACCCGGGCGACGCCCCCCGCCGCCCTCACCGTGCTCGTCGACCCGGCCCGGGGCGACACCTTCGGCGACGCGTGGAACCGGGCGACCGCCGCCGCCCACGCCGGCACGGGCCGCCGATGACCGCCACCCTCACCCACGGCCCGAAACCGGCCGCGCCC
>JAHFUQ010000116.1 GCA_023265045.1 Acidimicrobiia bacterium
TCCACGAACCCCTTGATGAGGGACGGAAAAGACGTATGGAGCACGCCAAGGCGCTGATCAGAGCGATGCGTGGATGCCCCGAAGAATGCCAAGCGCCGCGACCATTGGCACAGCTCGGCGAGGTCGATCCACAAGCGTTACGGCCAGTCCGTTTCCTAGACGCCGCTGGCCCGGAGTACGCATCGCATTCCCCGGCCGTCGCACTGATCGCAGAACTCCGCGGCGCCAAACCCGGCCGGTCTCCCGTGTGAGCGCCAGCGGTCGACGCCGGCGTCAAGCGTCCCCCAGGAGGAACGACGACCTGGTCCCGCAGGAGGAACCCCTTGCGGCGCGCTCGCTGTCCTCGGGGAGGTCATCGCCTGGCGCGGCCGGGGCGTTCCGCCAGGGGATCCGCTTGCGGGACTCAGGACCCGTCGCCGGTCATCATCGGTCTTAGCGCCGCCTGTCGCCCGCCGTTACACAAGCCGTTCCTCCTGCTGGGATCCAGCGGCGACTGCGATCGGAACGGCTCGAGCACCCCGGATCGCCTTACCGTTCCCCCGACAGGGACGGCAGTCGGCACTTCAAGCCTCAGCTCAGTGGCTCCGGCCTCGGGGAAGGGTAGCCCGGGCCACGAGCACGTTTCGTACGCGAAGACCGCGCGCCCTAGACGCGATCGCGAAGACTCAGCCCAGCCCTCCGGAATGCTTGCGACACCAGATGTTCATGCGCGATCGCTCTACCAGAGCGGGTCCCGGCGGGGCAGAATCGTTCGATGGCGCCTGACTCCCATCGATACCGCGCGTCCGTCCGCCAGGCCGTCGAAAGGCTGGACGCCTTCCCGGGGTCGTCCGCGTCGCGCGACCTGATCCTTGCGGTCAGCCCGTTCGAATCCCCGAACGCCCGCCTGGCGATCGCCGCCTCCCGGGCCGGTGCGGTCGGCATCGTCGACCTCGGTCGGGACCGGCCCGCAGCCCTCGCCGCCCTCGCCGATACCGACCGATGGTGCCCTGACGGCTTCGGTATTCGGGTGCCCGCTGGTTGCCCGGTGAACCCGGGCGAGCTGCCTTCTCGGGTCGGAACCGTGATCCTCGTGGCCGGAGCGGACACTGAGCCGTGGCGGACCGAATCCCGCCGGGTCCTCGTCGAGGTGGTCTCCGTCCCCGAAGCGGCGGCCGCGGTGGCCGGGATACGCGGTCCCGCCGACGGGCTGGTCGCCCGGGGCTCCGAGGCCGGAGGGCGGGTCGGCGAGCTGTCGACGTTCCTCTTGCTGCAACGCCTCATGGCCGATCCGTCGCCGGGACTGCCCGTCTGGGCCGCAGGCGGCGTCGGGCTGCACACCGCTGCTGCGGCGGTCGTCGGCGGCGCCATCGGTGTGGTGCTGGACGTCCAACTGGCCCTCACCCTCGAAGGCGCCGATGGCCTCCCCGCCGACACGGTCGCCGCCCTCAGCGCGATGGACGGCAGTGAGACCACGGTCATCGCCGGCCACCGCGTCCTCACCCGCCCGGATCTGACCGGCGGCCCTGCCCCGGAGCGGCCCGACGACATGGCATTGCGGCTCGGCCGCGAGCTTGGTCCGCGCCCGAGCCAGAACCCCGGCTGGCTCCCGGCCGGCCAGGACGCCGCCTTCGCCCGGCCACTCGCCGAGCGCTACCGCACTGCCGGCGGCGTCATCCAGGCGGTCCGGGCCGCCGTCGGCGACCACTTGCGGGCCGCGAGGGAGAACAAGCCCCTTGCCCCCGGTGGCGGAGTCGGCCGGCGTCCGGAGGGTCCGCCGCACCCGGGCTTCGCCTTCCCGGTGGCCCAGGGCCCGATGACCCGGGTCAGCGACCGGGCGGCGTTCGCGGCCGCGGTCGCCGAGGCCGGTGCCCTGCCCTTCCTCGCCCTGGCACTCATGAGCGGCGAGGAGGTCGCCCGGCTGCTGGCTAAGGCCAAACCGATGCTGGGCTCCCGGGCCTGGGGGATTGGCATCCTCGGCTTCGTTCCCGCGGACCTCCGCGAGGCGCAGCTTGCCGCCGTCATCGAAGCCGGCCCGCCCTACGCCCTGATCGCCGGTGGGCGTCCGGACCAGGCGGCACGGCTCGAGGCGGCGGGCATCGCCACGTTCCTGCACGTCCCCTCCCCGGGCCTGCTCGACCAGTTCCTTGCATTGGGCGCCCGCCGCTTCGTCTTCGAAGGCTCCGAATGCGGCGGCCACATCGGGCCGCGGGCGAGCTTCCCGCTCTGGGAGAGCCAGGTCGAGCGCCTTTTGGCCTTCGGCGCCGGTCGCGAGGCCGGCCCCGACTTCTTCTCCGGTCTTGAGGTTCTCTTCGCCGGCGGGATTCACGACGAGCGCTCGGCGGCGATGGTCGCCGCCCTCGCGGCACCACTGGCCGAGCGGGGTGCCTCGATTGGCGTCCTGATGGGCACGGCGTACCTGTTCACGGAGGAGGCGGTCACCTCCGGCGCCATCCTGCCCGGGTTCCAAGAAGCGGCGCTCGACTGCGCCGAGACGGTGTTGCTGGAGACCTCTCCGGGCCACATCACCAGATGCGCCGGCACCCCTTACGTCGAGGCGTTCACCAAGGCGCGGGACGACCTCATCGCCGCCGGCGCCTCAGCCCAGGACCTGTGGTCCGAGCTCGAGCGGCTCAACCTGGGCCGGCTGCGGATCGCCAGCAAGGGGGTGCGCCGGGACGGGGATGCCCTTGTGCAGGTCGCCGAAGACGAGCAGCGCGAAACCGGCTTGTATATGCTCGGGCAGGTTGCGACCACCCGGTCGGAGAGGACGACGCTGGGGGCCCTCCACCGCCAGGTCACCGAAGGCGCCGTCCGGTTCCTCGAGGAGGCCGCTGCGGAGCGGGATGCGGACGCCAGCAACGAAGGGGCCGACCCCGAACGGCCGGGCCGCCCGCTCGACGTCGCGATCGTCGGCATGTCTTGCGTCATGCCACAGGCCGACGGGTTCGCCCGCTACTGGGCCAACATCCTCGCCGGCGTCGACGCGGTCACCGAAGTGCCCGCCTCGCGTTGGGACGCCGAGCGCTACTGGGACCCGGACGCCTACGCCCGCCTCGCCGGCGACGGCGACGCCACTCCGTCCAAGTGGGGTGGCTTCATCCCGCCCATCCCGTTCGACGCCTTGGCCTATGGGATCCCGCCGTCCTCGCTGGCCTCCATCGAGCCGGTCCAGCTCTTGGCCCTCGAGGTGGCCGCCCGCGCCATCGCCGACGCCGGGTATGCCTGGCGCCCGTTCGACCGCGAGCGGGCATCGGTGGTGTTCGGGGCCGAGGCCGGGGCTGATCTCGAGATGGCCTACTCGTTCCGCACGCTGTTCCCTGCCTACTTCGGCCCGCTGCCGCCCGAGCTGGAAGAGCATCTCCCGGCGCTCACCGAGGACTCCTTCGCCGGCGTGCTGGCCAACGTGATCGCGGGACGCATCGCCAACCGGCTCGATTTGGGTGGCGTCAACTTCACCATCGACGCCGCCTGTGCCTCTTCGCTGGCCGCCCTCGACGCCGCGTGCAAGGAACTGGCCGCCGGGTCGAGCGACCTCGTCTTGTGCGGCGGGGCCGACCTGCACAACGGCATCTACGACTACCTGATGTTCGCCTCCGCCCACGCCCTGTCGCCGACCGGGCGGTGCCGCACCTTCGATGCCGCCGCCGACGGCATCGCCCTGGGCGAGGGCGTCGCCTGCCTGGTGCTCAAACGCGTGGCCGACGCGGAGCGTGACGGGGACCGGATCTATGCGGTCATCGACGCCGTCGCCGGGTCCAGCGACGGGCGGTCGCTTGGGCTCACCGCGCCTCGGGCGGAGGGCCAGCGGCGGGCGCTGGAGCGGGCCTACGCCGCCGCCGGGGTCGACCCGGCGCGGGTCGGGCTGATCGAGGCCCACGGCACCGGGACCGTCGTCGGCGACCGCACTGAGCTGTCCGCTCTGAGCGACCTCTTCGTCGAGGCCGGAGCGGCACCGGGCTCGTGCGCGCTCGGATCGGTGAAGTCCCAGATCGGCCACACCAAGTGCGCCGCCGGGCTGGCCGGCGTCGTCAAGGTCGCTGCGGCCCTCCATGCCGGGGTGCGCCCGCCGACCGGCCCGATCGCCGAGCCGAACCCCGGCTGGGAAGCCGGGGCGAGTCCGTTCTTCTTCGACGAGCAGGCCCGCCCCTGGCCGGGACCGCCGGAGGAGCGCCACGCCGGGGTCAGCGCCTTCGGGTTCGGGGGCACGAACTTCCACGCCGTCCTGAGTGGCTACGGCGGGGCGCCGGAGCCGCCGCATAGCCAGGACGAGTGGCCGGCCGAGCTGTTCTTGGTGCGCGGCGCCGGCGAGGCCGAGGCCGGGGCAGCCGCGGGGCGGCTCGCAGACGTGGTCGTCGCCAACGAGGCTGCCGGCCGCCCGTGGCGGTTGTGCGACCTGGCCGGCTACGCCCACACGACGCAGCCGGACCGGTCGGCGCCGGTGCAGGTCGCTTTCGTGGCCACCGATCTGGACGACCTCGCGGCCAAACTGGCGGTCGCCGCAGAGGGTCGTGATACCGGCGTCTTCCTGCGCGGGGATCCCGAACTTGGCAAGGTCGCCTTCCTGTTCCCGGGCCAGGGGAGCCAGCGGCCGGGCATGCTCTCCGACCTCTTCGTCGCCTTCCCCCGCCTGCACCGCCACCTGCGTGGCGGCTCGGCGGCCCGTTACGCCTCGCTGATGTTTCCGCCGGCGCCGTTCACCCCGGCGGCGCGGGAGGCGCAGCGACGGGCCATTACGGACACCGCCATCGCCCAGCCCGTGATGGCCATCGGCGGCCTGGCGGTCCACGACCTGCTCACCTGGCTCGGCATCCAGCCCGACCTCGCGGGCGGCCACAGCTTCGGTGAGCTGGTGGCGCTGGCGGCGGCCGGCGCGATCCCTTCCGGGGACTTGCTGGGCCTCGGCGAGGCCCGTGCCGCCGCCATCCTAGCTGCGGCCGGCGATGACCCGGGCACGATGGCCGCGGTTCGGGCCGACGAGGCGACCGTGCGGGCGGCGCTCGCTGCCATCCTGGCCGCCGGGAGTGTTGTCGTCGCCAACCTCAACGCCCCCGACCAGACCGTGATCTCGGGCCCCACCGTTGCCGTCGCCGCGGCCATGCGTCGCCTCTCCGACGCAGGGATCGGTGCGCAGGGCATCCCCGTCGCCTGCGCCTTCCACTCTCCGGTCGTGGCCACGGCCGGCAGCGCGTTCGCCGAGACGCTCGAGTCGTGTCCGATCGCCGCACCCGCGTATCCGGTGTGGTCGAACACCACGGCCCGCGAGCATGACGGCGCCGACCCCCACAGCATCCGCGTCATCCTGGCCCGCCAGGTCGCTGAGCCGGTCCGGTTCGTCGAGCAGATCGAGGCGATGTACGACGCCGGCGCCCGGGTGTTCGTCGAGTGCGGGCCGGGTCGGGTGTTGACCGGACTCGTCGGCAAGATCCTCGGCGACCGACCCCACACCGCCGTCGCCTGCGAGGTCAGCGGCGAGCCGGGCCTGGCCCGATTCCTGACCGCCCTCGCCGAGCTCGCGGGCGCCGGCGTCGCCATGGATCTCACACCGCTGCTGTCAGGCCGCGCGCTCCGGACGGTGACCCCGGAGGCCGTCCCAGCCCGGCCGGGATGGGTGATCGACGGCCACCTGACCCGCAGCGCGTCCGGCGAGGTCCTCGCCGGCGGGCTTCGGCCAAGTGCCGACTTCGCAGGGCATGCCCCAGTGCCCGGCGACGTCCCCGTCGCCTCCGCACCGGTCCCGGCGCGCGCCGCAGCCGATCCGCCGCCCACTGTCGACGCCCTGACCTCCGGGAAGACCGGGCCCGACGCCGCCGTTCTGGCCTACTTCCAGGCGACCCGGGAGATCGTCGCCGCCCAACGGGACGTGATGCTTTCCTACCTCGGCGCAGCCGCCGGGCCACCCGCGGCCGGTCCGTCGACGGAGCCACCGCAGCTCACGAACGCGCCAGCAGACGGCCAGCCCACACCGATGCCGGTGGGACCCCAGCCCCTGACCGAGGCGGCCCTGACCGAGGCGATCCTCGGCATCGTCTGCCGCCGAACCGGCTACCCGCGAGAGATGCTGGGCGGCCGGCTCGATCTGGAGGCCGACCTCTCCATCGACTCGATCAAGCGCACCGAGATCGTCATGGAGCTGGCCGGCCAGCTTCGGGCCAATGGCAGCCCGCCGCCCGACGGGGCGGTCGAGGCCCTGGCCCGGCTCAAGACGATCGACGCGATTGTCGAATGGATGCTGGAACCCGACGGGGACCAGCCCGGGCCCGTCGGCGCCGCTGACGCAACGTGGGTCGACGGCAGGCGCAGCGAAGCGGTCGTGGTCGGGCCGCCGAAGCGCTACCGGATCGAGGTCGTCACCGAGCCGGGCTTCGCGCATGAACATTTCACCGACCTCGCCGGCCGCCGGATCGTCGTCATCGACGATGAGGGCGGCGTCGGAGTCGCCGTTGCCACGGCGCTGCGCCACCAGGGCGCCGACGCCCTCCTTCTCGGCGTGCACCACGACCTCGAGGCCGCGTGCGCCCGCACCGACGGTGTCATCCACCTCGGGGCGTTGCGGCTGGGCGACACCCCGATACTCCCCGCCGCCTTCGCACCCCTTCGCGCCGCCCTCGTCGGCGGTGCCCGGGCGGTGTTGATGGCCACGGGATCAGGCGGGCTGTTCGGCCGCGGCATCCACGGAGCCGCCATCGACGCGAGCCCCGGATTGGGCCTCTGGGGCATGGCCCGCACCATGGCCCTCGAGTATCCGCACGCGGCGGTGCGAGCGGTCGACGTGGACGCAACGGGGGAGCCGGAGCGGATCGCGGGCTGGTTGCTCGGCGAGCTTGGCGCCTCCGGCGCTGCCGCGAACGCATCGGCTGTCGTCGGTTACGGACCGGAAGGCCGTTCGCTCCTTACGGCCGTTCCTTCGGAGCTTGCCGGGTCGCGTCCCTCGGATCCCGGCGAGGCCGTTCGTCGTGCGACCGAGGCGCTCGGGCTCGGCCCCGACTCGGTGGTGCTGCTCACCGGCGGGGGCCGCGGGATCACCGCCGGCTGCGCCGTTGCGCTGGCGGAGGCCTGCGGATGCCGCATCGAGCTCATCGGCCGGTCGCCGCTGCCCCTGGCTGACGAGCCGCCGGAGATCGCGTCAGCGCCCGACGCCGCCGCGTTACGCCGTGCCCTTCTCAGCCACAGCAGCCAGGCACGCAGCATCGGTGCCACCGCCTGGGTCGAGGCCGAAGTCCGCCGGCTCCTGGTCAGCCGGAAAGTGCAGGCCACCGTCGCGGCAGTGAGGGCGACCGGGTCGCCGGTGCGTTATCACTCAGTGGACATCACCGACACCGCCCAGGTCCACAGGCTCCTCGAAAACATCTTCCAGACGTGGGGCCGCCTCGACGGCGTCGTCCACGGCGCGGGGGTACTTGAGGACCGCCGTATCGCCGACAAGACACCAGAGAGCTTCGCCCGGGTGTTTTCCGCAAAGGTCGACGGGGCTCGGGCGCTCGCTGCGGCGCTGGGCGGACGGCCGCCGCTCCGCTTCCTAGCGATGTTCGGCAGCCTCGCCGGCGCCTTCGGTAACCCTGGCCAGGTCGACTACTCGGCAGCCAACGATGCCCTCGACACCCTTGCCCGTACGTGGGCGCGGGACTCGGAACGCATCGCCGCCCGGAGCCGGGCGCCGGCGCCGGCGGCGGACCTCCTTGCCGCCGCCGACGAACCCGACGCCGCTGACGGCCATGGGGTCCCGCCGGTCGTCGCGGAAAGGATCGTCTCGGTCGACTGGGGGCCGTGGGCAGCCGACGCCGACGGAATGGTGTCGCCGGAGCTCGAGCGGGAGTTCGCACGGCGCGGCGTCGCAATGATCGCACCCGAGGAAGGCATGGCCGCCCTGTTCGGCGAGCTGGCCTGGGGCCACCCAACCGACAATCAGGTGGTGTATGTCGCGGGGGCCCTCGACGCCTTCGCCACACCGGCCTCCGGAGCCGCCACATCGTGACCCCGCTCCGCACCCTGGGCGACCTCGATGCTGCCGCTGCCGCCATCGCAGGTACCGCCACCATCCATGTCACGTCGGACTCGCCCCAGGGGCTGCTGACTGCACTCGAGGCGGCGCAGCCCGGCGGCGTTGGGTCGCAGAACCATCAGGACGGCGCGATATCCGGGCCGTGGCGGCTGGCGATCGTCGACCCAACGCCGGCTCGGGTTGCCCTGGCGCGCAAGGTGATCGGCCGGGGCTCCCCGTGGCGAGGGCGCAACGACGTGTGGTTCACCGGCGCACCCCTGCTGGGTGGAGGCGGCGGCCGCCTCGCCTTTCTCTTCCCCGGGTTTGAGCCGGAGCCGGCCGGGGCCGTCGATGACGTCGCCGACTTCGCCGGTCTCCGGCGGCCGTCGCCGAGCCGGCTGACGGCGCCGCACGCGCCCGATGAGGCGATCATCAACCAGGCGGTGGACATCGTCACCGGAAATCGGGTGCTGGCCGCCGCCCTGGCCACGCTCGGCGTGCATCCGGACCTCTACGCAGGCCACAGCCTCGGCGAATGGACGGCAATGATCGTCTCCGGGATGTGCTGCCTCGAGGACATCGATCGGCTGTTTGCGCCGGTGCGGAAGGGTGCGGCGTCCTTCCCCGAGGTCGCCTACGCCGCGTTGGGGTGCGGCGTCGACAGCGCCCGAGCCGGGATCGCCGGCCTCGACGGCGTCTATGTATCACACGACAACTGCCCGCATCAGTGCGTCGTCTGTGGGCGGCCCGAGCTGGTTGAAACCGCACTGCACCGGCTGAAGGAACAGGGCGTGCTCGGCCAGGTGATGGCGTTCCGCTCCGGTTTCCACACCCCGCTCCTCGCCCCTTGCCTGGACGCCGGGCGGGACGGCCTGGGCGCCCTGGAACTGGCTCGGCCGACCCGGCCGGTGTGGTCGGCCACGTCCGTCAGCCCGTACCCGGAGGACCCCGCCGCGGTGCGCGATCTCGTGCGCGCCCACCTGCTGCAGCCGGTCCGGTTCCGGCAGCTCGTCCAAACGCTGTATACGGATGGGGTCCGAGCCTTCGTCCAGGTCGGGGCCGGGAGCCTTGCCGGCTTCATCCAGGACACGCTCGGCAGCCAGGAGCACTTGGCCGTCGCCGCCCAGGTTCCGGCCCGACCGGCGCTCCCGCAGCTCGCACGGGTTCTCACTGCCCTCTGGGTCGAGGGCGCCTCCAGCCGCGATGGAGCCCGGGAGCCGGTCCCGCCCCCTCCGGTACCCCCACAGGCGCCGGCGACAACCGACGCGGTTCTCGCCGCCTACAAATCCACGGTGGCCGAGGCGCAGGCCGCGGTGGAGGCGGTGATGACCGCCTGGCGAGCCCGAACTGCACCGGTCGGGGCGCGGACGACGACCCGGCTCTTCTCGCTCGACACCATGCCGGAGCTCCGGGACCACTGCCTGTTCCGTCAGGCGCCGGGCTGGCCCGACGACGCCGACGCCTTCCCGGTCGTACCGATGACGGGCCTGCTCGAGATCATGGGCGACGCCGCGCTGGCGACGGCGCCGGGCCGCGCCGTCGTCGCCATCACCGACGTCCGCGCCCAACGCTGGCTGGCGGTCGCCCCGCCCGTCACGGTGACGATCGAGGCTGTTCCCGTCGCCGACGGGCGGATCCGGGTCAGAATCGGCCCCTACGCCGAGGGGACCGTCGAGCTCGGCCTCGCCCACCCCCCGGCGCCTCGCGCCAGCACTGCCGACCAGCGGCTGGAGGGCGAGCGGGCACCGCTCGCCGACGGACACTCCCTGTACGGAGACGGCTGGATGTTTCACGGCCCCGGGTTCCAGGGCGTCGTCACCATCGATGCGTTCGGCGACAGCGGGATCCGGGGCACACTGACCACCCTCCCCGCCCCGGGCGCGCTGCTCGACGCCGCAGGCCAGCTCGCCGGCCACTGGGCGCAGGCCTCGGCCGACACCGACCGGCTGGCCTTCCCCGTCACCATCGACGCCGTGCGGTTCTTCGGGCCGCATCCCGGCCCGGGCGACCAGCTGGCGTGCTCGGTCGAGGTGCGCTCGTTCACCAGTGAGTGGCTGCAGGTCGACATGGAACTGGCCTTCACCCCGGGGGACCTGTGGGCTCGGATCGAGGGCTGGACATGCCGGCGCTTCGCCACCGACGAGATCACCTGGCCGGCGGTACACACGCGGCCCTCGGAGACCAGCCTCGGCGAGCACCAGCCCGGTGGCTGGTGCCTTGTCACCGATCGCTGGCCGGACCGGGCCTCGATGGAGCACACCATGCGCCGGTACCTCTCGAGTGCCGAGCGTGCCGACTTCGAGACCCGCAAACCCCGGGCACAGCGGGCCTGGCTGCTCGGGCGCATCGCGGCCAAGGATGCCGCGAGGGCGTGGCTGTGGCAGCACGGCAGCGAACCGCTGTGGCCAGCCGAGTTCAGGGTGGGCAACGACCCGAGCGGCCGGCCGTGGATCCGCCGCCACCCGTCCCGGGGGAGCGAGCGGCTCTCGGTCTCGCTGGCCCACACGACAGGAATCGGGGTGGCGATCGTGCGGCCGGCCGGGTCGGCCCCGGTCGGTATCGACGTCGAATCGGTCGAGGCCGTGAGTGCCGCCGCCGATGCCCTCCGGGCGATCGCTCTCAGCGAGGACGAGCTCGAGCTGCTGGGACGGCTGTCGCGGCGGGGGTCCGATGGGCGGACGGGGCTGAACCCGGTCTGGGCGACCCGCTTCTGGACCGCGAAAGAAGCCGCCGGGAAAGCCGTTGGGACCGGATTGGCTGGACGCCCGCAGGCGTTCGAAGTGCGAGAGGTCGACGGGTCCGCCTTGCTGGTCGCCGCCCCGGCAGGAGAGGCCGCCGCGGTCCACCGGGTGCAGACCCGGGTCCTCCCCACGACGCCCGGCGGGCTCCCGACCCACGTGGTCGCCTGGACCGAGGAGCCGAGCTCCACCCGGGATGCGGCGGCGTACGGCGCGCCTTCGCAACCCCGTCGCACTGTCAGAAGGAGGGAAGCGTCTTGACCTTCGATACGTCCGACGCATACGCCGACATCACCGAATGCCTGGTGGCCGTGATCGGCGACGAATTCCTCGTCGACATCGACATCACGCGCGAAACCACCTTCAGCCGCGACATCGAGTTGGAGAGCATCGAGTTCGTCGCTCTGGCCGAGCGCCTGCGCCAGCGTTACGGGGGCCGTGTCGACTTCACGAGCTTCATCGCCGGGCTGACCATCGATGAGATCCTGGCACTGACCGTCGGCGCCCTGGCCGCGTACATCACCCGGTCGCTGGCCGGCGTCACGGGCGACGCCACCGGCGGAACCGAGCCCGCCCGCAGTGCCACGAACGGATCCGAGGGAGGGTCCGAGGGT
>JAHFUQ010000253.1 GCA_023265045.1 Acidimicrobiia bacterium
GACCGTTCCCATCGTGGAGGCTTCCCCGACAGCCACCCTCGAGGTCATCGCCGGGCCTCCTGGCGAGCACGTTCCGGCCGGACCGCGCCTCTCGTTCCAGTGGCGGGTCGCGCTGCTGACGATGTCCATGACCTTGCTCCCGCTACTCGTCTACGGAGGCGTCATCGTCGCCATCCGGCTGATCGATCCCAGCGAGCGGGTGGCGTTGCTCCTGGCCGTGGCCGCGGTCACCATGGTCGGGGCGCTCGTCGGGGGCTACAGTGCCGCACGTCGGCTCGGCGGCCCGCTCCGGGACCTCGTGGCCACGGTCGTTCGCGTCGGGGCCGAGGATCGTACCGCCGCCCTGGATCCCCTCGGCGACGACGCCTACGCTCGCTTGGCCAGGAGCCACTACCAGTTGGCCAGCGACATCGAACGCCGAGACCGGGAGTTGGGCGAGGTGCTCAGCTCGGTCGAGGCGGCCTCACCACGCGACGGCGTCGAGCGCTACGCCGAACGTGCCGCCCTCGGCGCAGCAGTCTCCTTCGGCCTGCTCGACGCCCGGATCGTCCTAAACGATCCCGACGACATCCCGGTCCCCGAGCGGACGCCGGGTGCACCCCTGACCGTTCGCGCCGAGGTCCGTGCCGGTAATGAGCGCCTCGGCGTGGTCCTCGGGCGCCTGCCGGCCATGCGCCGCTGGGAACGCACCGACCAGGCGTTGCTCGACCTGTTCGCGCGGGAGATCGGCGTCGCCCTGCGCAACGCCCAGCTGTTTGCGCAAGTCGAGGCGCAGTACGTCCAGCTGCGCCGCCTGGGCGAATCCAAGGACGACTTCCTGCGTGGCGTGAGCCACAATCTTCAAACCCCGCTGACGACGATCCGCGCGCAGGCCAACCAACTCGCCCAGGCCAACGTCCTCGCCCAGACCGAGAAGCGGGCCATGCCCCTCGCGGAGGCTGATCGGCGGCTCGCCATCATCGCGGAGCAGGCCGACCGCCTCACGCGCATGGTCCAGCAGCTGCTCCTGGTCAGCCGGCTCGAGTCGGGGCCGCTGCGACCGCGCACCGATGTCCTCGCCCTCGGGCAACGCGTGCGCCGCGCCTGGGAGGCGTTCGGGGCGCGCGACACCGAGCTCAAACTTGTCGACCACACCGCGGGCTGGCTGGCCATCGGCGACGCCGACCACCTCGACCAGGTGCTCTGGGCGCTGCTCGACAATGCCGTGAAGTACGGCGCCGGCCCGATCAAGGTCGAGATCGCCGTGGAGGAGCCCACGAGCCGGATGCGCATGACGCTGACCGACCAGGGCCCCGGCATCTCCGCTGAGGACGGCGCGAAGCTGTTCCGCCGTTTCGTGCGCGGCCAGGCCGGTCGCATGAGCGATGGCAGCGGCCTCGGGCTGTACGTCTCGCAGGCGCTGATGCGCGGCATGGGCGGCGACCTGTCGCTCGAGCCGCCGGCCGCCGGGCGGGGTGCGGCGTTCACCCTGGAACTCGCAGCGGAGCAGGCCACGGAGGCCTGAATCCCACGCTCAGGATCGGTGCCGGCTATCGACCGGGCGGGCGTTCTGTGGTCTACTTACCCCTCGATGTCCCCCGACGCACCGGCTCGTCCTGGTACAGGCGCCCTCGCGCGCGCGCGCGCGGGGGCGCCCTCCAAGCGCCACAAGGGAGTCCGCGAAACGGGGCAAGCGCTGGCCGAATTCGCCATCCTGCTGCCCGTCTTCCTCCTCATGACCCTCGCCGTGGTGGACATGGCGCGCATGTTCACGGCCTACATCTCGTTGACCAACGGCGTCCGCGAGGCGGCCATCTTCGCGGGCGCCAACGGCTACGACGACTGGTGCTCATCGGCGGCCGGCTACGACTCCGTCCCGTGCCCCGGTGGCGGCCACACCGACCTCGGCGATAACCCCTGGGACAGCATCGCCTACCGCATCCAGGCCGAGGCGAACGGCATGGACGCCACGCAGATCAACTTGGCGTCTCCGTCCTGCGCGGCGACCTTTAGCGCGGGCGCCTTCTTCGGCTCCTGCGACGTCAACAGCCAGATGGTCAAGATCCAAGCCACCTATGACCTGCCGGTGCTGACGCCGGTCCTCAGCGCCGTCGTGGGCGGCTCGCTCCATCTCGAGGCCACCACCGTGGCCAACATCCTGCGATGAGGCTCTTCGTCCAACGCCGCCCCAGCCGTCGTCGTCGCAGCCGTGGTCAGGCGCTGCTCGAGTTCGCCTTCGTCCTGCCCATCTTCCTGCTCATCCTCATGATCCTGCTCGACTTCGGGCGGGTCGTCTACGCCCAATACACGATCACCCAGGATGCGCGTGAGGCGAGCCGCGTCGGCGTCGCCCAGGACGCTGCCGCCGACACGCCCGGCGCGTGCCCGGTCGGCTCCGCCTGCAAGATCGCAGCCATCCGCCTGGCCGCCCTGGCGATGCACCCCGGCGTGACCTACGGGGGCACCGAGATCCGGGGCGAGGATGGCAGCAGCGGCGGGAACAGCGGCTGCCCCGCGACCGTCAGCCCCAACGACAACTTCTACCCCGACGGGACCGATGGCGGCGATCGCGTCGTCGTCAACATCCAGGTCGTCGTGCCCATCATCACGCCGATCATCTCGAACGTGGTTGGCGGCGCTTTCACCGTCTGCACCCAGTCGGTCGGCTACGTCCAATGAACGAGCTGGAGTAGGCTTACCCGATGCGCATCGTCGATTCCCAGACGGCCCCACCGGCAGCACAGGGCGGCCGTGAGCGCGGGCAGGCCATCGTGCTGTTCGCCTTGGTTCTGCTCGGCATCGTGGCGATGGCCGGTCTGCTCATCGACGGCGGCCTGGCCTGGTCGAATCGGCGCCAGGCGCAGGCGGCGGCCGACACGGCCGCCCTGGCCGCGGCCAAGGCGATCGTCGACGGCGGCGACGCCAGCTTTGCCGCTAACCTCATCGCCGGCCTCAACGGCTTCC
>JAHFUQ010000254.1 GCA_023265045.1 Acidimicrobiia bacterium
AGATATTGAGCCAGGCGGCGGCGTCATCGGTCTCCACCCGCCCGTCCCATCGCGACGGCAGCGGGAACACGAGCAAGGCCGAGCGGTCGTAGGCCAGCTGCTGGCGCCCGGCCTGGGCCCAAGCGATTGCCTCGCGCGCGCCATCCAGGCTCTGGCGGTTGGCAGTGAACATGGCGACCAGCACATCCGGAAGCTGCACCGTGCAGACACCGCTGGCGTCGGTGTAACCGGTGCGGCTGTCGACGAGGGTGAACTCGTAGCCCTCCTTCCACTGCCTGCGGAGGGCCTCGATGAACTCGCCCCCCTCGCGGTTGGCGAAGAAGTCCCTCCAGTCCAGCGACTGGAGCTTGCGCAGGTAGTGAGCGTCCTGGTGTCCGGCGGTGAGAAGGTCGAGGTCTCCGAGGCCGTTCAGGTCGACGTGGCTGACGTAGCGCTCCCACCCTTCAGCGTCAGCCGCGCCCTTCCCCGACCCCGCCGCGGCGCCGAGGAGGTCGAGCAGTCCGCCCCCGGACGGCGCCGCTTGTACCCGGTCGCCGAAGTAGCGATGCAGCCCGGGGGCTTCGAGATCCCAGTCGATGGCGAGAACCCGCTGGTTGCGCTGGGCGAGCAGCACCGCCACGTTCGCCATCGCCATCGTCCGGCCGACGCCCCCCTTGAACGAGTAGAAGGTGAGGATGGTGCTCACGCCGCGACCAGGCCGGGGGGGACGGCCTGGCGGGCGGGCGTGCCCTCGAAGGCGTGGTCCATGGCCTCGGCCGCCATCGCCTTCCATCCGGCATCAAACGGAGGTGCGTTCTCGACCGCCTTGGCCAGCGGTGGTGAGAGCAGCGTCTTGATCGCGTCGGAGAGGTCGCCGGACTTCTCGTAGGCCATGCGTGGGTTGGTGTAGGCCGACAGGAGGGCGGCCTGCATGCGGCGGATGTCGTCGGCGAAGTCGCTGTCTTCGCCGTGGAGCCGGGCGCCGACAATCAGCACGCGGAGGTTGTCGACCGTCCGGTAGCCGCACGTCGTCTCCCGTGCTCGCATGAGGCCAAGCTCGGTCCTGCACCACGGGCTGCGGACGTACATCTTGCTGAACAGCGGGAGCAGGACCCGGGATCGGGCCAGGGCGTCCGCCATCTCCAGCGGGTAGTCGCTGCCCACTTCGAGGTCCCGGTGGTCCCAGTAAATTCGGGCTGGCTCGCCGAGGTCCTCCGACAGCCATTGTTCGACCAGAGGAAGGAAATGCTTCATGATCCACGCCGGCCACTCAGCGTGGCGCTTGTAACTCAGGAACACGTCCCACTCGTAGTCCATGTCCGCCTGTCCCCCTTGGGGGCGAGTTTAGGGGTTCCCCGTGCGCTGCCGCACCGACCACTGCCCGTCCCGCCAGGCGTTGGCCCTGCCCGCCGCCTTGGGCCCGCTAGCCCGGCCTCCCTGCGCCCACCAGGTCGCTGGCGCGCCAGCCTCGGTAGCGGACCGGTATGCCGGTCTGGGAGGCCTCGACCATCTGGCCGCCGCCCACGTACACGGCCACGTGGTGGATGCTCTCGACGCCGTAGTCGCCGAAGAACAGCAGGTCACCGGGCTGGATCTGGTCGAGCGAGATCCGCGTCGTCTCGAACCACTGGCGGTAGGCGTCGTGGGAGAGCGATACCCCCGCGGCGCGCCACGCGTAGGAAGTGAGGCCCGAGCAGTCGAAGGAGTTCGGGCCCGAGCCCCCGTACTCGTAGGGCTTGCCGACCTGAGCCTCCGCCACCTTCACCGCCGTCGCCGCGCCGGCGGCCACGGGCGGGGACTTGGACGCCACCTGCACGCCTGGGGCGGAGGAGGAGGACTTGACCACTGTGGTCGGCACGTCGTCGAACCGGGCGACTGGCACCTGGGGCAGCACCGGCGCCCGGGCTGCCTCGGCGGCCAGGCGGCGGGCGGCCTCGGCGGCGACCAGATCGGCCAGCTCGCCCTGGACCCGGCCCAGGACGGCGCGCTGGGCGTCCTCGGCGGTGATGGCCTGCCGGCGCGCGGCGGCGGCCGCGTCGGTGGCCGCCTTGGCGTCCTTCTCCTCGCCGATGAGCTTGCCCTTGAGGGTGGTGAAGTCCTCCTTGGCCGCCTTGAGCTGGCCGATCAGCTTGCGCTGGTCATTGGCCGCCACCTGGAGGTACTGGCTGCGGGCCACCAGCTGGGTGTGGTCGCTGCTGCGGGCCAGCCGGCTCAGCACCATGTTGCTCCCGCCGTGGATGTAGGCGGTGACCGCGGCGTCGGCCAGCAGCCCCTTCACCTGGACCATCCGGTCGCTCGACCGCTGGAGGTCGGTCTGAGCCTTAGTGAGCGACTCCTGGACGTTCTCGAGGTGCGACTGGGCGGCGTTGAACTTCTGGGCGGCGATGGAAACGGCCTTGCCCTGGGCGTCGAGCTGGTCCTGGATGCGCGCCGCTTCGGCTTTCTTGTCGTCGATAGGATCCCCTGACGCCGCCAGCTGGGCGGCGAGGGGCAGCATCAGTGCGATCCCGACGAAAACGCCGAGCCGCCGTCGGTGCCGTGGGGTCAAGCGGGAAACCTCACTGCCTTTCGGGGACCTCGGATTGCCGGGGAGGCTAACCGTGAGCGCTGGTGGGAGCAAGCCTTACCCTCCGTACGGGCGGTAGTTTCGCCCCTGATGGCCGACCCGACCCGCCTCGAACACGACTCCCTCGGCGACGTCGCGGTGCCCGCGGACGCCGTCTGGGGCGCGCAGACCCAGCGCGCCGTCGAGAACTTTCGCATCTCGGGCGAGCCCGTCCCGGGCGAGCTGATCCGCGCCATCGCCGCCATCAAGCGGGCCGCGGCGCAGGAGAACGCCCGGCTGGGGATCCTCGACGCCGACACGGCCGCGGCGGTGGCGGCGGCGGCCGCCGAGGTCGTGGAGGGCCAGTGGGCGGACCAGTTCCCCATCGACGTCTTCCAGACCGGCTCGGGCACGTCCTC
>JAHFUQ010000255.1:0-1481 GCA_023265045.1 Acidimicrobiia bacterium
GCGTCGCCTGGTCGTGGTTCCCCTTCGAGCGGGCGGCCTTCACGCCGCGGGTCCGCCGCGGCCCACTCCTGTTCGCCCTGGCCCGGTGGTGGGCCGGCGGTGAGGAACTGAAAGCCCTCGACCGGCGCAGCCCCGCCGAACGATGGGAGGCGGTGGTGCGGTGGCGCGCGCGACGCCACCTGCCGCGATGGATCTGCCTCGTCGAGGGCGACAATGTGCTCCCCTTCGACCTCGACAATGCGCTCAGCGTCGACGCCTTCGTTCGCACGGTGCGGAATCGCCCGGACGTGCTCCTCGAAGAGCTGTTCCCTGGTCCTGACGAGCTCGTGGCGTCGGCGCCCGACGGGAAGCGTGTCGTCGAGGTGATCATCCCCCTCGTGCGGACGGCACCCGTGCACGCCGGGGCCGTCCCGCGTTCGGCCACGGTTTCGCCGCCGACCACCGTCCGGCGGACGTTCCCGCCCGGAGCCGAGTGGACCTACCTGAAGCTCTACACGGGATCGGCCACGGCGGACGTCCTGCTCGGGGACACCGTCGGTCCGTGTGTTCGCCGGCTCGTCGGATCAGGGGCGGCCGATCTCTGGTTCTTCCTGCGCTACGAGGACCCACAGTTCCATCTCCGGCTCCGCGCCCACGGACAGGCCGACCGCATCCGGCCTGCCTTCGAGGCGCTGGCGGGGCAAGCCATCGATGCGGGTCTGGCTTCCGACGCAGCGATGGGGACCTACCGGCGCGAGGTCGAGCGCTACGGCGGTCCCGACGGCGTCCTGGTCGCCGAGCGGCTGTTCCACCTCGACTCCGAATCCGTCCTCGACCTGCTCGAGCTCTTCGACCCGGGCGCGCCGGGGCTCGACGCTCGCTGGCGCCTCGGCGTGCTCGGCGCCCATCGGCTCCTGTGCGACCTCGGCCTGGGCGACTCGGTTCGCGCCGACGCCGCCCGGCGGCTCCACGCCGCGTTCGAGCGGGAGTTCAAGGCCGACGGTCGCCTCCGCAAGGACGTGGCGGCCAAGGTGCGCGCCGAACGAGCGGCCCTCGACGAGCTGCTCGACGCCCGCCCCGACGGCGATCACCCGCTGGCACCGGGTATCCGCGTCCTCGCGGCGCGGTCGGCCCGGCTCGCGCCCCTGACCGCCGAGTTGCTCGACCTGCGCCGCCAAGGTCGCCTGACCGAGGACGTCGAGGGCCTGGCCGCGTCGTTCGTGCACATGTGGCTCAACCGGCTCTGCCGTTCCGACAGCCGCCGCCAGGAGTACGTCACCTACGCCCTGCTGGCGCGGGTGTACGAGGCCCGGTCCCACGCGTGATCCGGCCCGACGTGATGGCCCGTCCTGCCTTTGCCATCGACGGCGAGCCCGTCACGTGGGCGGCGGTGGTGGGAGCGGCCGAGGCCTGGGGCAACTGGCCGGCGCCCGAGCCGGAGCCCGAGCGGGAGCCGCTTCTCGCCCAGGCTGCGGCGGGAAAGCGCATCGACGAGCTGGCTA
>JAHFUQ010000255.1:1491-2924 GCA_023265045.1 Acidimicrobiia bacterium
CGGCGTTCCGGTATGACCGGGGGCTGCTCTCGGCCGACGAGACCGCGCAGTGGTTCGCCCACTGGGGGATCTCCGTCCGCAGCTGGCTCGAGCACCTCCGGAGGAAGGTGACGGGAGATGAGCCCGTCGATCGGGCGGAGGCGACGTGGATCGAGGCGGTCGTCTCCGGTTCCCTGGAACGAGCGGCATGGCGTGTGGCGGGCTCGCTCGCGGCTTACCGCGCCCTGGGCGGGTCGGGCTGGCCGTCGGTGCAGGAGCTGGACGAGGCCGTGTCGCGCGTCGGGCGAGCGGACGCCGTGAGCCGCGAGCTTTCGCAGCGGGTCCGGTGGCTGGACCCGCGGCTGGCGCAGGCGCCGGCCGCTGGTGGCCGGGCCGAGGATGGTGCGGGGCCTCACGACGTCCCCCCCGAGGACGATGTCCGGTTCGCTCGCCCCGCCCGTCGTATCCGGAAGATCCCTCCGGTGCAGGCCGTGGACGAGATGGACTGCGGCGCGGCCTGCCTGGCCGCCGTCTGCCGGCACTTCGGCCGGCGTGTCTCGCTGACGTTCGTGCGCAACGTGGTCGGTACGGGGTTGGACGGCACGTCCCTGCGCGGCCTGGTCGCGGGCGCCGAACGCCTCGGGCTGGCCGCCCGGCCCCTGAAGGCGTCCCCTTCACGGCTTGCCTCGCTCCCGCTCCCCGCCGTTTGCCATTGGCAGGGGAACCACTGGGTCGTCCTGTACGACACGAACGAGCGCTTCGTGCGGATCAGCGACCCGGTGGGTGGGCCCCGCCGCGTCCCCCGCCCCGAGTGGAACGAGGGCTGGTCGGGCTACTGCTGCCTGGTGGCCCCGACGCCCGAGCTCGAGAACGTTCCCGAGGGTCGTCCGCCCTGGCGCTGGCTCGGGCCCTTCCTGCGCCCTCATCGTCGGGCGCTCGTGGGAGCCGGGGCGCTCGCCCTCGGCGCCGCCGGCCTGCAGATGCTGGTCCCGGTCGGCGCTGGTCTGATCGTCGACGAGGCCATCGCCGACGGCGACACCCAGCTTCTCCACGTGCTCGCGCTGGGGATGATTGGCATGCTGCTGGCGGCCGTCGGAGCCAGCCTCGTGCAGCGCTGGCTGCTGGCCCGGCTGGCCGTGCGGTTCGACGCGGCCACGCTCGACCACGTCACCGACCGCCTGCTCGGGCTGCCGGCCGCCTACTTCGCCTCGCGGCGCACGGGCGACATCGAACGCCGCCTCGGGGGGATGCGCCAGGTGCGGCTGTTCCTCGTCCAGCAGGGCGTCGTCGGGTTGACCGAGGCGACCCAGGTGGCCGTCGCCATCGCCATCATGCTGTGGTTCAGCCCGCCGCTGTCGTTGGTCTACCTGGCGACGGTGCCCCTCTACGCGGTGGCGATGGTCTATTCGCGCCGGCGGCTCCGCCCGCTGCTCTCGTCGCTCGAAGAGGCGTTC
>JAHFUQ010000018.1:0-9934 GCA_023265045.1 Acidimicrobiia bacterium
GGCGCCGGGTGGGGCCGCGGTCAACACCCCAGCGGCGGGCACGTCGGTCGCCACCGGCGGGCACTCGGTCGACACTGCGGAAGCGACGGGCGGCGCGGGCGCAGCCGGGACGGTCACGGTCAACACTGGGGCCTCCTCGAGCAGCTCGGGCAACGCCGTCGCCGCGTCCTCCTCGTCGAACAGCGGCGACAGCGGCAACTCCACGTCGACCTCCGAGTCCAACCCCGCCACGACCACGGGGGCCTCGGCCGCCACGGGCGCCACGGGGACGGCCTCGGTGACCACCCCGACAACCACGACGGGCGCCACGGGCGCGACCGGCGCGGCGGGCACGACGGGCACCACGGCCGCCGCGGCGCCCACCACCGGCACGGCGGCGGCGGGCGGGACGACCGGCGCGGGAACGGCAGGGTCGGCCTCGGGCGGCGCCGCTCGTGTGCGGGCCACCGGGGGGTCCACCCTCGGCGGCGGCTCGGGCGGGTCCACGTCGCCCACCGCCTCGGGTGGGGCCACCGCCGACTCGACCTCGGTGGCGTCGGGCACTTCACAGGCGCTCAACCGCTCGACGGCGTCCGGCGCCTCGACGGCTCGGGACGGCTCAGACGCGTCGGGCTGCTCCACCGCCACCAACGCGTCGACGGCGTCAGGTGAGTGCCCGCCGCCCCCGGTGACCCGCCCGGCGGCCACGACCACGCCCGCCGCAGGGGCCACCAGCACGGCCGGGCGTCTCGCCGCCACCGGGGCGCCGATCGACTCGATGGCCGGGCAGGCCGCCGCCGCAAGCGCCATCGGCGCCGCCCTCCTCGGCCTCAGCCGCCGCCGCCGCCGGCCTTTCCCCGCCGCCGCTGATCTGGCGGACACCGCGCCCGTCCAGTAGGCGCCGCCAACACGTCAGACGAGGTCGACTTCTCGCGCGCCCTGGCCTGGGCGCGCGAGCGCGACCCGGTGCGGTGGGCCCTCGGCGCTTCGGTGGCCGTCTGGGCGGCCACGTTCATCGCCCTCGGCTGGCTCCGCCACTCCCGCTTCGCGACCTACGGGTACGACCTCGGCATCTACGACCAGGGCGCCTGGTTGCTGTCGCGGTTCCACAGCTTCATCACCGTCCGGGGCCTGCCGCTGTTCGGACACCATGCGAACGTCGTCCTGCTGGCGTTCGTCCCGTTCTACTGGCTGGGCGCCGGGCCCGGTTTCCTGCTCGTGGTCCAAGTGGCGGCCCAGGCCGCGGGCGCGGTCGGCCTCTACCTGTTCGCCCGTGACCGACTCGGGGACCGGTGGGTCGCCCTCCTGCCCGCCGCCGCCCTGCTCCTCAACCCCACCTACCAGTACCTCACGTGGGAGTTCTTCCACCCGGACGCCATCGCCGCCGCCGCCCTGTTGTTCGCCGTGTGGGCCGGCCACGCCCGGCGGTGGGGCTGGTTCGCCCTCAGCGCCTCGGTGGCGGTGGCGTGCCGGGAGGACGTCGCCCTGGCGGTGGCGGGCCTGGGGGCGCTCGTCTGGATCTGGGGCAACCGCAAGGCCGGGGCCGCGACCATCGTGGCCGGGGTGGGCTGGTACCTGATCGCCACCCGCGTGGTCATCCCCGTGGCCCTCGGCGGCCACGCGCCGTTCTACGAGGCGCTTTTCCCGCAACTTGGTCGCAGCGCGACCGGCGTGGCCCGCACCGTGGTCACCCGGCCGGGTGTCGTCTGGGACCTCGTGACCAAGCCCGACCGCATCACGTACTACCGCCGGCTCCTGGTGCCCTTCGCCCTCCTGGCTGTGGTCGGCTGGCGGCCCCTGCTGCTCCTCGCCGGCCCTGCGCTGGCGGTCAACGCCCTCACCAGCGCCGGGTTCGCCCGGGACTACCGCTACCACTACAGCGCCCTCGTGGTCGCCGGGATGGCGGTGGCCGCGGTCGAGGCCATCGCCGTGCTCGGGCGCACGGCCGCCCTCCGGCGGTTCCTCGCCGGCGCCCTCGCCGCCGTGGCGCTGGCCACCACAGTGGCGTGGGGACCGTCGCCCGTCGGCGTCCAGTACCGCAGCGGGATCTGGCCGTTCGCCGCCGGCTCGCGCGCCACCGTCAAGGCTGCGGCCCGGCGCGCCGTGCCGGCCGCCGCCACCGTCTCGGCCTCCTACACCTTCGTCCCCCACCTCACCCACCGCGAGCGGATCTACCAGTTCCCCGAGCCCTGGCAGGTGTTCGACTGGGGCATCGACGGGAAGGGCATGCCCGATCCCTCGACCGTCGAATGGCTGGTGGTCGACCGCCGCGACCTGCTTGACGCGTCCCAGCGCGCCCTGTTCGACGCGCTGGTCCTGACGCAGTTCCAGACCCGGTTCCGGCAGGACGACGTCGTGGTGGCGCAGCGCTCGTCGGTGGGGTAGCGCGCCAGGCTCGGGTGCAGGGTCGAGCCGGTGACCTGGAGCAGGTGTGGCTCCCGGCACGCCACGGCGCGCGGCGTTTCCGCACGCGCGCCCGTGGCCTCCTGGTCCCAGGTGAGGCACTCGCCGACCTTGAAGTCCCCCGGGGCCGTGACGGTGGCGGTGGTGTCGGGCGGGTCGGGCTCGAAAGGGTCGTCACGGATGCAGCCCGCGGCGGCGATCGCCAGGACGAGCCCTGCGCGCAACCCCCACCCCCGTGGTCGCCCCACCGTGCCGTTAGGTTACGGCGGTCGACGGCGGTAGGGTCGTCGTCATGAGCGACTGGTCGCGGGTCACGGTGCGCATCGACGAGGACGGGAAGCTGGCCGCCGTCGAAGTCGACGGCGACATCGACAAGAGCCACCTGACCGAGGAGCGGCCCGAGGCCCCGCCACTGCCCCCAGACCCGACCGCGGGCCAGGTGTTCTGGCCGCTCGGCTGAGGCAACGCCCCCCGCCCCGGCGACGGCTCTGCGGCGTCGGAGCCACATTCGGCGTCTGATCCACCGATGGCGGCGGTTCAGCGCCGCGAACGCTCAGGCGGCCGATGTCACAACCGGCCCGACCGGATCGTCTTCTCAATGGCCGACCGCGGCCGCGCTCCCTTCGAGCTGGTCATCGACCCGCCCCGCGGCCCCCGGGTGACGGGCACCCCGCCCTGGCTGGTCACGAAGGCCGCGGCCCGCCGCCGCGCGCCCGAGGCCGGGGGATCGGCGCCGGCGCGTCGCCGCGGGGGCGCCAGCGCCATGGACCACCTGCGCCGGCGCATGTCGCGGGCGTTCCTCCAGTCGGGGAACGCCTCGTAGCGCCTCAAGGGGTGCGTTTGGCGCGCCGATGACGTACGGATGAGCGCGGGACGGCGGAGCATGGGAACGGCCGTCGTGGCTGTCCTGCTCGTTGCCGGCGCGCTGGGCGCGGTCGTCGCTCGCGCCGCACCGGCCCTCTCCGCGTCGACGCCGACTCCGCTGCTCCAGGACCCTCCGGACACCCAGCAGCCCTTGTCGGGCGGACCGGCGGTGTCGTTCGTCGTCGACGCCGTCCGCGGCCATCTGTTCGCCTCGACCCTCTACCCCGTCTCGACGGTCATGGTCACCGACATGGACGGCGCCCTGGTCACGACGCTCCCCGACGAGGCGGGAGCCTCAGGGATGGCGATCAGCCCCGACGGGGCGACGCTGTACGTCGCCCTCAGCGCCGCCGACGCCATCAGCGTCATCGACCTCGCCACCCTCACCGAGCTGCGCCGCATCCCCACCGGCGCGGCGTCGTGCCCGACGTGGCTCGCCACCGCCGGCAACCGGCTGTGGGTCAGCTACGGGTGCTCGTACAACACGGCCGCCATCGTGTCCGTCGACCCTGCGCCGCCTTCCCTCGCCCTGCCGCCCGCGCCGGACGACCGCTACTACATGCCGCCGCGGATCGCCTCGGCGTCGCCGACGGCGAGCGTGCTGGTCGCGTCCATCGGCTCCGCCTTCAGTTCCACGCTCGACCGGTACGACGTATCGAGCGCCGTCGCGGTGCGCACCCGCACCCTCCACTCCGACCAAATGCTCTACGGGCAGGCGTTGGCGGTCTCGCCCGACGGCGCGACGATCTTCGTCAACGCCACCGACACGTCGGCCCGCCTGGCCTCGGGAGGCTTGGCGTCCTACGCCATGGCCGACCTTTCCACCCGGGGCTTCTACCGCACCTGCCCCTTCCCGCAGGGCGTGGCCGTCAGCCCCGACGGGACCCACCTGGCGGTCTCCTGCGACGGCATGTACACCAACGACGTCTGGGTCTTTCCCGTCGGCGTGTTCACCCCCACCCACGCCCGCGACTACCCCGTGCTCGGCAGCCCCGGCCCGCCCATCGCCTACAGCCCGGATGGCTCCAAGCTGTTCCTCTACCGCCGCACGAGCGACAACTCGCCGTCGATGTCCGTCGTCCACGGTGTCTCGGTCGACCCGGCCCGGGTCACGGTGACGGCGCCGGCCAGCTCCACCCTCACCGGCGCGCTCCGGTTCACTGATGGCACGTCGAGCGCTGCTGGGCTCACCATCGCCGTGACCCGCAGCGGGCCCGATGGTCGGCGCGCCCTCCCGAGCCGCACGACCGGGCCGGGCGGGGCGTTCTCGCTCACCGACACCCCAACCGCGCCGGGCGGCTACACCTACCGCTTCACGTGGGCCGGCGATGCCACCCATCCGCCCGCCAGTGCGTCCGCCTCCGTTCGGGTTACCGGCACCACGGCGCCGCCCGTCCTCCCGCCGCCGCCCGCCGGCGCGTTGAGCGTCCACGACCTCGGCGTGGCCAGGTTCGGGGCCCTGGCTGTCGACGAGCCCCATCGGCACCTCTTCGTCAGCGACCCGGTCAGCGGCGTGGTGGCCGTGACCGACCTCGACGGCAATCGGGTCGGGACCATCGGGAGCCTGCCCGGCGCCGCCGGCCTCGCCCTGAGCCACGACTCGACCACCTTGTTCGTTGCCCTCTCGACCGCCAACGCGGTCGCCGCCGTGGACGCCGCCGACCTGGTGGAGGTGGGCCGGTGGCGCACGAGCCCCCTTGCCGAGGTTCCCTACAACCTGGCCGAGGCGGGCAACCAGGTCTTCTTCGGCTACGGCGACCGCCTGGACAGCGGCGGCGGTTGGGGGTCGTTCAACCTCAACGCCCCCGACGACGTCTTCATCTGGGACCACGCGTTCGGCCCCGTCAACACCGCGGTCTTCGCCACCGCCGCTTCGGACCCCAACGTCCTCATCGCCGGCGGCTACACCGGCCAGACCGGCACGTACGACGTCTCGACCACCCCGCCCACGGAGAAGGCCTACGACTTCGAGCTCCCGGGCACGCCCGACCGTCACCTCAGCGACGATGGTTCCCTGCTCGTGCTGGGGGGCAAGGCGGCGGTCGACGCGGCCACGCTCATCCCCCGGCGAAACCCCTTCTACCCGGACGGCATGGACATCGGCTACGCCGGCGCCATCACCTCGGACGGCGCGTTCGTGGCGGGCGGGGCCGACGTGGGCGATGGCAAGACTGCGGTCGTGCGCATCTGGCCCATCGGCGGTGCCGCCCCCCTCCGGCTCATCCCGCTCGTCGGGCAGGTCGTGCACCAGGGCATGGCGTTCACCCACGACGCGTCCCGGCTGTACGTCGTCACCGCCGCCGACAGCGACTACGCCGATCACCCGTCACTCCAGGTCCTCCACTACCCGACCACGCCCAAGGCGGTGGCGGCGACCGGCTGGAACGGCGTCGGCCAGCTCGGCCTGGGCACGACCGCGGACGCCCATATTCCGACCGCCTTTCCCAGCGGGGCCGTCTCCGTGGCCGCGGGCGCTTACCACAGCCTGGCGCTCGCAACCGACGGCAGCGTGTGGGCGTGGGGCTGGAACGCCCTCGGCCAGCTGGGCGACGGCACGACCACGGACCGTTCCAAGCCGGTGCGGGTGACGGGCCTCACCGACGTCGTCGCCATCGCCGCGGGCGTGGCCGACAGCTTCGCCGTCAAACGCGACGGCACCGTGTGGGCATGGGGCTGGAACGCCAGCCGCCAGCTGGGGGACGGCACGACCACGGACCGCCACACGCCCGCCCGGGTGCCGGGCCTGCCCGCGATCGCCAGCGTCTCCGCCGGGGCCTACCACACCCTCGCCCTCGGCCAGGACGGCCGGGTGTGGTCCTGGGGCTGGAACGGCGTCGGCCAGCTGGGCGACGGCACCACCACCGACCACTTCCAGCCCGCCGTCGTGCCCGGCCTCGACCACGTCGTGTCCATCGCCGCCGGGTGGCTGCACAGCCTGGCCGCCCGCACCGACGACCTCGAGCCTTGGGCTTGGGGGTGGAACGCGGTCGGCCAGCTCGGCGACGGCACCACCGTCGACCGCCACGCCCCCGTGCGGCTGAACATCGCCGCCCACATCACGTCGGTGGCCGCTGGCGCCTACCACAGCCTGGCCGGGACGATGGAGGGCGGCGTGTGGGCCTGGGGCTGGAACGCGGTCGGCCAGCTGGGCGACAGCACGACTGTCGACCGCCATCTGGCTGTCGAGGTCCCCGGCGTACACGGCGTCACGTCCCTCTCCGCCGGGATCGCCCACAGCCTGGCCGCCGTCAGATTGGACACCGGCAACGGCGCTGGCGCCGGGGCGGTCGCGGCCTGGGGCTGGAACGCCAGCGGCCAGCTGGGCGACGGCACGACCGTCGACCGCCACACCCCGGTGGCCGCGATCGGCCCCTCCGCCCCCACCGCCGTCGCCGCGGGCGGGATGCACACCCTGGCCATCTGAGGCCGCCGCGCTAAGGACGCGCGAAAAATCCCTGGCTGGCGCGCTCAGGTCGCGTCAAGTCCCCTTGCGTGGGCTGCGCCACGGCGTACAAGGGACTCCTGATGAGAACGGAAGCCGCGCCCGCGCCGCCGAGGGCTGCCCCACCCGGCGCCAATGGCCATGTCGGCGTTGCCCCGTCCGTCGAACTGCCCGAACCGCTCGCCTACCGCGTCAAGAACAAGCTCCTCGGCCCCCCGCTCAACACCGCCCGGCTCCTGCACGAGCGGCTGGGCAAGCCGACGGCCCTCGCCGTCTTCGCCTCCGACAACCTGTCGTCGTCCGCCTACGCCACCGAGGAGATCCTGCGGGTCCTGCTGCCGGCGGTCGGCGTCGCCGCCTTCTCGCTGGTCGTCCCGGTCACGGTCGCGCTGCTCGTTGTGCTCGGCTTCCTCATCCTCTCCTACCGCCAGACGATCAAGGCCTACCCGAGCGCCGGCGGCGCGTACATCGTCACCCGCGACAACTTCGGGCTCCTCCCCGCCCAGGTGGCGGGGGTGGCGCTGCTCACGGACTATGTGCTGACGGTGTCCGTGTCGGTTGCGGCCGGCACCGCCGCCCTGACGTCGGCCTTCCCTGCGCTCACGCCGTACGCCCTACTCATCGCCGTCGCCTTCGTGGTGATCATCGCCTACGGCAACCTCACCGGCGTCCGCGAGTCGGGGAAGGTCTTCGCCGTCCCGACGTACTTCTTCATCCTCAACATGGCCGCCCTGCTGGGCGTCGGCGTGGTCAAGATGCTGTTCGGCCACCTTCCCACCGGCGGCCTCAACCATCCCGGCCTCCTGAAGGTCGGGAGTCCCGGCGCCGGGCTTTTCCAGGGCGCGGCGCTGTTCGTGGTCCTGCACGCCTTCGCGTCGGGCGGCGCGGCCGTGACCGGTGTCGAGGCCATCTCCAACGGGGTGCCGGCGTTCAAGGAGCCGGCGTGGAAGAACGCCCGCACGACGCTGGTCATCATGGGCACGACCTTGGGCGTCATGTTCCTGGGGTTGTCGATCCTGGCCTCGAAGGTGCACGCGGCGCCGTACGCGAGCGGCACCCCGACGGTGATCTCGCAGGTCGGAAAGCTCGTCTACGGCGGCGGCCCGGTGGCGAGCGCTCTCTTCTACGCCCTCCAGGCGGGCACCATGCTGATCCTCGTGCTCGCCGCCAACACGAGCTTCGCCGACTTCCCCCGCCTGGCCAGCTTCCACGCCGAGGACAACTTCATGCCCCGCCAGTTGACCAAGCGGGGCCACCGGCTGGTGTTCTCGAACGGGATCATCTCGCTGGCGGTCGTCTCCATCCTGGTCCTGCTCGTCACCGACGCCAAGGTCGACCGGCTCATCCCGCTGTACGCCATCGGCGTGTTCACCAGCTTCACCCTCTCGCAGGCCGGCATGGCCAAGCACCACGTCACCCACAAGGAGCCGGGTTGGCGCGGGGGGCTGGTCATCAACGGGATCGGCGCCTTCCTCTCCCTCGTCGTCGACGTGATCATCGGCATCACCAAGTTCCGCCATGGCGCCTGGGCCATCATCGTGCTGGTGCCGGTCATGGTCGCGGGCCTCGTGCGCCTGAACCGCCAGTACGAGGCGGAGCAGGAGGAGCTGGAGGAGAACGCGCCGAAGGCGGCGGAGGCGCCCATCCTGCGCCGCCACGTCGTGCTCGTGCTGATCGACTCGCTCGACCTGGCGTCGGCCCGGGCCATCCAGTACGCCCGCACCCTCACGCCCGACGAACTCCGGGCCGTGCACTTCGACGTCGACCCGGTGCGCACCGAGGACCTCACCGCCGCCTGGCGGCGCCTCGGCCTGGCGCGGCTCAGCCTCGACGTCATCGAGTGCCCGGACCGCCGGCTGGCGCGTGCCGCCGCTGAGCTCGTCGCCGAGGTCACGGCCGACGGTGAGACCGAGGTGAGCGTCCTGCTGCCCCGGCGCCAGTACAACCAGTTCTGGCACCGCCTGCTGCACGACCGCTCGGCCGACGCCATCACCGACTCCCTGTCGTCACTGCCGCATTGCAACGTGACGATCGTGCCCTACCAGCTCAGGCCCCGGGCGCCGAGTTCTCCGGAGCCGCCGAGGCCGAAGAAGGCGAAGGCTGACGTTGAACCCCAAGCCCCGGCGGACTGCGTGGGCATCGCCCGTGTCGGGTACCGCCACCATGCTCGGATCGCGGGACGGGTGCAAGCTCTTCGGGTGCAACCGATGGGCGGGGTGCCGACCCTCGAGTGCACGCTGGTCGACGACACCGGCAAGATCCTCATCGTCTTCCTCGGCCGCCGCGAGCTGGCCGGGGTCAAGACGGGCACGAGGATGGTCGTCGAAGGGACGGTGGGGCGCCTCCGGGGCCAACTCAGCGTCCTGAACCCCGACTACCAGTTGCTGTCCGAGCAGCCCGCTGAGAACGGGGCCGCGGCGACGCACTGAAGTGGCAGGCTGGTCGTGAGTGACCGACTTGCGCACGCACTTGACTCGTGTTCTTTCGTCGGGGTCGGGGGGTGCGGCGTGGGCGAGGCGGGCTGGCCCGCCTCGCCCACGCGCTCGGCGCGAGTGTCACCGGTTCGGACCGGAGCGAAGGACCGTACGTGCAGGCCGTGCGGGCCCTGGGTATCCGCAAGCGCGATCGTCACATCCGGTGGCGCCGTCGAGAGGGTGACGAGCTACGACGACGCGGCGCGAGCGCTGGCCAAGCGCGGCGGTGATTGCGATCTCTGCGTCACTCTCGGCTGTGGCGGCGTCGATCAGCGGGCGGCCGCGCTCGTCCGGCGTCCGGACTGAACCGGCTCAGCGGGCCGCCTGCTCGGAGCGGATCCAGCGCGGGATCTCGCCCAGGAGGAGGACGATGTCGACGTCGTCGAGGGTGGCGCAGCCAGCCACCGAGAGTCGTATGTCCGGGCGGCTCGAGCACGCTGAACAGCTCGCGCAGGCGGTCACGGTTGCTCTCGAACCACATCACGACCGGTTGGGCGGGTCTACCACGGCGATGAGGGCGAAGCGACCAGTCGGGCGGCATACCCGGTCCGAGAAGTACTCGTCGCTGCGCTCTTTGGTGTCGATGCCGAAGGAACGCACCGCGCTGGCCAGCACGCCCGCGTCCTCCAACTGGCGGCGGACCGCGCCCTCGAGATCGAGGCAGCCCTTCCCGTTCGCATTCGACTGCACGAGGTCGGGGCCGAACCGGGCGACGAACTCGGCCACCTCGCCGGGGCCGACCTCGTAGGAGGCGGCGCCGATGTGGGGCCCG
>JAHFUQ010000018.1:9944-47307 GCA_023265045.1 Acidimicrobiia bacterium
CCGGGTCGGCGCCGTAGGACGTTCGCAGCTGACCCACCACGGCCGGTACGACACCGCCGATCGTCCCGCCCCGACCCGCATGAGCCACCCCGACGGCGCAGTGGCGGGGATCCCAGAGCACGACGGGTTGGCAATCGGCGACCATGACCGCGAGCGCCACACCCGGGACGTCGGTGACCATCCCGTCCACCCCGCCCAGCCGCGACCGAGAATCCTCCAAGGACGTGTGGCCCGCGCCGGCGAGTTGCTCGTCGATGACCGCCACCGCGTGGCCGTGGACCTGGTCAGCCACCGTCAGGGCGTCGACGCCGAGCCAGCGGCAGACGATCGTACGGTTGCGGGCGACGTCCTCGTCGTCGTCGCCCACGTGGAACGCGAGGTTCAGCGAGGCGAATTCACCTGACGAGACCCCTCCATGCCGGCCCGTAACCACTGCAAGGATCCCGTCACCGAGAT
Source organism: Acidimicrobiia bacterium (assembly GCA_023265045.1). Lineage (GTDB taxonomy): Bacteria > Actinomycetota > Acidimicrobiia > Acidimicrobiales > AC-14 > JAHFUQ01. The sequence goes on from JAHFUQ010000018.1 coordinate 10,401, forward strand.
GCTCGAAACGCCGGCCCAGCGCGACGGCGAGGCCGAAGTCGGCCAGCTCCCCGCCGACGGTGCGCGCCGTGCCGTCCACCCGAGCCCTCGCCGATCGGGCGCCGGCTATCGCCACGGCCAGACGGTCGGCGTGCGGCTCAGCTCGGCCGGCGATCTCTGCCTTCTCGGCGGCTCGCTCTTCCTCGGCGTGGAGGCGCTCCAGGGCCAGCCGGGCGCTGACGATCTTGGCGTCGAGTCTCGAGGTTCAGGACGGCGCCCTCCTGGCGTTCCTCGTCGACCACCAGGGGCTCCGGGACCCAGCCGGCGAGGTTATGCGGCCGCTTGTGGCAGCCCCGCCGGCAGCCGCACCGCCGGGCCTGTTGCCACCGGAGGTAGGTGAGCGCCGCCTCGTGGAGGTCGCCCTGGTAATCGACCGACCGCCGGATGCGTCTTCCCGTAGGCGTCCCGTTTGGGTCCAACACCTGATCGAACTTCTGCAGGCCAAGAATGTCCCGACCGGAGAACGTCTGGTCGAGGCGGCTGCCCGCGGCGGCAACCGTACGGGCGATGATGGCGGCGGCCAGCGCCATCACGCCCCGCCACTGCTCGGCCAGCGCTGCGGGGTCGGCGTCGGGGTCATCGTGGATTTCGAGGAGGCAGGCATCGGCGACCGCCACCGTGACCACCAGCGCGTCGAGGCCCGCCTGGTGCCCGAGTGTCGGATCCGCGGTTCGCAGCAGGGACTCCAGGCGGGCGACGGCGGGCGCGATCCTGACGACCGGCGCGCCGTCCGGCGCGAACAGCGAAATCGCCAGCTCGCTCGCGACGCCCTCGTCGAGGTCGTCGCCGAGCACACTCCGCGCCGCTTCGGGGAAGCCGTTGCCGCGGAGGTCGATCCACGCCGCGTCCAGGTCCCGCTCGGACGACCGCGCCTTTGCCCGCACGGGTTGCGTTCGCCAATCGTGGCCGTACCGGGCCGTGAGGAGCGCTGCGCACTGTTCCATCTGCTCGCTGGTGAGCGACCGCGAGCGCGCTGGCGGGCGTGTGGGTCTGGTCGTCAACTCGCCTTTGAACGCTAGTCGGCGGGGCGCGGCTGCCGGCGTGGCGTGGCGGGCCAGTACGTGGCCTGGGGCTGGCCGCGGAACACGGCCGTCCACCCCCGGCCGGGCGATGTACGGGTGTGGGCGCCCCACTGGCCGACGTATTGGAGGGCGACGGCGGCGACTCGGTCGCTCAACCGCGTGGCCGAGTCGGGCGGGCCGACGGCGGGTGGAGGAATCGAAGGACGAAATGAGCCGGAGGCGGGGCGGGCACCGGGGTTCCTTTCACCACGTGAAGGACGTGAACGCGTGTCGAGGGCCCCTGGCAGCGCGCCGGGGCCCTCGACGATGGTGACTTGGTCCGGAGATTCGCTACGGGCAGGCCTGGCGGGGCCCGGAGGCGAACGAACCGCCGAGGTACCCGATGAAGTTCGTGGCGCGGACGGCCTGGCCGGGGCGGAAGCCGCGGTTGTAGCAGGCGTAGTTGGTGTCGTTGTACAGCTCGACGTGGAGGTGCACGCCCGTCCAACAGCTATTGGCGGTCCACTGGCCGACGGTGCCCACCTGGCCGCCCCAGCGGCTGATGGGCTGGCCGCCGCCGACTGTGGCGCTCACGTGGACGAAGGTGACGGTGCCGCTCCGGGCGCCACCGTTGTAGACACCGACCCGGACGTAGTCGCCGCCGCGGGCCCGGGTCTGGCCGTAGCTCTCGCCGCGGCGGGGCGCGCAGGCCAGACCCGTCGATTCGACGCGGGCGGTGATGGCATTGTCGAGCCGAGTGTCCTGGGGGGCGGCGAAGAGCCGTACCGCGCCGCCGACGGCCACGTTGCCCTCGTCGATGCCGAAGTCGCCCGCGTAGGGGTTGCCCCACCCGTAGGTGTGGTGCACCGTCGGCAGGGAACACGTGTCCGACGGATAGGCGGCGCCGACCCAGACGGGCGTGCGCGGGATCCCGGCCTCGGCCCGGCCGGGAGCAGCAGCGACGCCGTTGCGACGGCGAGCGCCAGTGCTCGGGTGAGGTGCTTCTTCCCGAATGACATGAGGAGCGTCTCCTTGACGACCATGCGCTTCCCGGACGTCGCCGGGCTTCGGTCGAGCATCGGAGAAGAGCAGACCGGCGCCATCCGCGAATGCGCGCGGACGCCTGAAGATTCCACGTACCGTGAGCACTGCTTGCCGGCGCGCTCGCAGCCTGCGCGCTGAAGATGACCAACTGGGGGCATGCTGGCCTCGGTGACATGGGACTGCGAGACGGCGCTGTGAACGGGCTGTCAACGGACCCATGGGCACCCCCAGCTCCAACCCTCGATCGATCCGTGAGGTCCCTGTCGGGGCGTCCACCGGCGCAGCTCGCCCTCAAGCACGAGCTCGGTGGCCGGCAATGGACCTGCCTCCGGCCCGCCGAACTGTTGTCCAGCGTCGATTGAATTCGCACGGGAGCGCTCGGGCCCACGCAAAAGCGCGGAAGCGAACGACCTCGCAGGGTCGCGCTGGCGGTGTAGGCACAGGTCGGACGTGTCCGCGCGGCCACCACGCGGGACAATGGTCGGCGTGGCCGTGGAGCCGACCGCGAATGGCTTTGGCGCCCTGGCCGAGGGCCGCTGGAGCGACGCTCGTGTCGCCTTCGAGGCCGCGTTGGCGGACGGGGAGACCGCCGAGGCGTGTTTCGGGCTGGCGATGGCGTTGTGGTGGATGGGCGAGAACCACGCCTGCGTGGAGAGGTGCAGCCGCGCGTTCGCGCTCTTCAGTCAGTTGGGCGACGTGCAGAACGCGGCGCAGTGCGCGGTGTGGCTGGCCATCACCTACAAGGCGAACTTCGCCAACTTCGCGGCCGCGAACGGCTGGATCGGCCGGGCGGAGCGGCTGCTCGAGCCGTGCGACGTGGGGCCGCTGCACGGATGGGTGTGGATTGCCCGCGGCTACCGGATGCGGGACTTGGACGCCGCCGCGGAGTTCACCGAGCGGGCCGTCAGGGTGGCGAGGGCGGCCCGCGATAGAGATCTCGAGCTGGTTGCGTTGGCCCAGCTGGGGCTCATCCGGGTGGGCAAGGGCGAGATCGACGCTGGTTTCGGCTTGATCGATGAGGCGATGGCGGCGGCGCTCGCCGGCGAGGGCTCGAGCCTGGACACGGTTGTCTACGCATGCTGCGACATGTTGAACGCGTGCGAGTTGGCCAGTGACATCGAGCGAGCCGCCCAGTGGTGCCGGGTGGCCGACGAGTTCGTCGCCCGATACGGCTGCCCCTTCTTGTACGCCGAGTGCCGCATCTACTACGGCAGCGTGCTCACGGCCAAGGGGCGGTGGAGCGACGCCGAGCGGGAACTGGGCGCCGGCTTGCGGATCACCGAGGGCGCGTGCCCGGGTCTGTACCGCAGGGCGCTCACCCGACTTGCCGGGCTCCGGGTGCGTCAAGGCCGTCTGGAGGAGGCCGAGCAGCTGTTGGCCAACCACGCCCAGGGTGTCGAGGTGGAGGCCGAGGCGACACTGCTGACCGCGGCGGTGTGCTTGGCGCGCGGTGACGCTGCGGCCGCGGGTCGCATGGTCGAACAGCGGCTTCGTCACCTGGCGGACCACCGGTCGCATTTGGCCGGCGCGCTCGATCTGCTCGTCGAGGCGTGCATCGCGGCGGGTCAGCTCGACGTCGCGTCCAGCGCGGCTGAGCGGCTGGAGGCCACAGCCGAAGCAGCGCGAAGCCAGCACCTGAACGCCTTGGCCGCTGGCGCCCGCGGCCGCGTCGCCCTCGCCCGCGGCGACACCGGCGGGGTCGTCCATCTGGAGGCGGCGCTGGAGCTGTGGTGCGGCATGGAGCTCCCGTTGGAGATGGCCCGTACCCGCTTCGAACTTGCCCGCGCCTTGGTCGGAAACGAGCCGGACACGGCCATCGCGCATGTCCGTCAGGCGTGGGCGGCCTTCGAGGAGCTTGGCGCGTCCATCGACGCCGATCGAGCCGCCGCGTTTCTCCGCTCGCTCGGTCTGGTCCCTCGCACCCGGCCGAGGGGCGCGGGGGTGCTCAGCGTGCGGGAGCGGGAGGTCCTGCAGTTGCTGGGCGTCGGTTTGTCGAACCCGGAGATGGCCGACCGGCTGCACATCAGCCGCAAGACCGCGTCCCACCACGTGAGCAACATCTTGACCAAGCTGGGTCTGCGGAATCGGGCGGAAGCCGCCGCCCACGCTACCGCCCTGCTGGGCGAGTCGGACAGGCCGATGCGGCCCCGAGCGTGAGCGCAGAACCAGACCCCAAATAGGGCAGCTGCCCGATGCTTGCGACCCGCAGACCTCCGATGATCGACGCATGACCACCACCGAACCATCCGAGTCCTTCCAGATCCCGATTGACGCCGCCGAGGCCTACGAGGCGGCCTTCGTACCCGCATTCTTCGCCCAGTGGGCGCCGATCCTCTGCGACGCGGCCGGCGTCGGCGGCGGCCAGCGGATCCTCGACGTGGCGTGCGGCACCGGCATCGTCGCCCGCACCGCGGCAGACCGCGTCGGCGCCCCCAACGTGGTCGGCGTCGACATCAACGACGCGATGCTCACCGTGGCCCGCCGTGTCCGGCCCGACATCGACTGGCGTCAAGGCGACGCATCCGCACTGCCGTTCGACAGCGGCTCCTTCGACACCGTCCTGTGCCAGATGGCCCTCATGTTCTTCCCTGACCCCGTCCACGCGCTTCAGGAAATGGCCCGCGTCACCGCCCGAGGCGGCACCGTCGCCCTGCTGGTCCCCAGCGGTCTCGACACCCAAGCCGCTTATGGGCCGTTTGTCGAGATGGCCGCACAGCACGCCGGGAGCGAGGCGCAATCGCTGCTCAGCGCCTATTTCGCCTGCGGCGACCTGGGCGTGCTCATGTCATTGTTCGAGCAGGCCGGGCTTCCGGCGCCGACCACGGGAACCCATCTCGGCACCGCCAGGTTCCCTTCGGTCGATGCGCTTGTGACCACCGAGGTGGACAGCACCCCGCTGGGCGAACGTATAACCGCCGAGGTGTACGACCACATCCGCGCCGGCGCCCGCACCGTTCTCGCACCCTTCACGACCGCCGACGGCAGCCTCGAAGCCCCCTTTGAAGTCCACGTCGTCGCCGCTCGCCGGCCATGACCGACTCGACGGTCGCGATCCACCCAGCCGCTCGTGCGAGCCATGGCCTGGCCGACTACCCCGGCTGATCCTCGAACGGCGCCTGTATGCGGTGCTCGCCACGCAGAACGACGACGGCACCCCCCACCTCGCGCCAGTCATGTTCCTATTCGACGGCGAACGCATCATCATCGAGACCGGAGCCGTCACCCGCAAGGCGCGCCGCACGCCCAGCTCGGCCTCGCGCTCCAAGATCTGCGGGTCGTTTCGCGGCACCTCACCGCCTGGTTATGTGCTGTGAGGTTCTCGCACCCGGCGTTATCGCCAATGCCGGCAGGCGAGTGATATCATGGGATAGCACAAGGAGGTCACGGCATGGCCGACATCCTCATCCGCGATGTTCCCGACGACGTCGTGGCGGCGATCGACGCCAAGGCACAACGTGTGGGGCTCTCCCGCACGGAGTATCTCCGGCGGGCGCTGGCTCGCGAGCGCAGTAGTCGCGTCGACGAAGTGACCGTCGACGACCTCGTCCAGTTCGCCCGAACGTTCGCCGACCTCGACAATCCGGAGGTGATGGACCGAGCGTGGCGTTGACCCAGTGGCTGATTGACAAGTCGGCCCTGGTCCGCCTCGCCGAGAGCAGGGACGCCGCCGAGTGGGCGGCGCGGATAGAGCGCGGCCTCGTACGCATCAGCACCCTGACCCGACTGGAAGTCGGCTTCTCGGCGCGCTCTGCAGAGGAGCTGCGCTCAGGCGCCCGGAGACCGCCGCTCTCGTCGATGCCCGTCGAGCACCTGACGCCCTCGATCGAAGATCGCGCGATCGCCGTGCAGGTCGCTCTCGCCGATCGCGGTCAGCATCGCGGCCCGTCCATCCCTGATCTCCTGATTGCGGCGACTGGGGAGCTGGCCCAGCTGACAATCCTTCACCTGGATCAGGACTACGAGCTGATCGGCGACCTCACTGGCCAGCTGGTCGAGCGGCTCCGAGTCGGGTAGTAGGGATTCGGCGTGCTGCCGCCGTCCGGCGGCCCATAGACTGGGCAGCCGCCTGGGGGCTATAGCTCAGTCGGTTAGAGCGCATCCCTGATAAGGATGAGGTCGCAAGTTCGATTCTTGCTAGCCCCACGATGCCAGTCGCCGCCCCTGACCTGCGGCGTCGCTCCCAGGTCACTCCCCGGCGTGGCTTCCCACGTCCGTCATGACAAGGCCGAGGCGGTGGCGTGACCGTAACTGTCGTGCGGGAGTCGTAGGGTTCTCGAAACCACTTCCTCCATGTGCTTCAATAGAGATCTAAAGATCTAAAGATCTAAAGATCTCACCCCCTGAACGCAGGTGGAGGAGCGATGGCACGAACAACAGGAACAGTGTCGCTGGCTGATCTTGTGAAGGCCGGGATCCTGATGGAGGGCGAAGAGATCCAGATCCGCCGGCGGTCCGCGCCGGCAATCAGCGCCACCGTGACTAGCGATGGATCGATCGAGCTTGCCGGCGAGTCCTTCGGCACCCCAACCGGCGCGGCGAAAGAAGCTCTGCAAGTGGGCTCGATCGACGGTTGGCTCCGTTGGAGGGTTCCTCGGCTCGGAGGAAAGTCGCTGGCGGACTTGCGGAGATCGAGTTGAACCGCCCCGAGGCGTCTGCGACATCCTGCGGGGTCGACGGCGAGGGCATCCGCGCCACCTTGACTCTGAGGGCTCTCGGAGGCGAACGGTTCGGGACAGTCCTCGCTGATCCGCCGTGGCGCTTCCAGAATCGCACGGGAAAGGTTGCCCCTGAGCACAAGCGGCTCTCCCGGTACGACACCATGTCGTCGAAGGAGATCGCGGCTCTGCCCGTCGCCGATGTAATGGCACTGGCTTCGCATTGCTATCTATGGGTGCCAAATGCCCTTGTGGGTGAAGGACTTCAGGTTATAGAGGGCTGGGGATTTACCTACAAGACGATGCTGGTGTGGCATAAGGTCAGGAAGGATGGGGGCAGCGATGGCAGGGGGGTTGGCTTCTACTTCCGCAACGTTACTGAGCTCATTATCTTCGGCGTGCGGGGTCATTTGCGAACGCTCTCCCCGGGTCGTCGTCAGGTAAACCTGCTGGCGACGCAGAAGCGAGAGCACAGTCGGAAGCCCGACGAGTTATATCCGATCATCGAGGCATGCTCTCCCGGGCCTTTCCTCGAACTTTTCGCGCGCTACCCACACCCGGGGTGGACGTGCTGGGGAGACGAGGCTGATCCGGATGTTACTCCTAGGGGACGGCAGTATTCAGCCTATGGAGCCGAGGCGAGCCCTTCACGGACGCAAACACTTTGCGGTGATCGCTACGACGAGGACGGGACATCCGCCTGCGTCGCCTCGGGTTAACCGCGGCGTAACCTTGTCCAAATTCGTTGTGGTTGTCGTGTCGAATCGCTTCACGCCGAACCTTGTCGCCAGGGCGCGCATTTCCTGAGTTCGCGTGATCATGACGGCACCATCAACAACTCCGGCTTCGTAGAGCGCTCGGTACGCGCCTATGTCGCGGTCAAGGTTTCCATCCTTTGCGTTCCACTCGACATCTACGGCGATTCGGCCCTTCACATTGTCGACCTTGTAGCCCTCGTTGCGAACCTCGGTCGTCCGTACGATCGGCTGCCGTTCCCCTTTCTCGCGAAAAGGCATGACGGTGAGCTCGGAAACGATGCGCGTATCGTAAGGAACTCAGCCGGATTAATCGTTGCGAGAATTGCTGCAGCGTTGCGCGTTTCGATCAGGACGTAGCGGTCCAGACCGTCGTTGGAACGACCTGTGCGTAGCTCTCGGTCAAGTCCAGAATACGACAGTAGGCCGTGTCGACACCGCGCCAACATCGGCATCGCCAGGAGGCTGTTGTCGTGCGACACCGGCGGCAGGCGACCGGTTCCGATCTGAGCTTGCGATTGATCCCCCCGGATGGCGGCGATGACGAGGATTCCTGCTCCCCCCCCCCGGTCGTTCCGCCTTCCGTCAGGCCGTTGGTAGCCTGGGGTCATGAGCACCCTCCGTCGCAGCCTGCTCGCACTCGCCCTGGCCGGGGTCGTCGCCGCGGCGGTGCGGCTGCGCGGCTCACCTGCGGTCGAGCCGCAGAGCGGCGGCTGGCGCGAGCTCTCCGGCGCCGACTTCAAGTAACGGTGCGAGCCCTCGTCGTGGGCGTCGGGGCCACCGGCGCCCGTGCCGCCCGCCAGCTCACGTTCCTCGGCGCCCTTGACGATTTGGTCGTGGTGGACGCCGAGCCGGGGCGGGCCGAGGCCGTCGCCTACTCGATCGGCGCGCCCGCCCGCGCCGGCGACGCCGCCCAGCCGATGGCGGAGGGCGCGGCCGGCGACGTGGTGGTGATCGCCACTCCCGACGGCCACGGCGCGCTCGCCGAGGAGGCGCTCGGGCGCGGCCTGCACGTGGTGTCGGTAGCCGACACCGTCGCCGAGGTCCGGGGCCTGCTTGACCTCGACCCGGGAGACCTCACCCTCGCCGTGGGCGCCGGGTTCGCGCCCGGCCTGTCGTGCGTGCTGGCGGCCCTCGCCAGCCGCTCGTTCGAGCGAGTGGACGAGGTCCACGTCGCCAAGGTGGGCCTCGGTGGCCCGGCCTGTGCCCGCCACCAGCGCGACGCCCTGGTCGGGGAGGCGTCGGACTGGCGCGACGGCCACTGGGAGCACCACCGCGGCGGTGCGGGCCGCGAGCTGTGCTGGTTCCCCGACCCGATCCGGGGGCGGGACTGCTACCTCGCCGCCCTTCCGGACGCAGCCCTCCTGCATGCCGCCTTTCCTGACGCCCGCCGCATCTCCGCCCGCATCGCCGCCACTCGGTTGCAGCGCATCGCCACTCGCCTTCCCGAACTCCGCAAGCCCGGCGCAGAAGGCACGCTCGGGGCGATCCGGGTCGAGGTCCGCGGCGCCCAGGGGGTGTCCCTCGACGACCGCGTGCTTGGCGCCGTCGACCGTCCTGCTGTCGCGTCCGGCGCCGTGGCGGCCATGACCGCCCGCTTCATCCTCGACGGCCGGCTCATTCGCGCCGGCGGCCCGCCAAGTGGGCTCGCCGGCCTGGTCGAGCCGGGCCCGTTCCTCGCCGCCCTGGCCGACCGGGGCGTGAAGGTGGCGGCCTACGAGGGCAACCTCACCGCGAATGTGGGCGCCGTCGCGTGAGGCGCGCCGCCGGCAACGTCGGTTAGGCGGCGAGCGCTACCGCACGAGGCGCGACAGCCGGCGGTCGGCCAGCACCTTGCCGCCCGTCTGGCAGGGCGGGCAGTAGGTCACTTCGTAGGCCTCGTAGGACACCCGGCGCAGGTCGGCGCCGCAGCGCGGGCAGGGCGTGCCGTGGCGGCCGTGCACCACCCAATGGTCGCCGATCTTGGTCGGCAAGCCGCCCGCTCGCCGGCGCTCGGCCGCCAACCCTTCGTCCAGAACGGCGTGCACGCACTCCACCAGCCGGACCCGCTCCTCGCCGTCGAGCCCTTTCAACGTCTCGTACGGGGAGATCTGGGCGCGGTGGAGGATGTCGTCCGAGTAGCCGCGCCCGATGCCGGAGACCGTGCGCTGGTCACGCAGCATGGTGTGGATGCGACGCCCGTCCCCACCCGCGCCGCTCATGATCAGCTCGCGGAACTCGTCCGAGAGCGGTTCGACGCCAAGTCCGGCCAGCGGGCCCTCGTCGCCCTCGGCCAGCACCCACCACCCCGCCTTGCGCTCCGTCCCGAACTCCTTCAGCAGCACCGCCGGCCGGTCCTCGAAGAGGAATCGCACCACCGCCGGCTTGGGCCGGGTCGCCTTGGGCGGGTCCTCGACGTCCACCCGGCCGCCTTGGGACAGGTGGAAGGCGATGCGCGGCCCGCCCAGTTCGAACAGGGCGAACTTGCCCCGCCGGCCGACGCCCTCTACCACGCGGCCCACCAAAGACTCCGCGGCCGGCGAGAACGTCTTGAGCCCGGAGAAGTTCAGCGGGGTTGCCCCCGCGAACCGTGACCCGGCGACGACGGCGGACAGCCGCTCGGCCATGGCCTGGACCTCGGGCATCTCGGGCACCGCCGTCAGCGTAAGGCAGAAGGCGGCGCCAACCCTTCGGCCACCAGCCACTCGGCCGTGCGCCGGACCGTCTCCTCCGCCGGCCGGTACTGCAACCCCAGGTCCCGGCATGCGCGCGAACCGTCGTAGCGATGGCCGTGCTGCAACGTCCGCAGCGCCTCCCCGCAGACCACGGGCGTTCGCCCGCGCGCCCGTGCGACGGCGGCGGCCACCGCCACCCCGCATCGCACCAGCGACGGCGGCGCTATTCGAGGCGGTCGCACCCCCGGCGCCACCCGGGCCATCATCGCCAGCATCTCGTCGCTCCCAAGGGACGCGGCGTTGAGCACGTACCGCTCGCCCGCGGCGCCCTTGGCCTCGGCCAGCAGGTGGCCCTCGGCGCAGTCGTCGATGTCGACCAGGCTGACGGTCGTGTCGATCCAGAACTTCAGCCGCCCCCGCAGGTAGGCGATGAGCACCTTGCCCGTGCCCGAAGCCCGACCTGGCCCCTGCACCGACGACGGGCTCACGCAGACGACCTCGACGCCCCGGTCGGCGGCGGCCGCCAGCACAGCCCGCTCGGCGTCGTGCTTGGACCGCTCGTAGGCAGACAGGAACGAGCCGCGGTGCGGGGAGTCCTCCCGCCCGACGGTGCCCGCGACCTCGCCCAACGCCGCCGCCGACGAGGTGTAGACGAGCCGGCGCAACCCCGTCCGGGCCGCCGCCTCCACCACGTTGGTCGACCCCTCCACGTTCACCCGCTGCATGGGCGACGGATCCCGCAGGCAGAACTGGTTCACGCCGGCGACGTGGTAGGCGACCTCACAGCCGTCCATCGCCCGGCACAGCGCGTCCACATCCAAGACGTCGCATTCGGGATGCGACGGCGCCCGCACCGCCCGGCCCTCGGCCGCCAGCCGGGCCACGACGCCCCGGCCCACCACGCCGCTCCCGCCGGTGACCAAAACGGGCGGGTCTTGCGCCATGAGCCGCGAACGCTACCGGTCCAATGTTGCGAACCAGACGCACAACGACGACCAGGCGAGCACGAGGGGCGCCAGCGTCGGTGACGGCCCGACCGACTCGGAGAACGAGGCCCACCAACGCGACCGGCTCGACATCGTCGCCCACTTGGTGGCGTAGCGGAAGTCCAGCGGGCCGGCGTGGTAGTTGGCCAGCGTGTGCTCGTAGATCCCGACGGCGGCCGCCGCGAAGACGGCCAGCGCGAGGACCCGGGCCAAACCCGTGCGACCCCGGGCGGCCAACCCGATGGCCACCCCCACGACGCCCAGCGCCAACCAGGGGATCAGCTGCACCCAGCTGTTCCAGTGGCGCAGCATGGCCAGCTCGACGGCGGTCCCGCCCATCGCCAGGCTGGCCAGCACGAGCATGCCCGTGCGGAGCCTCACTACAGCGACAGGGCGGAGACGATCTGGTCGACCACCCCAGGGCCGGGGTTGTACTTGACCAGGTTCTGGCGGAGCTTGGCCAACGTCGGGTCGTTGGTGGGGTACGGCCGGTACTCGACGACCTCGCGTGCCCACTGAGCCGCGCTCGGCACGCCGGCCGCAGCCAGCGCGGCCTGGACCTCGGACTGGCTCGCGGTGTTGGCGTTCGCCTTCTGCACCGCGGTCGTCGCCGGCGTGGCCGTCGTCGCCGGCGCGACGGTCGTCGCCGGCGCCAGCGAGGTCGGCGTGGTGGCGGCGGGGGCCGTGGTGGTAACACTCTGGGCGGCGCCGACGACTGGACTCTCGTTGGACTCGCTGCAGGCGGCCAGGGTCAGTCCGAGAACGGCGAGGAGCGAGGCGAGCTTGTACATGGAACCAGTTTCATACCCAAGTCTGGGAGTTCCCTGGGTGGTCGCTGAGTGATCCCGCCAACCTCGGTGGTGCGCCGGGCGGTGCGAGGCGCGATCGCCGGCGCCGTCGGCACGGCGGCCATGGACCTGGTTTGGTACGCCCGCTACCGGCGCGGCGGCGGCGACCGGAGCGTGCTGGAGTGGGAGTTCTCGAAGGGCCTCACGTGGGACAACGCCCCGGCGCCGGCCCAGGTGGGCAAGAAGGCGGCCAAGGCTCTGCTCGGCGCCGACCTTCCCGACCAGGCCGCGCCGCGCGTCAACAACGCCGTCCACTGGTCGACCGGCGCCATGTGGGGCGCGGCCTACGGGGTCGTGCTCGGCCGCCATGGCCGGCGCCCGCCCGTCCAGACCGGCCTGGTCTTCGGCCCCGCCGTGTGCGCCACCAGCTACGTCGTGCTGCCCCTGATGAAGCTGTACAAACCGATCTGGCAGTACGACGCCAAGACGCTGTTCGAGGACTTTTCCGCCCACACCGTGTTCGGGCTCACGACCGCAGCCGTGCTCGCCGGTCGGCGAGGAAGCGCTGCTCGGCGGCGTTGGTGGTGCGGCTGAGGGCGGCCTCGTAGGCGGCGGCCGCCTCGCGGGACCGGCCCAGCCGCTCCAGCAGGTCGGCCCGGGTGGCGTGGAACAAGTGGTACCCGTCCAGCGCGAGGGTGTCGACGAGGGCCAAGGCGGGGCCCGGCCCGTCCACCTCTGCCACCGCGATGGCCCGGTTCATGGCCACCACCGGGGTCGGGCTGAACATCATCAGCTGGTCGTAGAGAGCGACGATCTGGCGCCAGTCGGTGTCCGCCGCGTGGATCGCGTCCGAGTGGACGGCGTTGATGGCGGCTTGGATCTGGTACGGGCCGGGCCGGTTGCGGCGCAGGCATCGCCGCACGATCGCCTGACCCTCGGCGATCAACGCCCGGTCCCAGCGCGTGCGGTCCTGATCGGGCAGCAGCACGATCGACCCGTCCTCGCCGGTGCGGGCGGCTCGCCGCGACTCGGTCAGCAACAGCAGTCCCAGCAGCCCGAGCGCCTCGGGCTCGTCGGGCATCAGCTCGGCCAGCACGCGGGCCAACCGGATCGCCTCCGCGCACAGGTCAGCGCGCACCAGGTCGTCGCCCGCAGTGGCCACGTACCCCTCGTTGAACACGAGGTAGATGACCGCCAGCACGGGCTTGATCCGGTCGGGCAGCTCGGCGTCGCGCGGCACCCGGTAGGGGATCTTGGCGTCGCGGATCTTGTTCTTGGCCCGGACGATCCGCTGAGCCATGGTCGTCTCCGACACGAGGAAGGACCGGGCGATCTCGGGGGTCTGAAGCCCGGCGATGAGCCGGAGGGTAAGGGCCACCTGCGCGGTCGGGGCCAGCGCCGGATGGCAACAGGTGAAGATCAGGCGAAGGCGGTCGTCGGGCACGGCAGCAACCTCATGCGGTTCAGCGTTGGTGTGGAGGTCGGTGTGGAGGAGGGCCGACTGGGCGTGGCGGTCCTCCCTCGAGGACTCGCGCCGCACGCGGTCGATGGCTCGGTTCTTGGCGGTGGTGATGATCCAACCGGCGGGGCTGGGTGGCGCCCCGGTCTCGGGCCAGCGCTGCAGCGCCACGACGAACGCCTCCTGGACCGCCTCTTCAGCGACGTCGATGTCACCGAAGAGGCGGATCAGGGTGGCGACCGCTCGTCCGGACGCTTCGCGGAAGACCCGCTCGACCTCGATGGCTCAGCCCTCAGCCTCGTCGAACGGACGGACCTCGACGGCGCCCCGGCAGGCCACCGTGGCCTTGCGGGCCCACGCCAGGGCCTCGTCGAGGTCGGCGGACTGGATGATCCAGAACCCGCCGAGCTGCTCCTTGGACTCGGCGAACGGACCGTCGGTGGTCACGACCTCGCCGCCCTTCTCGGCCACGACGGTGGCCGTCTCGGCCGGGCGGAGGCCGCCGGCGAACACCCACGCCCCCGCCGCCCTGATCTCGTCGTTGACGACGTCGACGTCCTTGAACATCTGCTGCATCTCTTCGTCGGTCGGTTTGAAGCTCTCTTCCATGTAGACGGAAAGCATGTACTTCGGCATGGTCGCCTCCTTGTTCAGTCGGGCCGGTTGCCCGTCGCTCACCCCCTGTACGAACGGCTTGGGCCCGGATCGACAGGTCTCGCGAGAATTCTTGGCCAGCCGGACGGGCGGGTCCCGCCATCTCCAGCGTCGGCATCCCCCTGCTGGTCGCCGGCGGGCTCTGCATCTTCGCCGCGCCTAGCCGCCGTACAACGTGAGGTGCCGGCGGGCGGACGCCTCCCAGGTGTAGCGCGCCGCAACCGCGCGGCCGTTCTCCGCGAGCCGCCGCCGGAGGGCGCCGTCCACCATCATCGACCGCATGGCGGCGGCCAGCGCGGCGGGATCGGCGGGCGGCACGAGCAGGGCGTCGTGGCAGTGCGTGAGGTATTCGCGGAACACGGGGATGTCGGTGGCGATCACCGGCAGACCCGAGCTCATCGCTTCGAGCACGGCCAGCCCCCAGCCCTCCTTGAGGGACGGGAAGACGAGGGCGTCCGCGGCGCCGTACCAGGCGGGGAGCTCGTCGTCAGGCACCGTCCCCAGGAGGACGACGTCGCGACCCAGTTCCAGTCCCGATGGCGGCAGGCTGGCGAGCGCGGCCTCGCGGTAGGCGCGGTAATCCTGGAACGAGTGACCGCCGACGACGGCCAACGCTGCGGGTTGGACGGCCGCCAACGCCGCCAGCAAGTGGACGCTGCCCTTGCGCGGCTCGATCCCGCCCACTGCGAGGAAAAGGAACCGGCCGTCGCCGTTGTCGATCCCCACCCGGCCCCGCAGCGCGCCCCGCCGCTCCGGCGTGGCGCCGCGGAACCGGCGCCCGTCCACCCCGTTGGGAACGACGTCGGCCTCCACCCCGTACTCGTCCCGCAGCAGGCGTTGCCAGTGGCGGCTGACCACCAGCACCCGGTCGGGTTCGAGGATGGCCTGGCGCTGGCAGTCGACGAGCGCCGGGGTGGTGAAGTCGTCCACATGGTGGACGGTGCGCAGCACCGGAAGCCGCCCCACCCGCACCGCGGCCCGGGCGGCGATGCAGTCCTGGGTGTGGAACAGGTCGAACCGGTCTGCGAGCCCGCTCAGCCCGGCCGCCAAGGCGTCCACCGATCGGAACACCCGCTCCTCGAGTGTCGCCGCCTCGGGCGGCGCGGCGACGATCACGCACGGCGCGTCCACGGCCCGGAAAAACCCGGCCGCCGGGTCGCCCAGGGCCACCACGGTGATGTCGGCGCCCAGCGCGCAGAGGGCCTCGGCCAGCGAGAGGGTGTGCACGACCCCGCCGCGCGGCTTGGTCGAGTAGGTGACGAGGGCGACGCGCGTCACGCCAGTTCGGGCTTGCGCAGGGCGATTGCCGCGGCCGCCCGCGACGCCTGCGCCGCGGTCGCGGTCACGACGCACCCGGCCGCGGCCAACCTTGCCCGCTGCCCTGCGTACCCCTGGGGGTCCTGGTCGGTGCCCAACACGTAGGCGACCACCTGCGGGCCGGCGCCGCCTGCATGCACGTCCGCGCACGCGGGCGCCAGCGCCCCGGCGGGGTCGGGGTGAGAGCCGTGGCCGAGCACCACGTCGATGAGCACGACCGCGACGTCGGCCTCCCGCCCCGCGGCCAGGATGAACTCGATGCGGGCTTCGGGGTCGATCATGGGATGGGGCCGGCCTTTGGTGTACTCCTCCTCGCCGAGGTCGAGGCAGACGTGGCTGCCGGCCGGCGCCGGCACGTGCAGGGCCTTGTCGAGCGGCGTGTTCGACCACACCGGACCGAGCAGGTCGGACAGGATCACCAGCGACTCGTAGCACAGCGTCCCGCCCGAGAAGAGGCCCCGCACCAGGGTGCGGGCCGGGTCGACGTTCACGTCCACGGCAAGCGAGAGGTCGGGCGCCGGCAGGCCCAGGACGCCGAGCGTGGCCACCACGCCGTCCTCCAGGGTGCGCACCACGGTGACGCCCTCGGGCAGCCGCAACTCGCCCTTGAGCCCGACCAGCGACGCCACCATCGGCGTGTCCCCCGCGAGCGCCACCACCTCCTGCGCCACCCGCTCGGAGGGCGGCTTGGACACGAGGAGGATCACGTCAGTGGCGGGGTCGTCGCGCATGGCGGCCACCGCCAGTTTGGCCATCCGGCCGCCGACCGCCTCGGTGAGGTCGCGCCCGCCGAGGCCGATCACGTGCGACACCCCCACGCCCCACCGGTCGAGCAGCGTCATCGCCTCCTGGGCGCCGGTGCCGGCCGCCGCGATCACCCCTACCCGGCCGGGCTTGACCGCGTTGGCGAACCCCAGCCCCACCCCGCCCAGCATGGCCGTCCCCGCACCCGGCCCCATGACCAACCGGCCCACCTCGGCGGCCCGGTCCTTCAGCGCCACCTCGTCCTCGACCGACACGTTGTCGCTGAACAGCAGGACGTCCAGGCCCGCGGACAGCGCCTTGTGCGCCTCCAGCGCGGCGTAATCGCCGGGGACGGAGATCACGGCGACGTTGGCGCCGGACACCTCCTGCAGCGTCCGCACCGACTGCTCGGCAGTTTCCGCCTTCGTGGCCGTGGCGGCGAACAGCCGCGCCTCGCCCGAGGCCAGCGCGGCGACGACGACGGCCTCGTCCCCGGCGGTCACGGCGATGAACAGGTCGTTGGCTGTCGCCGGCGGGGCATCGAAGCCGCGCTCGACCAGGGTGTCGACGTTCGCCGGCGTGGCCATGGCCGCCGCCGCCCACTCCACGCCGCTGACGTCGAGCATCGCCCGCGTCCCGGCCATCTGCAGCACCGAGTCGAGGTATGTCCCCCTGAAGACACGCACGCCGTTCATTGCTCCGCCACCAACGGCTTCATGCGCACGATGCGGGTGCCGGTGACGCCCTCGATGTCGGACACCGTGCCCTGCAGCGAGGCGTACACCAACTGGGGGGTGGTGATGACGGCCTCCTCGCCGCCCCGGCGCAGGAACCGGATGGCGGCCCTGACCTTCGGCCCCATGCTGCCCTCGGGGAACTCGCCCTCGTCGAGCCACTGTTGCGCCTCGTCCACGGCCATCTCATGGATGGCCCGCTGGTCGGGCTGGCCGTAGTGGAGCAGGACGGTCTCGACCCCGGTGACCAGGACCAGCGCCTGCGCCGCCAGCGAGGTCGCCAGGCGCTGCGCCGCGTAGTCCTTGTCGATCACCGCGTCGATGCCGCCGTATCCCGACTTGTACCGCACCACCGGCACGCCGCCGCCCCCTGCCGCCACCACCACCTGGCCCTGGTCCAGCAAAGCCCGGATGGCGTCGGTCTCCAGGATCGCCACCGGGTCGGGCGACGGCACGACGCGCCGCCACCCGCGGTCGGAGTCACGCTTGACGGTCCAGCCCCGCTCCGCGGCCATCGACTCCGCCTGCTCCTCGGTCAGGAAGGGCCCGATGAACTTGGTCGGGTCGCCGAAGGCGGGATCGTCGGGGTTGACGGCGACGTGGGTCACCACCGACACGACGCCCCGCATCGCCCCCGCGTCGTTCACCCGGCGCAGGGCCAGGCAGATCAGGCTCCCGAGCTGGCCCTCGGTCATCGCACCGAGGGAGAAGAGGGGCTGGGCGGGGACGAGCTTTGCCCCCTCCTCGTGCTGGATGGCGAGGTTGCCGACCTGCGGCCCGTTGCCGTGGACGAGCACCACCCGCCAACCCGTGCGCATGAGGGACGAGACGGTCTTCGCCATGATCGTGGCGTTGGCCTCGAGTTCCTCGTAACTTCCGGCCTGGCCTTCGCGGGTCAGCGCGTTGCCGCCCAGAGCGACGACGGCGGTCTTCGCCATCCCGGCCTCCTTCACGCCAAAGAACCACGCACGATGCGACACGTATTTCTACCATAGTGTAGACTGCACGGCAATGAGCGGGCTCAGCCATCCGTTCCGTGATCCGGACGTCCCGCCGGAGACGTTGTTCCGGTGGTTCCAGGCCGAGGAGCGCCTCTACCCTGTGGCGATGGTGATGCCGGAACGCTACGAAGCGGTGGTGCGCCTCGTCGGCCGGGTCAGCGAGCAGTTGCGGGCGACCTGTTTGGATCTGGCCACGCTCGTCCAGGTCGACACCGACGGCGAAGTCGCGGAGATGGCGAAGCGCCTGGTCATGGCCGACCCGGCGATGGCCACCGACCTCGATCTCGCCCTGGTGGCCGGCGCGGCGTGCTCCATCCGGTACCGGGAACTGGCGGCCGCGCGTGGCCATTGACTCGCCGTCGCTCGCGTCGCTCATCACCGAACTGCAGAGCTCGGGCCTCCGGGTCGAGGCGCCCATGGAGTCCCGCCACGGCGGCGCCGGGCCCAGCGACTCCGGCATGCTCTGGATCGAAGGCGTCGCCGTCACCGTCCCGACCGACGCCGAGTTCGCCCGCACCTCGCCCTACGTGCTGCGACCCGAGGACGACGGGTTCGGCATCTACCTCGACGGGGTCCGGCTCGCGGCCGCCGCCGGCACGCCCCGACCCAGGTACTACGACCTGACGACGGCCGACGGCATCCCCTACTGGAAGATCGCCCTCCTGCACCTGGACTCGCTGGCGTCGACCGTCCTGCAGACGTGCGCCTACTGGGGCAACTCCGACCAGTGCCAGTTCTGCGGGATCGGGCTGTCCCTCGACGCCCACCGCACGATCGCCAAGAAGCGCCCCGACCAGTTGGCCGAGGTGGCGCTGGCGGCCAAGGAGCTTGACGGCGCGGTCGACGCCACCCTCACGACCGGCAGCACGGCCGGCGCCGACAAGGGCGCCCTCTACGTGGCCCAGTGCGGGGCGGCCGTCAAGCAAGCGGCCGGGCTGCCGGTCGAAGTCCAGTTCGAGCCGCCCCACGACCTCGACGTCATCGACCAGGTTCACGGCTTCGGCGTCGATTCAGTGGGCATCCACGTCGAGTCGTTCGACCCGGTGGTGCTCGCCCGCATCGCGCCGGCCAAGGCCCGCACCGGCATCGACGGCTACTTCGCGGCGTGGGAGCGGGCGGTCGCGTTGTTCGGCGAGGGCCAGGTGTCGACGTATGTGATCCTCGGCATGGGCGAGGATCCGGCGCTCACCGTGGACGGGTGCCGGCGGGCCATCGACATGGGCGTCTACCCCTTCGTCGTCCCGCTGCGCCCGATCGCCGGCAGCCTGCTGGGGCACCTCCGCCCGCCCAGCGCGGCCTACGCCGAAGGCATCTACCGCCAGGTCGTGCCGTACCTGACCGCTCGGGGCCTCGGGTCGAAGGGCGTCGCGGCCGGTTGCGCGCGCTGCCAAGCGTGCTCGGCCATGGGCGCGATGGAGGGGCTGTCGCTGGGGGCGACCCGCACGAAGGCATGATCCCGGCATGATCCGGGCGACGTGCCGGATCGCGGTGACGCCGGACGATCTCGCCGCCCACCACCGCATCCGCCACCAGGTCTTCGTCGACGAGCAGGCGTTGTTCGCGGGCGCCGATGTGGACGCCCACGACCCCGACGCCGTCCACATCATCGGGTTGTGGGACGGTGAGGTGGTCGGCGCGGTCCGCGCCTTCGTGCTCGACCAAGCGGCCGGCCTGTGGCAGGGCGACCGCCTGGCGGTGCTGCCCGAGCACCGCATCCGCAACGTCGGCAAGCCCCTGGTGAAGTTCGCCGTCGCCACCGCCGCCGAGCGGGGCGGCCGCCTCATGGTCGCCCACATCCAGCTGCCCAACGTGGCCTTCTTCGAGCGCATCGGCTGGTACACCCACGGCGACGTCGAGACCTACGTCGGCGTCGCCCACCAACCCATGGCGATCGATCTCGTTTCCTCGGATCCATGACACGCCCGTTCCGGGGAGTTGAGGAAGCCTTGGCCGAGGCGGACGGCGCCGTGGCCGCGCTGCGTCCCGGAATCTGGCTCGGGCCGGTCCTGCCCGAGCTGGGACGACAAGGTCTTTTCGGCGCTCACCCGGTCGTATCCGAGATCAAGTTGCACTATCTCGACCGGTGCGGCCCGGATGCCCGGCCGACAATCGGCGTGCTTGTCAGCAACCGTTTGAAGCCGACGACCTGGGTGGACCCGAAAGGTCGGGTTGCCGGTCTGGAAAACCCGCTGGCGGCGCACATCGAGAACTTTGTCGCCCGCTTCACCGGCTACCCCCCGAAGCCCCCGCTCGAACGGGCCCACTTCGCACCGCTGGGCCAGGGGTGGGACGCGCCGGCTGGTTCCACCGCCTCCCGTCACTCGACGTTCCCGCTGGAAGTGGTCGAGATACCCGTCGCGCCGGATGCGCCGATGGGTGTCGAAGTCTGTGTCGCCACGTGGAACCTGCCCGTCGGCGAGTACGTCGCCGCGCTGGAGCCGCTTCAGCCGGCGACGGCCCGCGCTATCGACGCTCGGCGTTCGTCAGGCCCGTAACCGGCGTCGTCGCCAGGTCGAGGACGACGGCCTTTTCGGCGCCGGACTGGAGCGCCACCACGCCCGAGTCGTCCAGCGTCCCGATCACCGCCGCCTCGATCCCCCGCTCGTGGAACGCACCCGCGCACTCGTCCTCACGCCCGGGCGGGACGCACAGCAGGAACCCGAAGCAGGGGAAGCAGATGAGCCACGTGGCCATGTCCACCCCCGCGGGCGTCGGCACGGCGTCGAGGTCGATGGTGACGCCCAACCGCCGCGACTCCACGAGCATGGCGGCCGACCCCACGAGGCCGGCCATGCTCACGTCCTTGGCCGCCGCGCAAAGGCCGCGTTCGGCCACCTCGGCGAGCAGGCGGACGTCGCCCGCGAGCCGGCCCCCCCGCTCGTCGAACGACGGGAAGAAGGGGAAGTCCTCGCGCATCCGACCCTCGGTGACGCACGCCAGCACCAGGCGTTGGCCGGCCGCGGCGCGGGCGACCGACAGCACCGGCCCGCCCGCCCGCCCCAGCCCGAAGGCCGAGACCGCCGGGGGGCCGTCGTGCACGGTCAGGTGCCCGCCGACGACGGGCACGCCGTACAGCCCGCTGGCGTAGCGCATCCCTTCCAGGGCGGCACGGGCGACCACTTCCGAGCCGACGACCGTGTCGACGATGGCCAGCGGGCGCGCCCCCATGGCGGCCAGGTCGTTGACGTTGGTGAGGACCGCGGCCACCCCGGCGCCGAACGGGTCCCGGGCCACGAAGGCAGGGGCGATGGCCTCGCCGGCGACGACGAGCGACCCGTCGCGGTCCGCCACCACGGCGCCGTCGTCCCCTGGCCCCCCCACCCAATCGGTCGGCCCGAAGACCTCCGACACCAGCCCGATGGCGGCCTTGGCGCGCAGCCCGGCGTGACCGCGTACGGCTGCCGCGAGGTCCTCGAGGCTCACGTCCCTCCTTGCACTAAAGTAAACGTTTCTCTACCATAGGCGGAAGTGGAGCGGCCGTTCCCCCTCGATCTCCCCGAGCGACCGGCGAAGCCGCGCCGCATGGGACTGACCCACGTGCTCGACAAAGGTATGCCCGCGGCACACGCCGCCGACGCCCTCTGCTCATGCGCGGCCTACGTCGACGTGTGGAAGTTCGGGTGGGGCACGGCCTATGTCGACCCCGACCTGGCCGCCAAGGTGGCGCTGGTTGGTGATCACGAGATCCTCAGTTGCCTGGGCGGCACGTTGCTCGAGGTGGCGTGGGCCCAGCGGCGGGCGGACGACCTGCTGGGCTGGGCCGCCGACGTAGGGTTTGCGTGCATCGAGGTCTCCCGAGGCGCAACCGACATGTCCCCTGCCGAGAAGCACGCCCTCATCGACCGCGCCGCCCGCCGGTTCACGGTGGTGTCCGAGGTCGGCCGCAAGCACGCCGCCGACCAGGCGCCGGCGCCGGAGTGGGCGGGCGAGGCCGCCGACGATTTGTCCGCCGGCGCCACGTGGGTCCTGGCCGAGGGGCGCGAGAGCGGCACGGTGGGCATTTACACCAGCACGGGCGACGTGCGGGACGATGTCGTCGACGCGGTGGTCGAGGCGGCGGGCCTCGAACACATGGTGTTCGAGGCGCCGGGCAAGGACCAGCAGGCGTGGTTCGTCCGACGCTTCGGCGCCAACGTGAACCTGGCCAACATCGCCGTCGGCGACGTGCTCGGGTTGGAGACGCTACGCCTCGGCCTGCGGGCCGACACCATCGACCTTTCCTGCCCCGTGCGCACATGAACACGGTTCCGGGCCAGTACCGCCGGGTGTCGGTGGCGACCGTCGACGTGCCGCTCACCGCCGACGCGCTCACCGCCCACTTCACGGGCCGCGAGGTCTACCGCCATACCCGCTACGTCGTCGTGCGCGACCGCGCCGGCGACGCCACTGCCGTCGTGGAGGTCGCCAAGCCGGTGACTGACGCCCTGTTCAGCCCCGTCGCTGAGATGAGGGTGCTCGCCCTCCCGGATGAGTGCGAGTACGTCAAGCGTCCCGACATCGACACCGGCGTGCCGAGCGCATTGGTCGCCGCGGCCGGCGGCTCACGCTGCGTCGTGGTCGAGGGCCGCTACGACCACGTGAACTTCATCCTCGATCCCGCCCCGATCCGCATAAGTGTCGCGGACGTCGTTCCGCCCCAGCCCGCCAAGCTCGTCGACCAGGCCGCCCGTGTGCTGTCGGTGGCCGAGGACCTGCCGCCCGTGGAGCTGCAACCGGTCATCGTCGACATGGCCGACCTGGCGCGTGAGCGCCCGCCCGCCCCGCACTACCTCCTGCCGTGCCGGGCCTCGGGGTTCCAATTGGACGGCGCCGCCGTTTCGTTCCTCGACGAGCGCCCGCCGAAGGGGGACTGGACCCTGATCGGATGCGCCCGCTCGCGCGCCATCCACGAGCATTTCTACGGCGGCCCGCCGGACGACGCGATCGAGACGTGCCCCCGCAAGCTGTTCCCGCCCGACGGCGCCGGGCCGCTGCTGACCAAGTGCTGCCTGCTCGAGAACGCCAACCAGCCCGACGGCCTCTCGACCATGGTGGTCCCGTGGGGCGCGTCGCTCGCCCTCGTCAAGCAGGCGCTGGCCGACCTCGCGACCGCTGCGGATCCGGCATGGGCGCCCGCCTAACCGACTCCCAGCTCTATGCCCACCTGTGGGGCACGGCCGAGTTGCGCGCCGTGTTCGACGAGCGCGCCCGGCTCCAGTCATGGCTCGACATCCTCGCCGCCCTCGCCCGGGCCCAGGCCAAGCTGGGCGTCATCCCGGCTGAGTCGGCCGACCAGATCACCTCCGCCGCCACTGTCGACACCCTCGACTTGGACTACGTGGCCGAGGAGACCAGGCGGACGTCGCACTCGACGCTCGGGCTGATCCGCGGCCTGCAACGCACCTTGCCCTCGCCCGCCCGCGACCACGTCTACTACGGGGCGACGGTGCAGGACGTCACCGACACGTGGACGGCGCTCGCGATGGGCGCGGTCGGCGCCGTGGTGTGGCGCGACCTGCGCACCATCGAGGGACTGCTGCTCGACCTGGCCGAGGCCCACCGCGCGACCCTGATGGCAGGGCGCACGCACGGCCAGATCGGCGCGCCGATCACGTTCGGCTTCAAGGCGGCGTCGTGGGCCGACGAGGTGCGCCGCCACGTCGACCGCTTGCGCGAGGGGCGACCGCGCTGGCTGGTCGGCCAGTTGGGTGGCGCGGTGGGCGTGCTCGGGTTCTTCGGCGCCGACGGTCCGGCGCTGCGAGCCGCGTTCTGCAGCGAGCTCGGCCTCGACGACCCGGGGATCTCATGGCTGAGCTCCCGTGACCGGCTGGCGGAGTTCGCCACGACACTGGCCTTGGTCACCTGCACGCTGGCCCGCATCGGCGGCGAGGTCTACGAGCTGCAACGGCCCGAGATCGCCGAGCTGCGCGAGCCCACCACGGCGGACGCGGTCGGCAGCATCACCATGCCCCACAAGCGCAACCCGGAGCGGGCCGAGCACCTCGACACCCTCGCCCGGCTGGTGCGGGCGAACGCCGCCGTCCTCCTGGAGGGCGTCGTCTCGTCCCATGAGCGCGACGGCCGGGCGTGGAAGGCCGAGTGGGTGGCGCTGCCCGAGGTGTGCCTGCTCACGGGCGCGGCGCTGGAGACCGCCATCGCGTTGCTCTCCGGCCTCGGGGTGGACGCCGAGGCGATGGCCGCCAAGGTCGGTGACCAAGCGCGCTCGGAGCAGGTGCTGGCCGCCCTCAGCGCGCAGCTCGGCCGCCACCGGGCACAGGAGTTGTTGCACGAGGCGCTGAGCCCAGGAGCGGCCTTGCCGCCCGCCATCGACGAGGTCATCGCCCGCCTGGGCGTCACGTCCCCGTCGCCTCCCGCGCCCGCGCCCCCGATCGAGGGCGCGGTGGCGATGGTCGACGGGGTCGTCGCCCGCGCCCGCGCCGCCCGCGCCCAGGAGCCAAACGAGTGGACGTGAACCTGCCCCGCTTCCCGCTGGCTGTCCTGCCCACCCCCCTGGTGCGGGGGCGGCACTGGCCGGTCTGGTTCAAGCGCGACGACCTGGCCGGCTTCGCGGCGGCCGGTCACAAGGCCCGCCAGTTGGAGTTTCTCGTGGGCGACGCCCTCGCCCAAGGGTGCGACGTGGTGGTGACGGGCGGCGGCCCTGGCTCCAACTTCGTCCCCGCCGCCGCGGTCGCCGCCGCGGTCGCCGGCCTCGACTGCGAGGTGCTGATCTACGGGCCGGCGCGCCGCCACCCCAACGTGGACGCGGCGGTGGCTGCCGGCGCCCACGTCCAGTTCACCGGCGACCCGGACCGCACCCGCCACGACGACGCCATCGCCGACTTCAGCGCCAAGTTGGCGGCTGGGGGCCGCCACCCGTACGCCATCCCGCGCGGCGGCGCGACCCCTGTCGGCGCGGCCGGCATGGCCGTCGCCGCGGCCGAACTGGGCGACATCGAGCCGGGCACGATCGTGGTCGCCACCGGCTCGGGCGGGGCCTGCGCCGGCCTCGCCGCCGGCGCCCCCCCAGGCTGGCGGGTCCTCGGAGCCTCGGTCAGCCGTCCTGTCGACGAGGCGGCCGCCCAGGTCAACCGGCTGGCGGCCGAGTGCGCCACCCTGCTCGCCCTGCCCGCGCCCCCCGCCGTCGAGCTGGTCGACGTCCGCGGCCCCGGCTTCGGCCTCCCGTCCGAGGAAGGCGAGGAGGCGGCGCGGATCGCGCTGCAGACCGAGGGCCTGCGGCTCGACCCCGTGTACACGGCCAAGGCGTTCGCCCTCCTCCTCCACCTGGTCGACGAAGGCACACCCGAGCCGATCGTCTTCTGGCACACCTACGGCGGCCGGCCGTGAGGACCTTTGGCCCGGCCACGTCCGGCCCCGCGCCCGAATTGGTCGAGTCCGGCTTCGCCCTCGAAAACGCCGACGCGCCCCTGCTCCACCGCGGCCTCAACCTGGCCGACATCGCCCACGTCATCGACCTGCGCGGCCAGAAGGTCATCCCTCCCGACGCCGCCCGCGCCTTGCTCGACCTTCTCCTCGAAGTGGAGCAGACGCCGGCCGAGGAGTTCCCCTACGACCCCTCCTTCGGCGAGGCCTACAACTCGCGGGAGCGGTACTTCGCGTCCCGGATCGGAGACACCGCCGGCTGGCTGCACGCCGGCCGCCCGCGCCGGGAGGCCACCCGGATCGCCCTGCGCCTCCTGCTGCGCCGCCAGCTGGTCGACCTGGTGGCCGACGCGGCGCAGCTCGCCGGCCACATGACCGACCAGGCCGCGGCCCACGTCAACAGCCTCATGCCCGACCAGACCTACCTCCAGCAGGCCCAGCCGTCGACCTTCGGGCACTACATCCTGTCCTTCGCCTACCCGACGCTGCGCGACGGCCGGCGCCTGCTCGACGCCTTCGACTGGGTGAACACCAGCCCCGGCGGCGCCGGGTGCGTGAACGGCAGCCGGCTGCTGGCCGACCGCGGCCTGATGGCCGAGCTGCTCGGGTTCGACGGGATCATCGAGCACACCCGCGACGCCATGTGGCAGGTCGACGGCCTGATCAACCTCATGGGCACCACCGCCAGCATGCTGTCGAACCAGTCCAAGCTGGCCGAGGACTTGGAGATCTGGTCGAGCAGCGAGTTCGACTACGTGGACCTCGACGCCGGTTTCACCCGGGCCAGCGTGCTGATGCCGAACAAGCGCAACCCGTACTCGCTGTCGATCGTACGGGGCGCCCACGGCATCCTCATCGGCCGGCTGTCGGGGTTCCTGGCCGTGGTCAAGAGCCCGTCGGCCCGCAGCGACAACCTCATCTTCGCCTACGGCGAGGTGCCTCGCTCCCTCGACCTGGCGTCGCGGGTCACCCGCCTGATGAGCGGCGTGGTGCGGACCCTGCACGTCAACACCGAGCGCATGAGCGCCGCCCTGCAGGCCGGCTTCACTCAGGCCACCGACCTGGCCGAGCACATCGTGACCCGCTGCGGGGTGGACTACCGCACCGCCTACCTGGTGGTGGGCCAGGCTGTGCGCGCCGCGAGCGCCGCCGGCCTGCGAGGGATCGACATCACCGCCGCCATGCTCGACGAGGCCGCGCAGCAACCGCTCGGGCTCACCGACGAGGAGTTGGCGGCCGTACTCGATCCGGCGCAGATCGTCGCCACCCGGTCGGCTCGGGGCGGGGCCGCACCGGCGGCCGTCGCGCCCATGATCGAGGCGTGCCGCACGGCGGCGGGCGAGCTGGCGGCCGAGGCCGACCGCCGCCGGGCCGCGTATGACAAGGCCGAAGCGTCCCTCCTGTCCCTGGCTGAGGAGAAGGAATGACCACACCCGTGTTGCCCACCGAGGTGTCCGTCGTGAACGTCGGCTTGCCATTGTTCGCCGACGCCATCCGTGACCAGGGGCGTCCCGTGACGCAGGTCGACTGGCGCATCCCCGCCGGCGGCGACCTCCAGCTGGTGGCCGCCCTGGCGCGCCTGTACGGGCCGCGCGCCGCAGCCATCGACGAAGCCAACGCCGAAGTCGCTCGCCGCCTCGACCAGGGCGCACCCAAGCTCGTGGGGATCGAACCCGCCCTCGGCGCGCTGCCTGGAGTCGACGACCGCACCGTCATCCACTCCGGCCCCGCGATCGACTGGGCCGACATGTGCGACCCCCTGCGGCGCTCGGTTCGCGCCGCGGCGATGGCCGAGGGGTGGGCGCGCACGCCTGCGGCGGTCGACGACCTGATCGCTCGCGATCGGGTTCACCTCGAACCGGCCAACCTTCACGCCGCCGTGGTGCCCATGGCCAGCGCCATCGGCCCGTCGGCGCCCATGTTCGTGGTCGAGGACGGGGCCAGCGGCGTGCGGGCTTTTTCGTCCATGAACCAGGGCCCGGGCGAGACGGCGTGGTTCGGCCGGGAGACGCCCGCCGCCGTCGAGCGCCTGGTCTTCCTGCGTGACGTCGCCGCCCCCCTTCTGGCGCAGTGCCTCGAGGCCGCCGGTCCGCTCGACGTCTTCACCCTCGCCGCCCAAGGGTTGGCCATGGGCGACGACCTCCACATGCGCACGCAGGCCACCACCAACCTCCTGCTGCGCACCCTCCTGCCCCATCTGATGGCTCTCGACGATCCCCGCCGGGCCGATCTCGGCCGCTTCCTCTCGGCCAACCACCTCTTCTTCCTCAACATCGCCATGGCCGGGGCCAAGGCCCTCACCCTCTGGGCCGAGCAGGTGCAGGGGTCGAGCATCGTCACGACCATGGCCCGCAACGGCACGACCTACGGGGTGCGCCTGGCGGGTGACGACCGGTGGTTCGTCACTGCCTCGCCGCCCATCGGCCAGGCCCTCTACTACCCCGGTCAGGGCCCGGAGTCGAGCGCGCCCGACATCGGCGACAGCGCCGTGCTGGAGCTGATGGGGCTCGGTGGGGCGGCCGCCGCCGCGTCGCCGGCCGTCGCCGCGTTCGTGGGCGGCTCGATGCGCGACGCCGTCGCCGCCACCGAGAGCATGGAGCGCATCTGCGCGGCCCGCAGCACCCGGTTCAAGCTCCCCATCCTCGACTTCCGGGGCTCGCCCCTCGCCGTCGACGTTCGCAAGGTCGTCGAGCTCGGCATCACGCCCAAGGTGAACACCGGGATCCTCCACGCCTTCGACGGCTCCGGCCAGGTCGGGGCCGGGGTGGCCGAGGCGCCGATTGCCTGCTTCCGTGCCGCCCTTCTCGATCTCGATTGCCGGTAAGGGCGTCACCGACGCGCCCGGCCGGGTGGTCGCGGTCTACGCCAAGGCCGCCTACGTCAGCACCGCGGCCGGGCTGTTCGCCGTCACCACGCCGGACGTCCCGCCCGGCCCCGTCCACGCCGCAACCCACGCCGACGTCAGCCGCCTTCGCGCCGGCGACCAGGTCGAGGTCGACCTCGCCGGCGCCCATCGCTGGGTAGGCGCCCTCCCCGCCCAGCTCGACGCCGAGCTTCTCCTCGCCGTGCTTGCCGCCGCGCCCCCTTCGTCACTCTCGCCCCTGCCCGACGGCGACATCGCCGCCCTCGCCGCCTACCTCGGCGGGCGCGGCCCGGGCCTCACGCCCGCGGGTGACGACTGCCTGGCGGGCATGTTCCTCGTCGCCTACGTCCGCGGCGACGACGTCACCGGCCTGGCCGAGGCCGTCCCCACCAACGACATCGCCCTCGCCTTCCTCCACTGGGCCGCCCAGGGCCAGAGCATCGAGCCCGTCCACCGGCTCCTCTGCGCCACCGATCACGGCGCCGGGCGCGAGGCCCTCGCCGACCTCCTCCGCTTCGGCCACAGCTCGGGCGCCGACCTCGCCCTCGGCCTGCGGACCGCCGTGCAACGGCTGTGCAACGGGGCGCGCCACCCTTCGTGACGTGGGCCCGTGCCGCTGCCGCTTCGCCTCCGTCGCTCCCCTCCACCACGACCAGCTTGTGCGGGCCGGCGTCGATCTCGACACCGTCGTCGACCTCGTGGAGCTGGCCGTCACATGGGACGAGCTGGACTACGGCGACGCCGACCTCATTCCGCCCTACGACTGGCTGGAGTTCTGGAGCGACCACCCGTGGCCCGACCCCGACGTCGCGCGCCGCCTGTTCAGCGCCGCCGTCGACATCGCGCGGACTACTCGAGCCTCGGATTCGGCACGACCTCGATCCACGGCGCCGCGACCTCTTTGAGCCACTGCCCGGCCCGATCGCTCGCGTAGATGCACCCGGTGTCAGGAAGGCCACGCACCAGGTCGGCGCCCTCAGCGCCGCGCCAGTTGGGGATGACGACCTCCCAAACCGGGCCAATTCCCGCCGTGAGGTCGGGGTCGTGCGGGCGCTCCAAGATGTAGTCCTCCGGCGCACCCGAGTCGGGGTACTCGGCAGGCTCATCGTCGTCGGCGTCCCAGCCTTGCCAGTCCAGTTCGACGATCCTCGCCAGCTCGACGGCTCGAAACTCGATGCCCGCAAAGCCGAGGTCTTCCATCGCCCGGCGGTAAGGCCCCCGCACCAACAAGTCATCGATCCCTGACATGAACACCGGGGGAACGAAGGGCCCGGTTCGCTCCAGCTGGAGCTCACCGGCGTCGGTGCGGGGCAGGTGCCTCGTCATCCCGAACGCGAGGATCTCGCCGTAGTCCCCCCAGGGCTGCTCGCGCGACTCGACGATCCATGGATGGTTCACGGCCTCCCAGGATGCACCGACCTACCACCAGCGTCCAGGTGCGAACTGGCCCAGCACATGAGAGGGTTCGCCCATGACATCGCGCATCTCCGGTTTTCGCCTCGGCATCTACGTCTTCAAGGACGCTGAGATCGTCGACTTCGCCGCCCCGCACGGCGTCTTCTCCGTGGCCCGGCGGTTCGACCCCGAGCTGGACGCCTTCCTCATCGCCGACGCAGCTCGTCCCGTCCAGGCCCAGGCGGGGTTCACCGTCCTCCCGAACTACTCGTTTGCCGACGCGCCCGCCATGGACGCCTTCCTCATCCCCGGCGGCTTCGGCACCCGCCAGGAGATCCACAACCGCCGCCTCCACGACTACGTCCGCTCGCTCCCCGAGGCCACGCTCCTTACGAGCGTGTGCACCGGCTCGTGGGTCTACGGCGTGATGGGCCTCCTCGACGGGCTGCCCGCCACCAACCGCAAGGAGCCTGACCGGGTCGAGGCCGGTCCCAACGGCAAGACGCCCATCGACCGCCTGGCCGACCTGGCCCCGGGTTGTCGGATCAGCCGCGCCCGCGTGGTCGACGCGGGCCGCATCATCACCGCGGGCGGCATCACGTCGGGCATGGAGATGGGCTTCCACCTCCTCCGCCGCGCCGGCTGGGACGAAGCCGCCATCGCCGAGGTGGCCCGGGTGATGGAGTACTCGGCCGCCTACGACCTCTACCGCGACGACGCCGAAATCCTCCAGGGTTGAAGCGCAGACCCCGCTGAGCGAGGCATAGCTTGCAAACCTCGGCCGATTCGTCAGGGGACGACGACGACCTCGGTGTCGTTCAAGGTGCGGATCGTGTTGGAGACGTAGCAGACGGCCTTGGCCCGCTCGACCAACTTCTCCAGTTCCTCGCGCCCGTGGCTCGACGTCACCTCGACTCGAATGTGGACGAACTTGGGCCCGCCGTAGGTCCCGATTGCCTTCACCGCCAGGTCCGGAAGCTCGATGCCGCGCTTGCGGGCGACGTGGTGCACGGCCAGAGCAAAGCACGATGCGATCGAACCGAGGAACAGCTCGGTCGGCTGCGCACCGGTGTCCTCGCCGCCGGCCGACGACGGCTCGTCCACCCGGATCTCGAAGGCCCCCGCCTGGACCCGGCACTTGTACCCGCCCTCCCACCTGGCCTCGACCGTCCGGGTCTTCGGCGCCGCCGCCTCAGTGGTCGTGGTCGTGCCCCTCATGCCGCCCCTCGAACTCGACGGTGCGGGCGTCGAGTTCGCGCGCCGCGACCACGCCCCGCCCCGCCAGCACCCGTTCCAGCGCCGTCAGCCAGCAGCGGTAGTAGCTCCAGTCCTCGCCGTCCCACTCGCCGACGGCCACGATCAGCTGCTGGCGGAACTCCTCCCACTCGAACACGCCCCCGTCGTGCAGCGTCAACGCCAGCCCGAAGGCGCGGCTCTCCCACGGCGCGTTGAAGACCAGCTCCCCGTTGCTCCGGGGCGGCGCGGCGGGCCCGTCGGCGTCCAGCGCGGCGGCCAGTGCGCCGGGGCTCACGCCGGGACCGCCACCTTGGCCACGCCGACCATGGCGTCGCGCGTCACCATCGCGGCTAGTTCCTCCTCGGACATGGCCTCGGTCCCGGCCGGACGTTCGGGCAGCACCATGTAGCGCACCTCCGAGCTGCTGTCCCACACCTGCACGTCCACGCTCTCATCCAACGACAGGCCGAACTCGGCCAGCAGCGTGCGGGGCTCGCGCACGATCCGGGAACGGTAGGCGGGGTCCTTGTACCAGCCCGGCGGCAGCCCCAGTATCGGCCACGGGTAGCAGGAGCACAGCGTGCACACCACCACGTGATGCACCTCAGGCGAGTTCTCCAGCACCACGATGTGCTCACCCTGCGGTCCCTTGAAGCCCAGCTCGGCGATGGCGCCCGTTCCGTCCGCCAGCAACCGGGCCTTGTACTCGGGGTCCACCCACGCCTTGGCCACGACCTTCGCCCCGTTGAGCGGGCCGACGTCCTGCTCGTACATCTTGATGAAGCGGTCCATGACGCTCGGGTCGATCAGCCCCCGCTCGACCAGGATCGCTTCGAGCGCCTCGGTGCGCAGAGCGATGGGCAGGCGCTCCGCGGTGGTGTCCGACGTGGTCACTCGGCGGCCTCCAGGTAGGACTCATACAGATCGATGCACAGCGTGAACGGCTCGGCCTCCGGCCCCCACAGCTCGCGAGCGTCAAAGGCGACGTTGTAGACGTGCTGCGGGTTCTCGCCTTGGAAGTGGGCGTTGGTGTCGGGCAGCAGGTGCGCGGGCTGGATCATCTTCACCACGCCCGTGCGGCCCTTCACGTACCGGACCAACCGGGTGTGCCCGTCCACGTGGATGTCGCGGCCCCGCACCCGGTCACCCACGGCGAACGACGGCGGGGTGCCCACCGTCCGCAGTGATCCGGCTGCGGTCGGCGCGTAGTCGGGCTTGGCCGGCTCGGTCGGCGGCGGCTCCTCCACTGCCTCGCCCCGCATGACCCGGGCCCGGGCGTCGACCGCGCCCGGGGCGATGATCGACGAGTCGGTCAGCAGGTTCTCCGCCCCCTTCAGCCACCGCCCGTAGTACCCGTGGGCCAGGTAGTCGATCGGGTGCTGGCGGTTCAGGGCATGCCGGAACGCGTCCAGATTGGTGCCCGAGATCCGCATAGAGAGCAACGCCATGGCGAAGGCGCGCCGCTCCCATTCCTCGTGGAACGGCGGGTCGTCGGGCGGGTCCAGCTCTACACGCCCGAAGCCCTGCAGGCCGCCCATGTCCGCGATGGTGTCCACCGCGACCTCCTTTCGGAACCGGCGCCCCCGGTGAGACCGAGGGCGCCCGTCAAGCTGCAGCTGTCAGACGGTCCACGTGTTGATCTGGAAAGCGCCCGCCCGCCACGCCGTGAGCGCCGAGTCGAGCACGTCGAGCGGGTGGAACGCCTTGACGCCCTCGATGAGGTCGTCCTCGCGGAACCCGTACAGGGCGCCCATGGCGAAGCGGCACGCGTAGATCGTCGCCCCCTCCTTGATGAGGGTCTTGATCTGGTTGTTGATCGCCATGTGGCCAGGGAACGCCTCCTGGCCGACCGCCGGGAACCCACGGGTGCCCGACGCCAGCAGCACGCCCGGGCCGTACAGGACGATGCTCACGTCGAACCCCTTACGGACGAGCCGGGTCGAGGTGAGCAGGTTGACCAGCGCCACCGACCCCTCGTAGGGAACCGTGTGGATGAAGACGAACGCCTTCTCGCCGGGGTTGGCCTTGATGTCCTCGAATAGCTTCTCGTCGGTGTTGAACAGGACCTCGCCGTCGGCGGGGCGCTCTTGGTTGACGGTCTTGGGCATTTACTCTCCTCGGGTCTCGGGAAGGGCTGGGGGTGCGTGCAAGTAACCGTCGACGCTGACGGCAGGGGTTCCTCGCCTGGGGGGCGTCGTCCAGTGCTGGCGATGGCTGCCGGGCATCGCCTGGATCGTAAACCGCCGAAGCTTCCACGGCAGCCGGCGGTAGGTGGGTGCGAACACTTGGAGCCAGAAGCGGTCCTTGGCCGACCGCGGCCGAGGCGGCGCGGGCCGGCCGTACTTGGCTGCGATCTGCCGTTGCGCGTCGGCGAGGAGATAGTGCTCCGAGTTGTGGCGGAGCCAGCCCGAGAACGACGAACGCGTCTTCACTGCTTGAGTGACGCCAGTCCGTTCTGGGCCGCGACGGCGATGGGCTCGTTCAGCGCGCCGATAGGCGGGGAGTACACGTTCTCCATGAAGGCAAGGTCCTCCAACGTGATGCCCGTCTTCACGGCCATGGCCAAGAAGTCGGCCCGCTCCTTGATGCCTTCGCCGCCGACCATCTGGGCGCCGATCAGGCGCAGCGTGCCGGGCTCCGCCAGCAGCTTGACCCGTACCCGCTTCATCTCCGGGTAGTACCGGGCACGCGAGATGCCGTTGGCCACCCCTAGCACGTAGGGGATGCCGAGCGCGGTCGCCAGCGTCTCACCAAACGACACGCCGCCGATCATCCACTTGCCCGCCACCATCCCCCAGGGGACGTAGACGGGTTGGTACGCCCGCTTGCCACCGGCCGCGTTGGTTCCCGCCACCTTGCCCTGGGCGTACGCATGGCTGCCCGAGAGCCCTTGGATCGGCACGTTGCTCACGCCGTGGGGCAGCTCGTTGCAGTCGCCGGCCGAGAAGACGTCGGCCGCCGACGTGGCCATGCGCTCGTCCACGATGATGCCGCCTGTCGAGCCGATCTTGAGCCCGGCGGCCGTGGCCAGCCGCGTGTTCGGGACCTTCTTGGTGCAGACCACCACCAGGTCGGCAGGGAGCTCGCCGTCGTCGGTGCGGACGGCGCGCACGTGGCCCTCGCCGTCGCCGACCAACTCGCGTGCAGGCGTGTTCCAGTGCATCTTCACGCCCATCTCCGTCCACGACTCCTCGACCGGCTGGGCGATGTCAGGGTCGGTCGCCTCGGCCAGCGCCCACGGGGCAGCGTCGACCACGTGGGTCTCGATGCCCCGGTGCGCCAGCGCGGTCACCATCTCCAGCCCGAGGGGCGACGCTTCGAGGACGACGGCCACCTTCACCGAGTCGAGGACCTTGTCCCACTCCATGGCCTGGCGGATGTTCTTCACGTAGTAGAGGCCCTGGAGGTCGCCGCCGGGGATGCCGGGGTCGGCATAGTCGAAGCCGGTGCCCAGGACGAGCCGGTCCCACGGCTGGGCGCCCTGGCCCTCGATGGACACCGTCTTGGCGGCGACGTCCACCGCCGTCACCCTGGTCTCGTAGTGGATGTCGATCCCCGCGTCTACGTAGGTCTGCTTGGTGGCGAGGAACAGCGACTCGAAGCTCGGGATCTCCTTGCCGTGGACGTAGGGGATGCCGCACGGGCTGTAGGCGGCGTCCTCGTACTCGGTGTAGACGACCACCTCGGCCGAGCGGTCGGTGGCCTTGGCGGCGCCCGCGGCGCCGATGCCCGCCGCTCCGCCGCCTACGACGACGATCTTCCTGCCCAACGCGCCTCCCGATCCGGGTATGGACGATCCGAGTCCGTCCGTTTACTATACTGTACGTCTATCCGACGTTCGTCAAGGGAAGGAACATGACAGCGACCAGCGATCCCTCGGCGGTGGTCGACGTCAGTGAGACCGCGGTCGACCGGATCGTCAACGCCATCGGGCCCCGTCTTCGCGATCTCCGGCTGCATCACGGCCTCTCCCTCCAGCAGCTGGCGGAGCGGGCCGGCGTGTCGGCCGCTGCCATCCACAAGATCGAGCGCAACGGGATGGTGCCCACCATCACCACGCTGCTCAAGCTGGCCGACGCCTTCGGGAAGCCGGTGGCCTACTTCGTGGACGAGCAGTCGAGCCGGTGCGACCCGGTGGTGGTCACGCGCGCCCGCCCGGGCGCTCAGGTGTCGACGATCTCGGGCAGCGCTCCCGAGTTCTCGCTGGCCGGGACCGTGATGACGGTCAAGCCAGGCGGGTCGGGCGGGCCCTTGGCCCCCAGCCAGCGTGAGGCCCTGGTGCTGATCCTTGACGGGTCGCTGCGTTTCGAGGTCGACGGGCAGACCTACGACCTCGATACCGGCGACGCGCTGCACCTTCGCACCAACCGTCCCCACCGTTGGGAGAACATGGGGACGGGCGCGGCCCGCGCTGCCTGGGTCACGCTGCGGCCGTCAGGGGATTAGCAGCCGGAGCGTGCTGACGGCGAGCACGCGGTCGCGGTCGCGCAGAACGACGTCGAACAGTTCGTGCTCGCCGTCGCCCGCGATCTCGAAGCGCTGCGACGAGGCGTCGATGACGCAGTCGGAGTCGGCGTTGGCCAGGTAACACAGCTGCTGGTCGACGACGACCCGATCGAGGAACGCGCGGTCGCTGCGCCCCAGGCTCCGCCAGCACTGGAGCAGCGCCCGGTCCACGATCGAGAAGTAGGCGGCGAAGTACAGGAGCCCGACGGCGTTGAGGTCGCGCGTGATGTCGACCGGGTACCGGGCGTGGTGCACGCCGCCCGCGGGGAGGTGGCGGTCGCCGTCGGGGTGGTCGGGGCGGAACGTGTGGACGGACTTGGCTCGATGACAGAGCGGCCGGGGGGAGTAGCGGTCGGGCAGGAGCGGAAGGAGGTGGCGGCGGAAGTCGGCGGGCGCAGAGCGCACCAGCTCGCGGTTGGACGACGACCCGTAGGCCCGGCTGATCCAGCGGTTGTAGTTCTCGACGTACAGGCTGCCCTCGTCGTCGGACCGGTAGAACTCCTCCGCGGTGAAGCCCGCGGGGCCGTTCCCGGAGCGGCCGATCCTGTGCAGCGTGAGCACCGACTCGCGGCCGAAGTCGAACAGCTGCGACGAGACGTGCAACCGGTCGCCGAACGTCGGCGTGCGCAGGTGGAACGCCCGGCTGCCCCGGATCCGGTAGTAGTAGAACGACAGGTACGTCGGCGCCCCGGCCGGGTTGCGGGCCCGGAGCACGTCGGTGCCGCACACCTCGGTGACGGCGTCCCACGTCCAGTCCCCGATCTGGCCCACGAGCAGCGAGTTGTGGCCGCTCATCGCCGGCCGCACAATCTCCGTCCGCGTCACCAGCGACGGGTCGTCGGGCACGAGGCCCTTCAGGAACACATCAGACACGCAGAGGGTCATCGGGTACTCCTTTGCTGCGACGCTGTTCTACCGCGCTACGCGCCCAGGCGCACGTGCCCCTTGCACCCGGGCCTACGCCCGTCTTCTATTGAGACGCGGCGGGCGCCAGCCGTGGCTACCAGCAGACGTTCAACGATCCGCCAGCAGGTAGTTCACCTCGACTTCGACTTGGGCCGGGTCCTCGCTCCAGTCGCCGTAGATCTCCCAACGCACACCGGTGAGACGATGACCCTGGGCCGCACACCAGGTGTGGATGGCGCGATGGGTCTGCTCGAGCCCCTCGTAGGGACCTCGGTTGATCGCCGTCGCAACTATCCCCGCAGGCAGGACGGACTGGACGACGCGCCCCTTCGACTCGAACGCTTCGGCGACCTGGACGCCGATTTCCACCCGAGGGGTGTCATCGAGGTAGAGCATGACGTTGTGCCCGTGCTTGGCCGCACCACCAGCGCGGATGAACGCCCACACCTCGTCGAGCAACCGTCGCCACACCGTGGGGTACTCGGCCCACGTCGTCGTTTCGGCGACCACGCCGGTGAGGGCCTCGGGGACGGTTCGCAGGGTGACGTCGATGCCACAGTCTGACCTCGACCCCGCCCGCCGGGCGACTCGGTGTGCGTTCGGCCGCGTCATCGAGCCGCACCGCCGCGAGTAAGTGGCAGGCGCGTGGCGCATCTCAGCCAGCCGGCCGCGGTTGCGAGCAGCCGCCCGGCTGCGAGGCCGAGACGCCTTCCAACCGCAGGGCTCGGGCCGGTCGTTTCCTCCAGAAGCGAAAACCCACAGCGCGGCGCGAAGAACAGCCCGATGGGCGGCGTCGGAAGGAGCGGACGAA
>JAHFUQ010000256.1 GCA_023265045.1 Acidimicrobiia bacterium
TGGGCGCTCACCACGACGGGGGCCCGACTGGCCGAAGCGCCCGAGGCGCTGGCGGCCGGCGGGGACATCCCCCTCAGCCCCGTCTACCGGGCCGCCCAGAAGGTCTTCGGCCAGATCCGGCTGGTGCACGAAGCCGGGACGTAGACCGACATCGACGAGAGTCGCGGACCTACGTGCATCCGATGAAGTGAAACGACACTTCGACTCTTCGGTTGGATGCACGACCAAGCTCGGAGCCATTGTCACCAACGGGATCCTGTTCGCCGCGGCCCGTGGCGTTGACCGGCGACCCTCGCAGCGCCGCGATCGTGGCAAGGGCGCCGGCGGTGGACTCAGCTCGGGACCGGGACAGGGCCAGGTTGTAGTCGTCCGGACCTTCCGAGGAGGCGAATCCGACGACGTCAATGCGCTCGAGACGCAGCTGGTTGCGCATGACGTCGGCCGTGAACGACCGCAGGAACTCCTCCCCCTCGGGCGAGACCGCCGCCGAGTCGTAGGCGAACCCCAGCTTGGCGTTGGAGATCGTGGCCACGATCGTGCACGGCTTCTGGGGCGGAACCGTCACCGAGACGCCGGGCCCGCTCGGGGGCACAGACAGGGGGGTGTTGAGCTGCCCGGGGATGCTGGTCGCAATGGACAGCGAACCCCCGCCGGCGCCGACCGCGGGGTCGGAGCGCACGACGGCGGTCGCATCCTCGACCGCCGTCCCCTTGGCACATGCACTCGTCGCCACGGCGACCGCCACCACGGCGATGGTGACCCATCTCGCGCGCGCGTCCCAGGCGCGGGTCGTCGCGATCACGCCAACACCTCGACCCGCTGGCAGCGCAGCTTGGTCAACGCGGCGCACAGGTCGCCTTCGACGAACGTGTTCAGGAACCCGGCCGTGATTCCGCTCTCAATGCCCTCGGCCGGGTCAACGAACGTGACCGCCACGGGCTGCGGCGCGCCCAGGATGCCCACGCGCGACAGCTCCTGGATGACCTTTCGGCGCGCCTCCGGGCTGCCGAGGTCGATCTTGTCGAGCTCGAGCCCCTCCACCGAAGAGCGTCCCAGGCCGAAGGCGAGCACGGCCGCGCCGGCGCTACCGCGCGCCTTGGCCAGGGCCGTGGCACTGGGGAGGGCCCGCAGGAGGTTGCCTTTGGTGCTCCCGTCGGCCG
Organism: Acidimicrobiia bacterium; assembly: GCA_023265045.1. Classification (GTDB taxonomy): domain Bacteria; phylum Actinomycetota; class Acidimicrobiia; order Acidimicrobiales; family AC-14; genus JAHFUQ01. The sequence continues at coordinate 1,161 of JAHFUQ010000256.1, forward strand.
GGACCTCGGCCGCGGCCTTGACCAGACAGGCGCCCTGGAGCTTGGCGTTGGCGGCCTTGCGGGACGCGCTGTCGGCCTCGCCGGCGAGGTTGAAGCTCCCTAGCTCGTGGATCGCCCCGATGGCGTCGTAGGTCGCCACGATCACGGTCGGCTTGCCGTCGAGGCCGAGTCGGCCGTTCGCAAATGCCTTGGACCCGGCGGCCGTCATCCTGGCCATGGCCGACGAGAACGCCGGCGACGCCTTGTCGGTGAGCACGACGAGGGCGGTGTCGCCCTGAGACGGGGAGGTGCATGCGCACTTCTCGGACGGCGCCGTGCACAGTTCGGGCGCCGAGCAGGCCGGGAGGACGAACAGTCCGACGAGCACGGCGACGCGGACGAGCTTGAAGGTGGTGGACATGATCAGCTGGCCTCCCCGAGGATGTCATCGAACAACTGCTGTGGCGACCGGTAGCCGGTCCACCCGTCGGCGGGCGCGGGTGTCGTACCGGAGCCGGCGGAGGGGCGGGGACGCGGAGGCGGCCGGCGCGGCCCATCTGCTATCGGCCCGTGCGGGCCTGCTGCGGGCGGGCCCTGCGTCGGCGTCTGCGGCGCCGGGTCGTCGGGTCCGGGACCGGCGTCGTCGAAGGGGACGCCCCTGCCGTCGCCGGTCGTAGCGTCGTCGTCGGTCGTAGCGTCATCGTCGGTGGTGGCGCCGTCGTCGTGGGCCCAGCCGTTGCCGAAGGGCGGGGGCGTGTTCCCGGCTGGCGGCGGACCCGCGGGCAGGTCCGGCTGGGGGCCGAGACGACGGGCCGGCTCGCCCGTGATGAGCGCAGGGACCTCGCCGCTGCGCTGCAGCTCGGCGACCCACGCCCGCAGCTGGTCGGCCATCCAGGTGTCCGGGTGCTGGTTGGCGAGCTCGGCGTAGTACGTCCAGACCGCCGACTCGGTGATGTGATCGAGCTGGCTCAGCTGGCGGTCGTGTTCGTCGTCCATCGCCTCGCGGCGCCGCGCCAAATTCGTGACACCGAGACCGGCGTCGGTGCGGGCGTGGTCGAGCTCAACGCGGAGGATCCGGCGGCGGCGCTCGATCAGCGCACGGGGCAGCAGCAACGCCGTGACGAGAAACACGAGCTGCAGGACGACGAAGAAGAAGATGCCGTTCGGGTCGATCCCGCCTTCGGCGAGCATCGACGAGTACACCCTCGCCATGACCGCCGTGCTGGCGACGATGTAGAGCCCGAACGTATAGCCGTTGGCCGTGGCCACGACGGTGCGATCACGGCCGGGGCCGGCGGGCGCGGACGTCGCCTGAACGAAGGCGTGGCCGCGGAAGTGGGCGAGGACCGCGCCGATCACCGTGATGATCGCGGCCGCGCTGGTCGCCTGGACGGTGAAGCCGATTCCCGAGCGGAGGATCTCGTTGATAGGGGCAACCAGCAGCATGGTCTCGGCGGCGAGGATCCCCAGGATGACGAGGAGGATGAACCGCACCGCCAGCAGGGCCCGGAAGGGCACGTCGACGGGCACGTGGTCGGGCTCGTTCCAGTCGTCGACCGTCTCGCGCCAGGCAACCGCGACTGCGACCGCGCCATCGCCGTCGTCGCGCTCATCAGCCTGAATGGACTCGAGTTGGTCCGCGGCGACGCGGTGGTCGGCGACGACCGCGGTCGTGCTCGGCGTCGGGAAGCCGGTTTCGGCGTCGAGCCCGCCGACGGCGTCCGCAAAGGCCGCTTCCACGGCACGCCGTCCCGCTTGTTGCCGGTAGGACGCGAC
>JAHFUQ010000117.1 GCA_023265045.1 Acidimicrobiia bacterium
TACTGCTGGGTGATCGTCGAGCCCCCCTGGACGACGGCGCGGCCGTGGAGGTCGGCCCAGAAGGCCCGGATGGCGGCCCGCACGTCGAGGCCGCTGTGCGAGTAGAAGCGCTTGTCCTCGACGGCGACCACCGCCTGCTTGAGCACCTCGGGGATGTCGCCCTTGTTGACGGGCACCTTGGTGTCGAACTTGCGCAGCACGCCGATCTCGTTGCCGGCGGTGTCGTAGATGTGGGTTATCCGCGACGCGTCGGGGCCCGGATTGGGCTTGGGCAGGGTGGGCGTGGGGAGGGGCAGGAACAGGTACGCGGCCAACGAAAGCCCGGCAACACCGATGGGCAGCACGATCGCAACGACCAGAAAGGCGGCGATCGCCTGTGGGAGGCGGCGCAACTGGAAACGCATATGCGCCGTCAGTATCTCAGGCCAACCGCCCCCGACGTTTTCGCGCAAGTGGGCCTCAGAGCCACCAACTGCGCGGAGAGCTCGCCATGGCTGGGGACTGCGGCCGTATCCTCGCCCGGTGCCCGCGCCGCAACGGCCGCCGTCGGTTGACGCCCTGGCGCGCCAACTCGCCGACATCGACCTGCCCCACCCGTTGCTGGTCGACGCCGCCCGCCAGGCCATCGCCGCCGGAGCGCCCGACTCCGCCCGGGCGATCGCCGAACAGGTCGCCATGACCCTGCTGCGCCCCGTCGTCAACGCCACCGGGGTGCTGCTGCACACCAACCTGGGCCGGGCGCCGCTGGCCGCGGCCACCGGTCGTGGAGGCGCCGGCGGCGACGGCGCCCTCCGCTACAGCAACCTCGAGCTCGACCTGCTGACCGGCAAGCGGGGCTCGCGCAGCGGGCACGCCGCCTCGCTGCTGGCACGCGCCATGGGGGCGGAGGCGGCCATCGTGGTCAACAACGGCGCCGCCGCCGTCCTGCTCGTGCTGGCGGCCCTGGCCCGGGACCGGGACGTCGTCGTGTCCCGGGGCGAGCTGGTCGAGATCGGCGGCGGCTTCCGGGTGCCCGAGGTGATGGCCGAGTCGGGGGCCCGGCTGGTCGAGGTGGGGACCACCAACCGCACCCGGTTGCGGGACTACGGCGCGGCCGTGGCGGGCGGGGACCCGGCGCTCATCCTCAAGGTCCACCAGTCCAACTACCGCATCGTCGGGTTCACCCAGTCGGTCGAGGTGCGGGACCTGGCGCCGCTCGGCCCGCCCGTCGTCGTCGACATCGGCTCCGGGCTGCTGGACGCCGACACGCCGTGGCTCGTCGGCGGCCCGCCCGCGTGGCTGGCGGGCGAGCCGGCGGCCCGCCAAACGCTCGCGGCGGGCGCCGCCCTCGTCACGTTCTCGGGCGACAAGCTGCTCGGCGGCCCCCAGGCGGGCGTGGTGGCGGGCCGGCGTGACCTGGTGGCCGCCTGCGCCGCCCACCCCCTGAGCCGGGTGGTGCGGCCGGGCGGACTGGTGCTGGGCGCCCTCCAGGAGACGGCCATGGCCTACCTCCGCAAGGACGGCCAGGCCATCCCGTTCTGGCGGATGGCGGCGGCGCCGGTGGACGAGCTCAGACGGCGGGCCGCAGCCCTCGGGGTCGGCCGCCCGGTCGACACGGTGGCCGTCGCCGGCGGGGGATCGGTCCCCGGCCAGGAACTGCCGTCGGCCGGGGTCGCGGTCGACGGCGACCGCGCCGCCGCGCTGCGGGCCCATGACCCGCCCATCCTCGCCCGGGTCCACGAGGGATCGACGATCTGCGACCTCCGCACCGTCGACCCGGCGGACGACCCGGTGGTCGCCAAAGCCTTGGCATGACGACCGCCGAGACGCCGATGCACGCCCACGCCGCCGCCGCCGAGCCGCAGATGCATGTCGTGGCCACCGCCGGCCACGTCGACCACGGCAAGTCCACCCTCGTGCTGGCGCTGACGGGCATGGACCCCGACCGGTTCGCCGAGGAGAAGGCCCGGGGCCTCACCATCGACCTTGGCTTCGCCTGGACCAAGCTCCCGTCGGGCCGCCAAATCGCGTTCGTCGACGTGCCCGGCCACGTCCGTTTCCTCAAGAACATGCTGGCGGGCGTGGGCGCGGTCGACGCCTGCCTGTTCGTGGTGGCCGCTACCGAAGGGTGGAAGCAGCAGTCCGAGGAGCACCTGCGCATCCTCGAAGTGCTGGGCGTGGGCCACGGCGTGGTCGCCCTCACCAAGGTCGGGCTCGTCGACGACGACGACCGCGAGCTGGCCCGGCTGGAGATCGCGGAGGCTGTGGAGCACACGTTCCTCGACGGCGCCGAGATCGTCGAGGTCGACACGCCGACCAACGTCGGCCTCGACGCCGTCAGGGCCGCCCTCGACCGCCTCCTCGACGCCACGCCGTTCTCCGTCGACCTCGGCCGGCCCCGCCTCTGGATCGACCGGGTCTTCGCGGCCAAGGGCTCGGGCACGGTCGTCACGGGCACCCTGGCCGGCGGCTCGCTCAGCGTGGACGACGACCTGCTGACCCTGCCGGGGGGGCGCCGGGCGAGGGTGCGCGCCCTGCAGAGCCTCCAGCAGTCCCGCACGACGGTCGCGCCCGGAAGCCGGGTGGCGGTCAACCTTTCCGGCCTGGCCCACGACGAGGTGGCCCGCGGCCACGCCCTCGTCCGGGCCGACCAGTGGCAGCCGACCCGCCTCTTCGACGCGTCGCTGGCCGTGCTCGGCCGCCTCGACCACGAGGTGAGCCAGCGCGGCGCCTACCAGACGTACATCGGCTCGGGCGAGCACCCCGTGCGCCTGCGGGTGCTCGGCCACGAGGCGATCCTCCCCGGCGACGAGGGCCTGGTGCGGCTCCACCTTCCCGTCCGCGTCCCCCTCCTCCCCGGCGACCGGTTCGTGCTGCGGGAGAGCGGGCGCGACGAGACGGTCGGCGGCGGCGCCGTCCTCGATGTCGCGCCCGTCCTGCCCGCGTCGAAGGCCCGCCCCACCCGGTCGGTCGACCGGGTCGTCAGCGAGCGGGGCTGGATCGAGGCCGACCTGCTCCTGCGGCTCACGGGCGAGCGCCGGGAACCGAACGTCGGCCGCTGGGTCGTCTCCGAGGCGGCCCGGGCGGCGACCGTCGAGAAGGTCCGCCAGGCGGTCGAGGCCGCCGGCCCCCTCGGCCTGGACCAGGCCACGCTCACCGACCACGAGCGGGCCGTGCTCCCCCTCCTCGACGGGGTGGTGGTCGAAGCGGGCCGGGTCCGCCAAGCCGGCGCGGCCGACCCACTGGCCGAGCACCCGTTCCTGGCCGCCCTCGCCGCCGAGCCGTTCACTCCCCCCGACCCCCCGGCGGGCGTCAGCCGGGCCGAACTGCACGAGCTGGTCCGGCGGGGCCTCGTCGTCGCCCAGGACGGGATCTACTTCGCCCCGTCCGCCCTCGCCGCCGCCGCCCAGGCCGTCGCCCGGCTCCTCCAGCAAAACCCCGAAGGCGTCACTGTGGCCCAGGTGCGCGAAGCGCTGGGGACGTCGCGCAAGTACGCCCTCCCCTTGCTGGCGCGCCTCGACGGCGACGGCGTGACGCGCCGGCGCGGCGACCTCCGCATCGGCGGCCCGCGCCTCCCGAGCCTCCCGAGCGCCGGTTAGCCGGCCCGCTGGGCGATGACCTGCTTGCGCTCCAACTCGTTGAGGCCGCCCCAAATGCCGTGCGGCTCGCGGATGCGGATGGCGTAGTCGAGGCAGGGCCGGCGAACGGGACACGACGCGCAAATCACCTTGGCGCGACGCTCCCTGGCCTCTCGTTCGTCTTTGCGTTCGACCTGAGACGGCGGAAAGAAGACCGCCGCCTGTGGACCTTTACAAGCAGCGCGCTCCTGCCAAAGCTCATTGGCCCTTTGGCTTCTCAACTGGCCCCCTCGGTCAGGCTGGTGGAGAACATACAGCCCAATGGGGCGCGCGACAAGGGGTCGTTTTCGGCCATCGTCGCAGGTCGCCGGGGTCGCAAGCCGCCCCCGAACCGTCAACCGCCGGACGAAGTCTCCGGCCCCGAAGCTGGCTCGTCGGGGGCCACCTCGAGCACGAGCCCGTCAATGGCCACCACCCGCACGCCGGCGCCCGCCTCGATGGGCGCCACCTGCTTGGCACGCGCCCGCCAAAGAGCGCCCCGCACCCGCACCGTGCCCTCCGGGTCGATCGCCGTGGTCGCCTCCGCCGCCTCGCCGATCATCGACTCGCGCCCAATCGTCGGCGTCGAGAACCGGGCCCGCACCATCGTCGTCATGCCCCGCACGGCGAAAAGCAGGGCCAGGGCGAACACCACCAGGATTGTCCACCACGCCACCCGGCGATCAGCCGGGTAGAGCGTCCACGACCCGACCAGCAACGCGACGCTGCCGATGACCGTCCATGCCCGCGGCGCCCCCGCTTGGACGTCGACGGCGTAGCCGAACACCGCCACGCCTGTGAGCGCGAGGCCGAGCGGCGTCGCCCCCAGCGCCGCCAGGCCGTAGGCCGACAGGGCGACGGCGATGGCGCCGGTCAGGCCTGCCAGCCCGACGCCCACCGAGAAGAACTCGAACACGATCAGCAGCAGCCCGAGGACGAGCAGGGTGTACGCGAGCCAGGGGTTGGTGGTGGCGTGCAGCAGCCGCCCGACGAGATCGAGCTTGGCGAAGCGCACCTGGGCGATCGGCTCCCGGCGTCGCTGGCCGTTGCGCTCGACGACCTCGGCGGTGCGGAACTGGCGCCCGGCCGCCGAGACGCCGTCCAGCCCGACGATGAAGTCGCCCAACGTGGGCGTGACGTAGTCGACCGCCTTCAGCCGGGTCGCCTCGCCCGCGCCCAGCTTCTTCCCGCCCGCCAGCGGGTCGTCGGGACGGCACTCCGGGCACGGCCCCCGCAGCGGCCCGATGTGCGCCCCGTTGGCCATCCCCGCTATCGCCGCCGCCCGCAGCAGGCGGACGGCCTCGTGCGACGCACCCGCCCCGCTCGGGCCGACCCAGACCGCCACCGGCACGGCGCTGCGCTGGATCCGGGTGGCGAGGGCGGTCAACCGGCCCTCCGACAGGGTGGCGCCGGGGCTGTCAAGCTGGACGATGAGCAGTTGGCTGTGCTCCCGGGCCGCGGAGGCGATCGCCTGCCCGATGAAGTCGGCCTCGATGCGGTCGATGCGCCCCTTGACCTCGATGACGTCGACAGGCCCGGCGACGGCCGGCTGCGACACGGCGAGCGCGCGGGCAGGACCGGCGACCAGTGTGCCGAACAACACGATGGCGGTAAGTACGATTTTCAAATAGGTCTGCAGGGGGATGATTGGATCCTCGGGAGTTCAGCGCCCAGACCCGGCTTGTCATCGTGGCCGGGAAGGGCGGCGTCGGCAAAACGACGATCTCGGCCGCCCTGGCTCAGATGGCGGCCCAGGCCGGGCTGTCGGTCCTCCTCATCGAGATGGAGGGCAAGCACGGGCTCGCGGCCGCGTTCGGCGCGCCGCCCCTGTCCTACGACCACCAGGAGCTCTGCCCGGGCGTCCACGCCCGCACGCTGACCCCTGACCTGGCCCTCCTCGAGTACCTCGACGAGCACGGCCTCAAGCGAATCTCCAAGCGCCTGACCCGCACCGGAACGGTCGATGTCGTCTCCACCGCCGCCCCCGGCATCAAGGACATCCTCGTGCTCGGCAAGGTCAAGCAGCTCGAGCAGCGGGGCGCGGCCGACCTGATCATCCTCGACGCGCCCGCGGCCGGCCATGCCTTCACCTTCCTGTCGAGCGCCCGCACGCTGATGGACACCGTGTCGACGGGCCCCATCCGCACCCAGGCCGAAGAGGTGCTGGCGATGCTGACCGACCCGGCCCGCTGCCGGGTCGTTCTCGTCACCCTCCCCGAGGAGACGCCGGTCAACGAGGTGGTCGAGACCGCCTTCAACCTGGAGGACAAGGTCGGGGTGGACCTCGGGCCTGTGGTCGTCAACGGGATCTACCCCTGGGTCGACGGGCTGCACGTCGACCCCGAGGACGCCGCCGCCGCGGCCGGCATCAGCCTGCGCCCGGACGAGGCTGACGCCCTGCGCGCCGCCGCCCACTTCCGCACCGCCCGCCAGGACCTGCAGGACGAGCAACTGGTGCGCTTGGCCGACGCCCTCCCGTTGCCGCAACTGCACGTCCCCTGGCTGTTCACGAGCGAGGTCGGTCTCGAGCAGGTCGACCATCTGGCGGCCGCGCTGGCCGCGTCCATCGCGTCGCTCGAGGCGGTCGAGTCGTGACCGAGACGTCCCTCGCCGAGCTGGCCGACCGCTCCGAGATCATCGTCTGCTGCGGGCCCGGCGGCGTCGGGAAGACGACCGTGGCGGCCGCGCTGGCGTTGCGGGGCGCGGCCGAGGGGCGCCGGACGGTCGTCGTCACCGTCGACCCCGCCCGCCGGCTGGCCAACGCCCTCGGCCTCGACACCCTGCCCGACACGCCCCACCGCATCGAGGGCGACTGGCCGGGCGAGCTGTGGGCGCTCATGCTCGACAGTAAGAGCACGTTTGACGCCCTGGTCAATAAGTACGCCCCCGGCCCCGACCAGGCCGCCGCCATCCTCACCAACCGTTTTTACCGGAACATCGCCGGCGCCCTGTCCGGCACCCAGGAGTACATGGCCATGGAGAAGCTCTACGAGCTGCACGACGAGGGCCGCTTCGAACTGGTCGTCGTCGACACGCCCCCGACCCGCAACGCCCTCGACTTTGTGGATGCGCCGCGCCGCCTCACCCGCTTCCTCGACAACCGCATTTTCCGGCTCCTGATGCTGCCGACCAGGGTCGGCCTCAAGGCCGTCAACGTCGCCGCCCAGACGTTCCTGCGCACCGTCTCCAAAGCCGTCGGGGGCCAGGTCGTGGGCGACGCCATGGCCTTCTTCCAGGCCTTTGAGGGGATGGAGGCCGGCTTCCGGGAACGGGCGCAGCGAGCCCTCGAACTGTTGCGGGACGACGGCACCGCCTTTGTCCTGGTCGCCTCCCCTCGGCGCGACGCCGTCGCCGAGGCCGAGTTCTTCGCCGATAAGCTGGCCGAGGCGGACATCCCCGTTCGGGGCCTTGTCGTCAACCGCATGCACCCCCGGTTCGCCACCGGCTGGGACCCCGAAGCCGACCGGTCGCGCGGGCCGCTGTGGGTCAACCTGGCCGACCTCGACGCGCTCGCCGAGGCCGAGGAGTCGGAGGTCGCGGGACTGGTCAAGCGGGTCAGCCCCGCCCCGACGGCGCGGGTGCCCCTGCTGGAGACGGACGTGCACGACCTCGGCGGCCTGGCCGCCGTCGGCCGCCACGTGTTCGCCGAACCGGCGGCCGCTCGGCCCCCGGGCCAGGAGGCCGCGGGTTAGCCGGCCCCGGCGCCGGTCCCTGTCTGCTGGCGGTCCTCGGTGAGCGACCGGGCCGCCTCCTGCAGCGTGTCGGTGACCGTGACGATGCGGTCGAACCCGGTCGTGTGCAGCAGCCGCACCAGGGTCGGCCGGTTGCAGCACACGGCCACGTCGCCCCCCACCTCACGAGCCCGGCGGATGCCGCCGATCAGCGCCCCCAGGCCCGCCGAGTCGACGAACGGGACCTCGGACATGTCGATCAGGAGCTTCGGGCGGGCCGACAGCTCCGCCAGCGACTCCCGGAATTGGCCCACCGTGTACGCGTCCAGCTCGCCGACGGGCCGGCAGATCGTGTACCCGTCTTCCTCCGTAACCTGAATCTTGAGCAACCAGGTCCTCTCACTAGAGTCACAACGCGCCCCAGCGGAACGCGATCGTACCCATGCGAACGGTCGGACTACCCTCGGACCCGGTGCCCGACATCCTCATCGCCAGTGATGCGCCCAGAGTGCGCGAAGAAGTGCGCTCCGTGCTTGACCACGCCACCACCACGGTGCGCGAGGTCACCCGCGGCGTGCACGTCGGCCCCGCCGTGCGGGAACGCACCCCTGACCTGGTGGTTCTCGACCTCCAGATCGGCAAAATGGGCGGGATGGCCACCTGCCAGGATCTCCGCCTGGAGGCCGGCGCCGGCCGCCTGCCCGCGGTTCGCGTGCTCATGCTCGTCGACCGCCGGGCGGACGTTTTCCTCGCCCGCCGCTCCCTCGCCGACGGCTGGGTCGTCAAGCCGCTCGACCCGGTGCGTCTCGGCCAAGCGGTGCGCGCCATTCTTGCCGGTGGGCGCTACGAGGACGACGCCTACCGCCCCATCACCGTCCCGCTCACCCTGTCAGCCCGGTAGCATCGCCTCGTTCTCCGGGGAGTAGCGCAGCTTGGTTAGCGCGCAGCGTTCGGGACGCTGAGGCCGGGGGTTCAAATCCCCCCTCCCCGACAGTAAAAGTGCTGGTCAAAGGTGGTACGGCGGTCGTGGGACGCCTCGACGCCCTCGGCCGCCGGCGGGACCATTTGTCGCGCCGGCTGGCGAGAGCCGAGGCGACCGGCGTCCCCGAGCGCGACCGGGCCGCCGTTCCCGTCGACGCCGCCACCGCCCATCAGCGACTCGTCGGCGGCCGTCACGATCGCGTCAACGCCTTCGTCAGCGATATCGCCCAGGACGACCTCGATCCTCGCCCGCATCACCCGATTCTCCCTCACGTACCGCCCGGCGCGCACCGAGCGGTCAGCCCGCTGAACCGCTACCGCAGACGGAAGCGCGCACCCGTGTCAGTCGCGGCCGGCGTTTGCGGCGACCCTCTGCCCGGCGACGCGAGTCGTCGTTCTGGGACAGTCCGGCGGCGCCGCGAAACACGCTCCATACTTGGTAAGGTGCTGATCTACCAAGTAAGTGCTGACCTACCAAGTGGATCGGAGCGGGGCGATGCCCGCAGCCTCGGAGTTCCTCGTCTCCTCCAGCGGCCAGATGTCAGTCCCGGCCGCTGTCCGCCACCGGTGGGGCCTCGATCATGGCGGGCGCGTGACCGTGGTCGATCTCGGCGACGCCGTCGTCCTCCTTCCCCCCGGTGGGCGAGCCGGGCTGCTTGACGCCGCCCTGTCGGCCGAGGACCACGTGGCGTTCGTGGCGGGCCTGGACGATCCCGATCTCGCCACGACGTAGTGCCGGCGACGGTTGTCGACGATCACCTGCTGCGCGACATCCTCGTCGGCCGCCGCGACGAGACCCTCGAGGGGCTGGCGCCCGACGGCGTGGCCACCACGGGCCTGTGGCTGTTCCGCCTCTGCGCGTCGTTCGCCGATCCGACCGTCGTGGGCAAGCTGTCCGGTCCGGTCGCCTCGTTGCCGGAGGACATGCAGGCGCGCTTTCGAGCCCACCTCGTCGCCCTGCCCCCCTCGATCGAGGTCCTGAGCCTCCGGGACATGGCTTGGCCGATGGCGCTCCTGCAGACCCGCCACCGCGCCGGCGGGCGGTCACTCTCGGCGGCCATGGTCGAGGCGCTCGCCGCCGCCCACCGACTCGGCCGGGGGATCGCCGTCTCACACAACGATGTCGGACCGAACCTTCGCGCCGCCGCCAAGGCCGATGGCGTCGCGTTCCTCGTCCTGTAGCGGCCCGAGTTGGAAACTCGACGGTGGCCCAGGGCCGGCGATCAGGGCTACTTCTGCGGCCGTCCGCCGCGCCGGCTGGCACCTTCACGAATCGGAACGGTGACGCGGCGTTCACGACCTCGAACGGAATGCAGAAGTTCCCGACGTACGGCTCACCGTCCTCGAAGCGATACAGGTACTCATGCGCTTGAGCCTCAGGGAGATCGACAATGACGAGCCACTCCCGGGCGGCGCTACCTGTGGTCGCACCCTCTGGGGAATGGGCGAACCATGCACACCCGGCCGAGTCGCCGACGCGGGAGATCTTGAATCCGTCCGCGCAGATGCCTTGCAGCCCAGTGAGATCAGTCGCATGGAACAGCTGCATTCCGACCAGCGTGGCACTGACGTGACGCCGGTTCCGCGACACTCCGCGTGGCCCCCCGGTGGAGCGCCACCGTCCCGGCGATCAAGGGATACGCCGGGCGTCCAAGGACGGCCGCAATTGGGAGCTCCCGATCGACCCTGCGCTGCACACGTGGTGCACCTTCGTCTCGAACGGCGGCTACCCTGCTTGCAGAACGGACGGAAGGCGGACTATGGGCAGTATTGGCGCGCCAGAGCTGATCATCCTGGTTCTCTTGGGCCTACTCGTATGGCTCTGGTTTCTTATCGCTCGAGCCGGGTACCGGCGTGGCGTCGCACGCGGGTGGCAGGTCGACAATGTCGCGGGGATGATCCTTGCCTTCCTATTCGCAACGGGCATTGCGATTGCCTTTTGGGGAGGCGTATACCTTGGGTCTCGACGACACCGTAGGGCGATCGAGGCCGCTGCAGTTGTGCCGCCCATCATTCCTCGGCAAGGTTCGGCGCCTCGTCCTCCCCACCCGGGTTGGTACCCGGATCCGGCGGGACGGTTCGAGCAGCGATACCACGACGAAGCACGCTGGACCGAGCACGTCTTTTCAGGGGGACAGCAGGGCGTCGACAGCGTGCGACAGGTATAACCCGACACACTCCACGACCCGGCGTTGAGGGCGCAAGGGACCATCGAGGCGCCATGGCGGGTTCTGGGATACCCCGGCGGGGGATCAGCGCCTCCGGATACGGACGACGCCGACGTAGGGAACCTGCTCGTTGACGAAGTAGGTGACGCTGATCCCCGATGGGAGCTGATCCTCATACGGCTGCACGCCAGCGACGACCTGGCTGCTCGTCTGAGGCGGGCCGTTCGGGACCCAGGCGAACAGTTCCTCGGTGAGCGCAGCGCTATCGGCCGGCGTAAGCGCGTCGAGGTCCGGCTGGGACGAGTTGGTAAGGAAGATGCGCCAGGTCACGCAGCGCCGCGACGGGCGCCCTGGAGGTACTCCCGGAACTCGTCCTTGTCGGCGAACCCCCGAAGCGAGCCGTCGGCGATCTGGGCCCGGGCGGCCTCAACCGCGACCGCCACGGCTTCGTCACCCACCTCCGCCCGCCATTCGTCGAGCAACGGTGTGGGGTTGGAGCTCTCCGACATGGATACCAGGGTAGATCAGCCGCCAGCGACGAAGGCAACCACCACGTAGGCGGCGTGGCGGTCGAAGCTCTGGCGGCGGTGCAATGGGGCAGTCGGTTATTAGAACTGTAGGAGTAGTTGTGGATGGGGGGTCCGGGGGGAAGGGTGGATGACCCCGAAGCTGTGGACGACGTCGGGGTCGCCCAGCTTCTTGTCTCACCG
>JAHFUQ010000118.1 GCA_023265045.1 Acidimicrobiia bacterium
CGACGCCTTGTAGGCGATGGGCACGAGCCAGCACGCGGGGGAGACGGTGAGGGTCGAGCCGATGGCCAGCAGGAGGTCGCAGTCGGCCGCCGCCTGCCGGGCGCGGTCGAGGTCCTCGGCCACCAGGTCCTGGCCGAACGAGATCGTCGCTGACTTGAGGATGCCGCCGCACGTGTGGCAGCGCGGATCGTCCTCGCCGCCGCGCAGCCGTTCAAGCACGGGTTGCATCGGCCCCCGCTCGCCGCACGACAGGCAGACGACCTTCCGCATGGTGCCGTGCAACTCGATGACCTTGGCGGCATGGCTGCCGGCCATCTGATGCAGCTCGTCGATGTTCTGGGTCACGATGGCGTGGAGCTGCCCCCGCCCTTGCAGCGTGACGAGCGCAGCGTGGCCGGCGTTGGGACGGGCCGTCCACGCCGGCGACGCGAGCCGGTTCCGCCAGGCCCACTTCCGCACCTCTGGGTCGGCGAGGTAGTCACGGATGTTCGACGTGCGCGCCGCGGCCGGGTTTTTCGTCCACACGCCGTGCGGGCCGCGGAAGTCGGGGATCCCCGAGTCGGTCGAGATGCCGGCGCCGGTGAGGGCGACGACGCGCTGGGCGCTGGCCACCCACGCCCGGGCCGCGTCGACGAGGGCGGGCTGGTCGAGGAGAGCCATCGCCTGAGTCTGCACCCCTTGACGATCAACGGCGAGACAGGTAGAACATTGAAACAACATGAAACATCGCGTACGTTCGCTGGAAGGGCCGATCGAGATGTCCACTGACATGTCCACCTTGCTGGTCGACGACGCTTCCCCCCACTTCGCCACGCTCACGGTGCGCCCTTGGCCCGACCCCGTGATCGATGCCCTCGGGCACGATCCCCGCTCTCCGTATGTCGAGCGCTTTTGGCTCCCGATCCTGGGGCCGTCGACCACGTGGTTGCTCCGCCTGCTGGCCACCGAGCTGGACGTCAACCCCGCCGGCTTCGAGCTCGACCTGGCCGAAGCCGCCTTGGTCCTGGGGATCGGCTCCCGCGGCGGGCGGCACTCGCCGTTCATGCGGGCCCTGACCCGCTGCTGCCGGTTCGACCTGGCCGAACTCGGGGGCGCCGCGGCGGCCGAGCTGGGCGGCGCTGACGCGGCTGCGGTCGGGCGGAGCGGCGCCACGGCCATCGTCGTGCGCCGCAAGCTGCCGCCTCTCAACCGGCGCCAGTTGCTCCGCCTTCCGCCGTCGTTGCAGCAGACCCATCGCGAATGGCAAGAGGCCACTCTGGCCGTGCCGGCCGCCGACCAGCTCCGGCGCCGGGCGTGCGGTCTCGCCCTCAGCCTGCTGGAGCTGGGCGAGGACCATGAGGAGGCGGCGCGGCAGTTGGTGCGCTGGAAGTTCCATCCCGTGCTCGCCCGCGAGTCGGCCGAGTGGGCGTGGGACCGTCACCAGCGAGCGTTGTACGACTACGACGACCCTGACATCGAGGTGGGCGCGCCCGACGGCGCGGCCTGAGGTCCCCCACCGACCGGCGGTCGTACCCACGACCGACCGCCGGTCGTCCCCCACCCGTCGCCGGCCGGATCTCTCCCTGCCGGCCGGCACGGGTAGGCCCGGCGAGGCCGGCGTCGCGCTGGGGCGGCGCCGGCCCGGAGCCCGGCGAGGGGTCTTCGGCGTCCAAGCGACACGGGCGGTCGGTTGGACGCCGGATGTGCGTTCTACGCCGGATAGCGGGTCGGATCGCCACCGGCGCCGGGGCGGCGCCGGCCCGGAGCAGGGCGAGGCGTCTTCGGCGTCGATGGGACCTTCGCGGTCGCTTGGGCGCCGGCGAACAGGCCCTTACAGCGGCTCGAAGGCCATGAGCGCTTCGACGATGGTGCGGACGCCGAAGCCGGTCCCGCCTTTGGTGGTGTAGCCGTCGTCGTCCTCGCTGCGGGCGGGGCCGGCGATGTCGAGGTGCGCCCACGGCACGTCGCCCACGAACTCCCGCAGGAACAGCCCGGCCGTGAGCGCGCCGCCCCAGCGCCCGGCGCCGATGTTCTTGAGGTCGGCGATGTCGGAGTCGATCTGCTTGCGGTACTCGTCCGGCAAGGGAAGGGGCCACACCGGTTCGCCGGCGCGGTCGGCGGCGGCCCGCACCTGCGCTTGCCACCCGTCGTGGTTGCCCATGAGCCCGGCGATGCGAGCGCCGAGCGCGATCTTGCACGCACCAGTGAGGGTGGCCAGGTCGAGGATCGCATCGACGCCGGCCTCGACGGCCAGTGACAGCCCGTCGGCCAGGACGAGCCGGCCCTCGGCGTCCGTGTTGAGCACCTCGACGGTCTTGCCGTTGCGGATGCGCAGGACGTCGCCGGGCTTGGTGGCGCTCCCCCCTGGCATGTTCTCGGACGCGGGCACGATCCCGATCACCTTCACCGGCGGGGCGAAAGCCGGCAGGGTCGACATGGCGGCCAGCACCGCCGCCGCGCCCGACATGTCAGTTTTCATCGTCTCCATGCCGTCGGCGGGCTTGATCGACAGTCCCCCGGAATCGAACGTGATGCCTTTGCCGACCAACGCGACTGTCCCTCGCGCGCCCGGCGGGTCGTAGACCAGTTCGATGAGGCGCGGCGGCACCGTCGACCCTGCGGCCACGCCGAGCAGCCCGCCGAGGCGCTCGGCGGCGATGGCCGCCTCGTCGAGCACGGTCAGCCGGAGGCTGCCTTCGCGCTCGACGATCTCGGCGGCCACGTCGGCGAGGCGCTGGGGCGTGAGGTCGGCGGCGGGCTCGTTGATGAGGTCTCGGGCCAGCGCCACGGCCCCCGCCAGGCGGGCGCCGCGCTCGATCGCCGCGACCGCGTCAGGGCCGCCGTCGCTCAGGACGAGCAGGGACTCCAGCCGGCACGCCTTGCTGTGGGCCTTGTAGCGCGTGTAGCGGTACGACGCCATGGCCGCGCCTTCGGTTAGCGCTTGGGCGTCCCACCCCGACGGCAGGGCGAACGCGGCCCGGGCCTCGTTCCACACGGCCTTCACGAACGCCGCGCCCGCCCGGCGAACGACGTCGGCCGTGACCTCTTCGGGCTTCCCGGCGCCGACCGCGACCAGCGTGAGCCCGCCGCCCGACGACGGCACGATCATCGTCTCGCCCACGATGCCCTCGAAGCCCCGCTGGTTCAGGTACTCGACGTCCGCCATGCCCGAGGGCACGACCCGGCCCGCGAACACGGGGACGCCGACGATCCCGGCGTCGTCGGGGAGGCGGTCGGCCGGGATGAAGGTGATCGTCATGAAGGGGCCTCCGGGCGTGCGGGCAGCGACTCGTCTTCCTGCCAGCGTGCCAGTGTCCAGAGCAGGTCCGACAACCGATTGAGGTAGGGGCCCACCGACGACCCCTCGACGGCGACGGCCAGCGCCCGGCGCTCCGCCCGCCGCACGACGGTTCGGGCCACGTCGAGCTGTGCTGCGACGACGGACTGCCCGGGGACGACGAACTCGTGCGGGGGCTCGAACCTCGCGGCCACGTCGTCGATGAGCCGTTCGAGCCGTTCCACCATTTCGGGTGTCACCCGCGTCTTGCCCGCCACCAGTTTGCTGCGGTGGTCAGCAACGGTCGCGACCTCGGCCATGAGCACCCAGAGGTCACGTTCCAGCGCGGTCAGCACCTGGTCGAGCTCGCCGCCCCGTTTTGCGCCGGCACGAGCCAGCCCGATGGCCGCTTGGGCCTCGTCGACGTCGCCGCCCGCTTCGACGGCGGCATCGTCCTTGCGCGCCCGACCGCCGTAGAGCCGGCCGGTCGTACCGTCGTCGCCGCCGCGCGTGTAAATCCTCGGACGAGTCAGGACGGCGACGTCAGGAGGCGGCGTCGAGGGGCGCGAGCGCGACCCTCGGGACCGGCGGCCGCCGGACGCGGACGCGGACGCGGCGAAGGGCGAGGTTGCGGCGATGCGCCAGGAGGGCGACGTACCCGAGGAAAAGGTTGAGCAGGAACAGGTGGAGGACCCACACCATCCGCAGCGACGGGAATATGCCCAACACCAGCGAGCCCGTCAACGCCCCCAGCATCCCCCCAAGGATGTCGCGGCGCCGTTGCGCGGGACTGGCCTTGCGCGGGACTTTCAGCGCCCGGCGAACCTTGCGACCCGCGTTGCGGTCGACCTCGGTGGCACGCGCCTTGCGGTTGTCCAAGGCCCCCATTTGTTCGCGGAAGCTGTCGATGAACTTTTCACGACGCTCTGCTCGGGCGCGAAATACCGGCGGGAGCAAGACCGCCGCCCATATGAGCCCGAGCACTACAAAGACCGACATGCCTGCTGTCCCCCAGGGTTCGGTGCCCCAGCCGCGCCAGATTCCTAGCATTTTTCAACTGGTCGTGCACATGCAGTCCACCGGGCCGGCACGGGGCCGCTGGTCGACAAACCCGGCGAAGTGCGCCGCCGCGCCCCGGTAGCCTTCGGTGATGCGCAGCTACCTCGACGCGGTGCGCGAGCGAGTCGTGATCTACGACGGCGCCACCGGCACCAACCTCCAGCTTCGCAACCTGTCTGCGGACGACTTCGGCGGTTCGACGTTCGAGGGTTGCGTCGACCTGCTGGTTGACACGCGTCCCGACGTCATCACCGACCTGCACCGGTCGTTCTTCGAAGTCGGCGCCGAGGTCGTCGAGACCAACACGTTCGGGGCCTCGCCCATCACCCTCAACGAGTACGGCATCGCCCACCGGGCCCACGAGCTGAACGTCAAAGGGGCCCGTTTGGCCCGTGCAGTCGCCGACGGTTACCAGGGCTGGGTCGCCGGCTCGATCGGCCCCGGCACCAAGTTCCCGTCGCTTGGGCAGATCCGCTTCGCCGAGGTGCGCGACGCCTACGAAGTCCAGGTGCGGGGCCTGCTCGAGGGCGGCGTCGACCTGCTGCTCATCGAGACGGTGTTCGACCTGCTCCAGGCCAAGGCCGCCATCATCGGCGCCCGGCGGGCCATGGCCGCCACTGGTCGCAGCACGCCCATCCAGGTCCAGGTGACGATGGAGCTCACCGGCCGGATGCTCCCCGGAACCGAGGTGGGCGCCGCGCTCGCCACCCTCGAAGCGCTCAAACCCGACGTCATCGGACTGAACTGCGCCACCGGTCCCACGGAGATGCACGAGCATTTGCTGCACCTGTCCCAGCACTGCCGCACCCCGATCTCGTGCCTGCCCAACGCCGGGTTGCCGTCGGTCGTCGACGGCAAGATGCACTACGACCTCACGCCCGCCCAACTGGCCGACCACCACGCCCAGTTCGTCACCGAGCTCGGCGTGTCGGTCATCGGCGGCTGTTGCGGCACCACGCCGGCGCACCTGCGGGCGGTGGTCGAGCGCTGCCGCAACCTCGTGCCGAAGCGGCGCGAGCCCGAGCGTGAGCCCGGCGCGGCCTCGATCTACACCCATGTGCCGTTCAAGCAGGACGTCTCGTTCCTCGTGGTGGGTGAGCGCACCAACGCCAACGGCTCGAAGAAGTTTCGCGAGGCGATGCTGGCCGACGACTGGGACACGTGCGTGGCGATGGGCCGCGACCAGGTCAAGGAAGGCGCCCACCTCGTCGACGTCTGCGTCGATTACACGGGCGAGGACGGCGTCGCCGACATGGACGAGATCGCGCGCCGATTCTGCACCCAGGTGAGCGTGCCCCTCATGATCGACTCCACCGAGGCCCCGGTCGTCGAGACGGCGCTGCAGTGGATCGGCGGCCGGCCGGTGCTGAACTCGGTCAACCTGGAAGAGGGCGCGGAGCCCGGCACGCGCCTCGACAAGTTCCTCACGCTGGCTCGCGAGTACGGCGCCGCGGTCGTGTGCACGACCATCGACGAGGTGGGCCAGGCCCGCACCGCCGACTGGAAGGTGCGCGCCGCGCGGGCGATCCACGACCTCGCGGTCGACCGGTACGGCCTCGAGCCCGAGGACCTCTTGTTCGACCCGCTGGCGTTGCCGCTCACCACCGGCATGGAGGAGAGCCGGCGCGACGGGATCGAGACCATCGAGGGCATCCGGCGCATCAAGGCCGAACTGCCGGGTGTGCACACGATCCTCGGCCTGTCCAACGTGTCGTTCGGCGTGAATCCGGCCGCTCGCCACGTCCTCAACTCGGTGTTCCTGCACGAGTGTGTGGAGGCGGGGCTCGACGCCGCCATCGTCCACGCGGCGCGGATCATGCCGCTCTCGAAGATCCCCGAGCGCCAGCGCGAGGTGTGCCTCGACCTCATCTACGACCGCCGCCGGCCGGCCGACGGCTACGACCCGCTGCACGAGCTGATCTCGATGTTCGAGGGGGTGAGCGCGACGGCGGTCGAGAAGGAGGACCGCAGCGGCTGGCCCGTTGAACGGCGGCTCGAGCAGCGCATCATCGACGGCGACCGTGACGGCCTGGAGGCCGACCTCGACCTGGCGCTCTCCACGACGGCCGCGCTCGACATCGTGAACCACACGTTGCTGGCGGGGATGAAGGTCGTCGGCGAGCTCTTCGCGTCGGGCGAGATGCAACTGCCCTTCGTGCTGCAGTCGGCCGAGTGCATGAAGGCGGCGGTGGCCTTCCTCGAGCCGCACATGGAGAAGTCCGACCAGGGGGGCAAGGGTCGCATCGTGATCGCCACGGTCAAGGGCGATGTGCACGACATCGGCAAGAACCTCGTCGACATCATCCTCACCAACAACGGCTACGAGGTCCACAACCTCGGCATCAAGGTCTCGCTGGCCGAGATGCTGGCCAAGGCCGAGGAGGTCAACGCCGACGCCCTCGGGATGAGCGGGCTCCTCGTGAAGAGCACGCTGATCATGCGCGAGAACCTGGAGGAGCTGAACCGGCGCGGCCTGTCGGCCGACGTGCCTGTGCTCCTCGGCGGCGCCGCCCTCACCCGCCGCTACGTCGAGCACGACCTGCGCTCCGTCTACGAGGGTCGCGTGTTTTACGGCAAGGACGCGTTCGAGGGTTTGCGGACCATGGACCGGCTCATGGACTTGAAGCGCTCGGGCTCCGAGGACGCGTCGTTCGGTCGCGAGCTGATGGCCGCCCGCCCTACGAGCAGCGTCAAGGCGACCGCGGTCGACGAGCTGCCGGCGCGGTCGCCGGCGGTCGAGGCCGACAACCCCGTGTTCGTGCCGCCGTTCATCGGGACGCGAGTGGTCAAGGGCATCGCCATCGACGACATCGCGGCGTGGCTCAACGAGACGGCGCTCTTCCGCAACCAGTGGCAGTTCCGGCCCGAGAAGGGCGAGACGGATGCCGAGTTCAAGGCCCGGCTGCGGCCGGTGCTGCGCGAGCAGCTGGCCCTGGCCACCGCATCGGGCGTGCTCGTCCCCCAGGTCGTGTACGGCTACTTCCACGCCAACGCCGACGGCCGGGACCTGGTGATCTGGAAGGACGAAGCGCGCACCGGCGAGTGGGCCCGGTTCACGTTCCCGCGCGAGCCGCGGGACCCGTTCCGCTCCATCCCCGACTTCTTCCGGTCCGTCGACTCAGGCGACGCCGACTACGCCGCGTTCCACCTCGTCACGATGGGGTCGGCCGTATCGGAGGCGACCGCCAAGCTGTTCGCGGAGGATCGCTACCAGGAGTACCTGTTGCTCCACGGCTTGGGTGTCGAGATGGCCGAGGCGCTGGCCGAGTACTGGCACCTGCGCATCCGCCAGGAGTGGGGCTTCGCCGACCAGGACGGGTCGAAGACCGACGTGCTCGTGCACCAGGGGTACCGCGGCGGGCGGTACTCGTTCGGCTACCCGGCCTGCCCCGACCTGGAGGACAACCTGAAGGTGGCCGAGCTGCTCGGCGCCGAACGCATCGGCGTGTCCGTCAGCGAGGACTTCCAGTACGAGCCCGAGCAGTCGACCTCGGCCCTGATATCCCACCACCCCAAGGCCAAGTACTTCGTCGCCCGGGGCTAGCGCGGGTTAGTCACCGAGTTCGGCGATGAACTCTTCGGACGTCATCGGCTTAGAGAACATCGGGTAGTCGTAGGCGATGGCGTTGTCGTGCTCCTCGGCCGACGTCGCCGCCACGCAGTCGCGCAGGGTGATGACCTCGTAGCCGTTCTCGTACCCCGAGCGCATGGTCGACTCCACGCAGCAGTTGGTGAGGAACCCGCCGAGGGCGATGGTCGTGATCCCCTTGCTGCGCAGGATGAAGTCGAGGTTGGTGCTGGCGAAGGTGTCGAGGCCGCGCTTGCCCTCCACCACGATGTCGCCTGCTTGCGGCGCCAGCTCGTCGACGATGGCTGCGCCCCACGACCCCTTCACGAAGGCGTTCCCGTCGACCACGCCTTTGAGGATGCCGTAGGGGTGGGCGCTGATCTCGTTGTAGCCCTCGGCGAACGTGATGGGGGCGTGCATGATCGTCGCCCCCGACGCCCGAGCCGCCTCGATGACCTTGGCGGTGTTGGCGAGCATGTCGGTCTTGTCCATGACCGCTTCGACGGCCGGGTGGAGAACCCCGCCGTCCGAGGTGAAATCGTTCTGGTACTCGATGAGCACTACGGCTGTCTTGGTCGGGTCGATCGCCATGTGTCCTCCCCGTTTGGTTGTGCTGCCACGGTAGCGACTTACCATTCCTAGGTGACCTCGGTGACGGCTGCGCTCGTCGCTCGCGTCGGCGCCAGCCGGGTCGACGTCGAGCCCAACGAGCTCGCCGCCTACGCCCGTGACCGCGGCGCGCTGGCGGCGGCGGGGGCGCCGAGCGCCGTCGTGCGGGCGCGGAGCACCGGCGATGTGGTCGCCGCACTCCAGGTGGCAACCGCGCACCGAGTCCCGGTCGTCACGCGGGGCGCAGGCACGGGCCTCGCCGGGGGGGCAAACGCGCACGACGGCTGCATCGTGCTGTCGACGCTCGGAATGGACCAGGTCCTTGACGTCGACATCGCGCAGCGGACGGCAACCGCGCAGGCCGGGGTCCTCACGGCCGACCTCCAGGCGGCGGTCGTTCAACACGGGCTCTGGTACCCGCCCGACCCCGCCAGCCGCGCCATCTCCACCATCGGCGGGAACATCGCCACCAACGCCGGCGGCGGCTGCTGCCTGAGGTACGGCGTGACCGGCGATCACGTCGCCGCCCTTACCGCAGTCCTGGCCGACGGGACGGTGATCCGCACCGGCGCCGCCACCCGCAAGAACGTGGCCGGCCTGGACCTCACCCGGCTCCTGGTCGGCTCCGAGGGGATCCTGGCGGTGATCGTCGAGGCGACGGTGCGGCTGCGCCGCCCGCCGGCGCCGTTGTCGACACTGCTGGCGACGTTCGCGTCGCCGCCCGATGCGGGCGTCGCGGTGCTGGCCTTGCAACGGGTGGCCGATCTTTCGCTGCTCGAGCTGATGGACAGGACGACGATCGGCGCGGTCGAGCGGCTTGCGGGCGCGGGCCTGGACACCACGGCCGGCGCCGTGCTCATCGCCCAAGCCGACGTGGCCGAAACGGCTCGATGTGTGGCCGCGATGGAGGGCGCGGGCGCCACCGCGGTCACGAGCACATCCGATCCCGTCGAAGCCGAGGCGCTCCTCGACGCCCGCCGCTACGCACTCCCCGCGCTCGAGCGGCTTGGCGTCGCCCTGCTCGACGACGTCGTCGTCCCGATTCTCGCCATCCCAGAGATGTTGGCGAGGATCGAGGAGGTCGCGGCGCGCCACCGGATCGTCATTGGCGCCTTCGGACACGCGGGCGATGGCAACCTCCATCCCACGATCGTCCTTGACCCCGGTGACCCCCGTGCCGAGGCGAAGGCGAAAGCGGCCTTTCGGGAGATCCTGGCCGCGGCAGTTGGGCTGCGCGGGACGATCACGGGGGAGCACGGGATCGGCCTCCTGAAGCGGCCGCACCTCGACGCCGTCATCGGAGCCCCGGAGCGGGCGCTGATGGCCCGCATCAAGGACGCCTTCGACCCGCTTGGGATCCTCAACCCGGGTAAGGCCATCTGACCAGCAGCTCGGCGGTGGTTCTGGTGAGGAGGGACGCGGCCTGGGCGATGGCGAGGGCGAGGTCCGGTTCGCGGTCGAGGAGGGCGGCGGCGGCCACGACGCCCTCGGCGCGAAGGTGACTGGCGGACAGCGTGACCGAGCCGGCGACGGCCAGGCAGGGCACCCCGAGGGCCGCGGCCCTCCGGGCCAGCACGATCGGGGCCTTGCCCATCAGGGACTGGCCGTCGAGCGACCCCTCGGCGGTGATCACCAAGTCGGATTCGCGCAGCGCCTCCTCGACGCCGAGCAACTCGAAGACGACGCCCGACCCGGAGCGGGGCGCGGTGTGGGCTGCTGCCGCCAGTCCTGCGGCGAGGCCTCCGCCCGCGCCGGCGCCTGGTAGCGCCGCCACCTCGACGCCGGCCGCCCGGCGCAGGAGCTCGGCGAAGCGCGCCATGGCCTCCTCGCCGTCCGCCAGGTCGTCCTCCGCCAGCCCCTTCTGCGGGCCGAACATCCGCACCGCGCCGGCTGGCCCGAGCAGGGGCGAGTCGACATCGGCGGCGACTTGCACGGACACGCGGGCGAGGCGACCGTCGAGCCCGGTGAAGTCGACTGCGGCCGCCTGTCCCAACCCGGCCAGGCCGGGGCCGATCCTCTGGCCCTCGGAATCGAGCACCGAGGCGCCCAGCGCGATCAGGGCGCCGGCGCCGCCGTCGGTGCTGGCGGTGCCGCCGATCCCGACGATCAAGCACTCCGGCCCGAAGTCGAGGGCGGCCCGCACGAGGGCGCCGGCCGCCGCCGACGAGGCCGTGCGCGCCTCCTCCCGGTCGGGACGCCGCCCGCCGAGGCCGCCCGCCTGGGCGACTTCGACGACGACGGTCCGCGAGGCGGCGCCCAGGAACGCGATCCCCGTTGAAACCGGCTCGGCCCGCCCGGCGGCCACGAGCGTGTCGATCAGGCCGTCCCCGCCATCGGCGATCGCCAGCAGCCGCACCGTCGCCGCGGGCCACACCCGGCGTACGCCCTCCGCGATGGCGACCGCCGCCTGGGCGGAGGTGAGGGAACCTTTCAGCTTGTCCGGGGCAACCAGCACGCTTATGTGAGAAATTGGGGGCTCCTCACGCCGCCTATTTGAGCGTAGGGTCAGGGTGTGTTGCGTCCTGAAAACTGGACCAGACCAGCGGGTGCGAGTCCCGCCCGGGTAATCGCCGGAGAGCCCGGTAGCAGGCCCCGGTCCGTCGCCGAGAGGCGGCGGGCTGAGCGGGGCGTCGA
>JAHFUQ010000119.1 GCA_023265045.1 Acidimicrobiia bacterium
TCGGCGCCGCGCACGTGGGGCAGATGCCGGTCACGCCGGCGCCCCCTTTGCGGTCGTATCGGCCGGGGAGGTGGCGGGCGCGCCTGCGATCCGGGCCACGAGCGTGAGGAACCGGTCCCATGGGAAGTCGGCCCCCGGATCGGTCCGGCTCGACGGGTCGAGCTCGGCGTGGGAGATGAACCCCTGCGCGCCCGCCTCCCACTCGTCGACGGTGACCCGGCGCACGGGTATGCCGTGAAGGCGAGCGCGCAACCCGCACCACACCGCCGAGCGGGCCAATAGCAGCTCCTCCACCGCGGGCTGCGTTCCCCACAGCGCCGCTTTGTAGGCGATCTCGATCCCGAGCCCGGCCGAGTTGCCCCCCACCGCGTGGAAGGCCGTCATTCCGTCGGGCAAGAGCGGAACGGTCGTCGTCGGGTCGACCACCACGTGAGCGGCGGCGGGCCGATCCACGGCGGCCAGATAGGCGGCGACTCCCTCGGCGTCGAACGACTCGGCCGTATGCACAACGATCCCGCGGATGGGGCTCTGCCGGGTCGGGTAGTACCACCCGTGCTTCCCGTTGTCGCGCAAACTGGCATTGGGGTTCTCGTGAACGAGAAGGTAGTAGCGACCCTCGTCGTCGTCGTCGGGGTTTTGGGGCGGAGGCGCCGGCTCTCCGGGCAGCAGGTCCTCGGGCGACGGCGTCCCTTGGATCTCGCAGGCCACGAGGTCTTGTATGCGCGCCGCGGTCTCCTCACGCGCCTGGCGGGCCCGCTGCTCGGCGGCCTGAGCCTCGGAGCGGGCCGCGTCCACGTCGAGCTCGGCCTGGTCCAGCTGCCCGTTGAGGCCGTTGTCGCGCTCCTTCCGCCCGGTTGGCAGCACGCCCGGGATGCCCCGCGACCCCCGCTGGTGCAGGAGCGGCATGAAACGGTCCCAGGGGAACTCCGGTCGGGGGCGATCCGGCGTCGCGGCGGCGAAGTTGCCGGCGTCCAGAAATCCGGCTCTGCCGTCCAACCACTCTTCCCGAGTGATCAGCTGGGTGGGGATGCGATGGCTCTGCAGGTGGATCGAACACCAGTCCGCGGCGTGGCGGAGCGCCTTGTCCTCGGCGTCGCTGTCACCGCCGAGCCTGGCCACCATGACCACCAGCGCCGCTTCGTCCGCCTCGGGCCGGTGCATGGCGACGTGGTCGTCGGGCAGCAGCCCGACCACGCCCTCGTCGTCGATGACGACATGCCCGGACGGGCCCCGCGGCTTCACGGTCAGCTGGTAAGCGATGTTGCCCGCCCCGAACGCGCCCTCTGTCGGCGGCAGCGGGCTGAGCATGATCCCCCGCACTTTCGTCGTGCGCTGGGTCCGGTACCAGCCCCGTTTCCCGTTCGGGGTGCGCGGCGCGTGGGGGTTCTCGTACTCGACGAGGAACTGGTCGAGCTTGCGCTCCGCCGTCCCGGCCGGGAGCGCGTACGGGATGACCGGGCGGCGCCACTTGCCGTCGCCGCCGGCCTCGTCGACCTTGCGCCGTAGGTCGTCGGCCCGGCGCTCGGCGTCCCGCGCCCGTTGCTGGGCCTGCACGACCTCGAGGTTGGCGGCCTCGGCTCGACTCGACGCGTCCTCCACGGCCTGGCGCGGGCCCGAGCAGCGTTCGCCCGACGGGGCGAGCACGGCGGTCGCCACCGCGGCCGGCGCGGCCACGGCCGCCGCCAGGACGGGGGCCAGCTCGGTCTCCGTCCCCGGCTCGACGGCCTCGTCCTCAGCCGGCGGCTCGTCGTCGGAGGGCGGCTCGTCGTCGGAGGGCGGCTCGGGATCAGAGGGAGCAGCGCTCGGCGGCCAGAGCTTCTTGACCACCAGCCCGCCCACCAGCAGCACGCCGGCGGCCACTGCGATCGGAACAGCGGGTGACGTGCCCGACGAAGGCGCCTGCGACGGGGCCGTGACCAGCGTCGTTGTCGGCTGCGGGGCGACGGTGGGCGCCGCCCCGGACGCAATGGGCGCGGTGGCGGTCGTAGAGGGCGGCAGAGACGTCGCCGCGAGCGTCGTCGAGGGCGCCGAGGTCGTGGCCGGGCCGGCGGTAGCAGGCGGAGCCGTCGAGGCCACCGTCGTGTCCGGCACCGAGGTCGGCGGCGGCGCGGTCGTGGTCGTGGTCGTTGAGTCCGTCGGCGGCGGCGTCTGGAGCACGGTGAAGGTGAAGTTCTGGGGGGGTAAATCCGCGTTGTTGACCCCGCCCACGACTTGGACGGTATGCATCCCTGCCGCGACCGGCGACGGGACGGCAAAGGTCGGGGCGGGGCTCGCGCAGTTCGAGCTCGCGCCCACCGAGACGCCGTCGAAGTTCACCTGGCACGGGCCGATCGCTCCCGTCACCGTGATCGTGGTCCCGGCCGGCCCCTGTGTCGGCGAGATGCCTAAACCGGACGAGCCTCCCCCCGAACCGGCACCCACGGGGACACCTTGAGCGCCCCGTGCCGCGCTTTGTGCCAGGCCGAGGACGGCCAGCACCGCCACCGACAGAACCGCGAACCATCTCTTGAGACCTACCGCCGTGTTCGTAGCCCTGATCCTACGGTAGTCAGGGGAGCTAACGCTTCGCGACCACCAGAAGTTTGTAGCCGGCGATGCCGTCGGCCACGGCCTGCGCCGCGAGCGCGGTGCGGCGGCGAGCCAGGTCGAAATCGATCTCCTCGATGGCCGGCAGCTTGGCGATCTTGAACGCCACCAGGCGGGCGTCGATCTGCTCGATCATGGTCGCCAGGCCCTCGTCGTGGGACTCGGTGTGCATCGTGTCGAGCCCCGCCGCGGCCAGGATCGCCACGTACTCGTCGAGCGGGCGGGCGTCGGCCAGGCACGCCACCCAGCCCGCCAGCGAGCGCAGCTCCTCCGCCAGCCGGGTCTGGTCGAGGGCGACGTCGGTGATGCCGACCTTGCCGCCCGGCTTGAGCACGCGGGCCATCTCCGCCGCCGCCGTCGGCTTGTCCGGGAAGGTGCAGAACGCGCACTCCGAGACCACCGCGTCGAACGTCGCATCCTCGAACGGCAGCTTCTCGGCGTCGCCCACGTGGAAGCGCACCTGCTCGGCGAGCCCCCGATCCCGGGCCTTTGCCCCAGCCATCGCCACGGCCCGGTCGCCGAGATCCACGCCGTCCACCACGGCGCCAAATTCCGACGCGAGGAGGAACGCGGTCGTGCCCGGCCCGCTGGCCACGTCCAGCACGCGGTGTCCGGGTTGGATGCCCAGCTGTTGCGCCAGCCGCCGGGTCAGCGCCAGCCCGCCGGGGTGGTAGCTGTCACCCAGGATGAGGGCGACGATGTCCTGCTGGTAGGTGCGGGCGCAACACGCCTTCGCTTCGTCCGCACTCATACCGCCTGCGTGGCTGAACGATGTGTCCGTCACCGCAGCGTCTTGCCGATGTTGGTGGCGTTGGCGGGCACATGGCCACCGTTGCCGTTCCCGTTGCTCGCCGTCTTCGACCCGTAGCGGGTGGTCAGCAACACCGGCTGCAACCCGGTGGCGTTGGGCACGATGGTCGGTATGGGCACGCCCGACAGCTGTTCGCGCACCTGCTCGCGGTACCCCACCGAGTTGTAGGCGCAGAACGGGATGAGCTTGCCGTCGGGGGTGATCTCCTCGACGCAGCACTTCATCAGCGCCTTCACGTTGAGCGTGTACGGGTCTTGGAAGTCCTGGATGACGACCATGAACGACTTGTCGGCCAGGTCCTTGAGCGCCTCGGGCAGGTCGATGCCGCACGTGGCGCACTCGAGCGGCGCGGTGGTGTTGCCCTCCTCGCCCGCCGGCACCGCCGACGCGCTCCACAGCTTCTCGAGAGCCTCCCGAACGGCCATGTCGGGCATCACGCGGTTGCTCACGTAGTCGAGGTAGTCGTCCACGTTCACCAGGCGGGGGATGGGCACCACGTTGTCCTCGTCCACCAGCAGGTAGGTGATCGACCGGCAGGTGGGGAAGCAGCACGGCACCGGCACGAAGTCCGACAGCTTGAACCACTCGGGAACCTGGTCGACCAGGCCGTGGATGATGTCGGCGTTGGTCAGCCGCTGCATGGGGTCGAACTCGACGTGGCGGCCGGAGTGGGTGACGGGCTGGTAGGCGACCGACCGCACGGCCGGGTGCTTCACGCCGAACTTGAGGATCTCGCCGATCTCGTGCTCGTTGAGGCCCTTCTCGATGGCCGCCACCAGCGAGACCTTGACACCGAACTCGGCGCAGTTGGCCAGCGCCTTCTCCTTGGCCGAGCGCAGGTCGCGCCCGCGGATGGCGACGTGCGTTTCGGGGTCGAACCCGTCGAACTGCATGTAGACGAGCGGCTTCAAGGCGGCCAGGTCGGCGACGAACTTGCGGTCGTGGGCCAGGCGGATGCCGTTGGTGTTGAGCGTCACCATGTGGACGCCCTTGTCCTTGGCCATCTTGATGAAGTCGAGGATCAGCGGGTGGATGGTCGGCTCGCCGCCCGAGAACATCACGACCTCGGGCTCGCCCTCGGACCGCACGAACGCGTCCAGCGCGCACTCCACTTGCTCAAGGGTCAGCTCGAAGCCGTCGGGCTGGTGGCCTGAGTCGGCGAAGCAGATGGGGCAGTCGAGGTTGCAGCCGCTGTTCACTTCGATGATCCCGAGGCAGGCGTGCTGCTTGTGCTCGGGGCAGAGACCGCAGTCGAGCGGGCAGCCGTCCTTGACCTCGGTCTGGGTCTCGAGCGGGATGGTGCCGGGCTTGTTGTACCGCAGCGAGTCGAAGTACATCTTGGCGTCGGAGTAGAGGAGCGCCTCGAACAGCCCGTGCTCCACGCAGCGTTTGCGCAGGAAGACGCGGTTGTCCTTGACGTTGACCTCGGCGTCGATGACCGTCTTGCAAACGGGGCAAATGCTCTTCGTGTACTCGAGGAACACCTCGTCGCGGTCGACTTTCTGCCGAGGCGGGGTCATGGTCATGAGGGGCCTCCTGCCGGCGCTCTGAACGCGGGCGAACCTATCGCAATCATCTGGTCAGGCTTCCATGTGCTTCATCTCGACCCGGGTCAGGCGCCCGTCGTCGCCGACGTCGGCCCAGTCGGCGCCGCCCAGGAGGCGAGCGCCCGA
Source organism: Acidimicrobiia bacterium (assembly GCA_023265045.1). GTDB lineage: Bacteria > Actinomycetota > Acidimicrobiia > Acidimicrobiales > AC-14 > JAHFUQ01. The sequence goes on from JAHFUQ010000119.1 coordinate 5,071, forward strand.
CGCCGTGTTGCGGATCTCCCAGCCGAACTCGACGAAAGCTCCCGCCGCCGTGGCCGGGCCGCGGCGGACCACCTCGGTGCAAGGCATGCGCTGCTGCATCTCGGCGATGAAGCCCACGACCGCCTCCCGACCCTTGAACGAGCCGGTCGGGCCCTCGAACACGAAGTCGTCGGTCACCGCTTCCTCGAGCAGCGCTCGCCGGTCTGACGGGGCGGCTGCGTTCCATGCCGCCACATAGGCGTCGACGACGCGCTCCAAGCCCCCGTTTTGGCGTTCGGGCACGCAGCCGCCCACCCCGTCATCGTAGGGCTCTTCGGCGCCGCGCTTGACCCCGGATGGGACGGTGGGCAAAAGTCCGACATCAATCGAGCTTTATAAAGGGACGGGATGAGATCGCGGGCAGTCGCATTGATGGTCGTTGCGGCAACCTCGCTCCTGGCCGGGTGCGGCGGATCCACCCACGGCGCGGGCGGCGGCGTCCTTCGGGTCAGCGGCTCCACCACCGTCAACCCGGTGGCGGCCGACGCCGCCGAGGTGCTCCGCAATCGGGGCATGAACATCACCATCGACGACCAGGGCGGCTCGGCGGGCGGCCTGGCCCAATTGGGCCAAGGCCAGGTGGAGATTGCCATGAGTTCGAAGGCGGTAGGCGACGGCGACCGCGCCGCGGCACCCACGGTCACGTTCACGCCGACCCAGATCGGCGCCGACGGGGTGGGGATCGTCGTCCAGAAGCAGATCGTCGACGCCGGGGTGCGCAGCGTGACCCGCACGCAGCTGGCAGCGCTGTTCGAGGGACGGGTGCGGAACTGGAAGGAGCTGGGCGGCCCCGATGTCGAGGTATTCGTCTACGACAAGGAGCCGGGCCGGGGAACGCGGGAGGTCCTCGACAAGTACCTCTACGCCGGCGGGAAGGCGCCGCCGGCCCCACAGTCGGACCGGTTCGCGGTCGTCGGCGGCAACGAGGAAGGGCGCACCAAGGTCCTCTCGACGGCGGGAGCGGTCACCCCCCTGTCCACCGCCTTCATCATCGGCCAGCCGAAACTGGCCGCCCTGTCAGTCGACGGCGTGGCGCCCACCAACGACCACATCCGGGACGGGACCTACGCGCTGGCCCGACCCTTGTTCTTGGTGACGAACGGCCCGCCCGCGGGCATGGCCAAGACCTTCGTCGACTACGTCGTCTCTGCCGATGGCCAGGACCTGGTGCGCAAGCACGGCTACCTGACCCTCGCCGACCTCAAGGCGTCCTGACCGTTCCGGCGGTGTCGCGCCGGCGGCGGCCCCACGTCCGGTGGCTGCCGATGAGCGCCGGTCTCGGCGCGGGCGCAGCGGCGCTGGCGCTCACGCTGATCGTCGCCTTCCTGGCCCTCGGCGCCTCGTCCGGCCACGTGGACTGGAAGGCGCTGCTGACGGGGCGGACCTGGGACCCGTCCCGACACCAGTACGGGGCGGCGGCCATGATCTGGGGCACTGCGGCGGTCGCCGCGCTGGCGATCGTGCTTGCCGCGCCGGTCGGGTGGGGCGCGGCCATCGCCATCGCTGACGTCGTTCCGCCCCGGTGGCGGCGCGGCCTCCAAGCGGGGGCCGAAGTGCTGGCGGTGGTTCCCTCCATCGTCTACGGCCTCGTGGGGGTCATCTACCTCCGTCCGCTCGTCTCGCGGCTGGGAGGGGTGCCCGGCGGCGACAGCCTGCTGGCGGCGGGGCTGGTCCTGGCCGTGATGACCCTGCCCACGCTCGTGGCGGTGTCAGTCGACGCACTGGCCGCGGTGCCCGCCAGTACGCGGGAGGCGGCCACCGCGTGCGGGTTGACGCGCACGGAAGTCATCCGCTCCGTCGTCGTTCCCCAGGCGCGCCAAGGCCTGGGCGCGGCCGTCCTGCTGGGTCTGGCGCGGGCGCTGGGCGAGACCATCGCCGTCTTCCTCCTGGTGGGGCGGGCCGACGGGCGGCTGCCCCTTTCGCCGCTGGCGGCCGTCCGGTCACTCGTCCGCCCGGGCCAGACCCTGACAACCAAGCTCAACAGCCCCGAAAGCATCCAGGCCGGGACGGCGGGCGCCCACTGGGCCGCCCTCTGCGCCTTGGGGCTCCTCTTGCTGACAGCCGTGGCGGCGCTGACGGTCTTCGGCCGCCGGACCCGGCCCGGCGCCTCGTCGCCGCGCTCGTCGATCGGCGCTCGGCGCGCCTGCCTCCGCCCCGCACTCCGAGCCCGCCGGGCGCGCGACCGGGCGGCGACGGCCTTGTACGGGGCCGCTCTCGCCCTGCCACTGATCGTGGTGGGAGCCGTGGCCCTGGTGGTGTCCGCCCGGGGCGGCGCGGCGTGGCATCCCCGTTTTTGGCTGTCGGCGGCCGCGGGCGCCAGCGGCGGCGGCGTGCGCGATCAGCTGACCGGGACCCTTCTCGTGGTCGGCGCCGCCGGTGCGCTCGCCGCGCCGGTCGGGCTGGGCTTGGGCCTGGTGATGGCGGAATACGCGGGGGCGCGCCTGGTCGGAGGGCTGCGGGCCGTCACGCTGACATTGGCCGGCGTGCCCTCGATCCTGCTCGGATTGTGGGGCTACTGGTTGTTCAGCACCCGGCTGGGGTGGGGGAAGAGCTGGCTGGCGGGCGCGATCGCACTGGCTGTCATCGCCGTCCCGCCCATCGCCGTCGCGGTGCAAACGGCCGCCGGCTCGCTCCCCGACGAGCGACGCGAAGCCGCGTTGGCCTCCGGGTTGCGGCACGACCAGGTCGTGCGTTCGGTCGTGCTTCCCCATGCGATGCCGGGACTGGTTACGGGGATTCTGCTCGGCCTGGCCCGCGCCGCAGGCGAGACCGCGCCCCTGCTGTTCACCGCGACCGTGTTCTCCGGAGCGCCGCGGTTCCCGACGGGAGTGCGACAATCGCCGATCGTGGCCCTCCCCAGCCACATCTTCAACCTGGCCCAGGACGCCGCCGACCCCGCCGCCATCCGCGCCGCTTGGGCCAGCGCCGTCGTGTTGATCGCGGTCGCCGGCCTACTGGTGGTCGCGGCCGCGCCGTTCCGCCCGCGCATGCAAGGCCGGCCCACGTGACCGCGATCCGCGTGCGAGACCTCGCCGTCCACCACGGCGACCGCCGCCTGGTCGGACCCCTCCAATTCGACACGCCCGCCGGCACGACGTGGGGCCTGCGGGGACCCTCGGGCGCGGGCAAGTCGACCGTCCTGCGCGCCCTGGTTGGGTTGCTGCCCCCCACCCTCACGGTGAGCGGCACGGCCGAAGTCCTGGGCGAGAACGTCACCAACGGCGCGGTGGACTTCCCCGCCTTGCGGGCGCGGGCGACACTGCTCGGCCAAGTCCCCGTGGTGTTCCCCGCGACGATCCTCGCCAATGCCGCCTTTGCGATCCGTCATGTCATGCGGGGATCCAGGGCCGACCTGCGTGCCCGCGCCGAGGGCGCGCTCAAAGAGGCCGGCCTGTGGGACGAGGTCGCGAACCGCCTCGACGTCCCCGCGGGCCAGCTCAGCGTGGGCCAGAAGCAGCGGCTGTGCCTGGCGCGCGCCCTGGCGCTCGACCCCGACCTCCTGCTGCTGGACGAGCCCACCTCCGCCTTGGACGCTGACGCAACCCGGCACGTCGAGGCCGCCCTCATGTCGCTCCGGGGCCGGCGCACCGTCCTCATCGTCAGCCACGACCGTGCGCAGCTGGACCGGCTGTGCGATCAGGTCGTTACCCTCGCCTGACTGCATGAACGTCCCGTCCGATCCCGTCGCCGCCCACGCCTTCGTCGCCCCTGAGCGGGTGGCGGTCATCGACGGCGACGTCTGCACGAGCTACGCGGCGCTCAACGCCGAGGTCAACCGGCTCGCCAACGGGCTTCGTGACCTGGGCCTCCGCGCCGGCGAACGGCTCGTCTGGTGCGCGCCCAACAGCCGGCAGGTGCTCGTCACCATGCACGCCTGCCGCAAGGTCGGGCTGGTGGCCATCCCGCTCGCCTACCGGCTGACCGCGTCCGAAATGGAGTTCGTGGTCGCCGACAGCGGCGCCTCCATCCTGGTGGCGGACGCAGACCAGGCGCCGCTCCTGCCCACTGCGACCCACCGGATCGTCTTCGGGGGCGTGCACGCGGGCTGGACGGGCTGGGACGCGCTGCTCGCTGCGGCCAGCGGCGATGAGCCTCCCGCGCCCGACCAGGACGCCCTCGGCGCCGCCATGATGTACACCTCGGGCACGACCGGCCGGCCCAAGGGCGCGGTGCGCTCCCGCACCGACCGGGCCCTGCTCGGGGCCATGCTGGCCGAGCTGCGCTTCCCGGGCGGCGAGAGCGAGGTGCACCTCACCACGGGCCCGCTGTACCACGCGGGCCCCAACGCCTTTGCCCTGATCACCCACCTGACGGGCGGAACCGTCGTCGTCATGCGCCGGTTCGACGCAGCCGAGTGGGTGACGCTGGTACAACGCCACCGGGTGACCTCGACGTTTTCGACGCCGACGCACATGAAGCGGGTCGTCGGCCTTCCCGGCCTGGATGAGGCCGACTTCTCGTCGCTGCGGTCGCTGATCGTGAACGCCGCTCCTGTCCCCTACGCCCTCAAGGAGGAGATCGTCGCCAGGCTCGGCGACGGGTTCCTCTTCGAGGTCTACGGCTCGAGCGAGCTGGGCATCGACACCGTCCTGCGGCCGGAGGACCAGCTGCGCAAGCCAGGGTCGTGCGGGCGGCCATACGGCGGCATCGAGCTGAAGATCGTCGGCGACGACGGCCGGGAGCGGCCGCCGGGCGAGGAGGGGGACCTCTACGTGCGGACCGCGCTGGCCATCGACGGCTACCGCGGCGACGCCCAGTTGGCCGAGATCGAGGGCGGGTGGAAGTCGGTCGGCGACATCGCCTACCTCGACGACGAGGGGTACCTGTACATCTGCGACCGGCGCGACGACCTCGTCATCACCGGCGGCATGAACGTCTACCCGGCCGAGGTGGAGGCGGTCCTGCACGCCCACCCGGACGTGCAGGACGCGGCCGTCCTCGGCGTCCCCGACGACGAGTGGGGCCAGCGGGTGCACGCCGTCGTCCAAGCGTGGCCGGACCGGGAGATCGACGTCGACGCGCTGGCCGCTTTCGCCGCGTCGCGCCTGGCCGGCTACAAGCGCCCTCGCTCGTGGGAAGTCCGGGCCGAGCTACCCCGCACGGAGAGCGGCAAGCTCCTCAAACGGCTTCTGCGACCGGGCTGAACATCCGAGCCTGGCTACATTATACCTCGCAATACTAGGTATTAGAGATTGCGAAGGCGACGGGTCATCATGGAGTCGTGCCCTCTACGCCGATCGCGTCGAACCGTCCCCCTACTCGGCAGTCGCAGTCGTGGGCGGTGGTGACGGTGCTGTCCGCCTGCCGGGCCGGCCGCATTGAACTGGCGGAGGCCGAGGAGCGGCTGCACACGATCTACAACGCCACGACCCTGGGCGAGATCTACGGCGCGATCGAGGGCCTCCCCCACCCGCCCGCTCCGCTGGTACTGGACCGGTAGGCCGTGGCCGGAGGGATCATCGCCGGGGTGGTGTTCGTGCTGATCATCGCCATCGCGTCGTGCCTCATCGTCGTGACCGAGTACGAGCGGGCCGTGCTGTTCCGGCTGGGCCGGGTGAAGGACTCGGCGTCGGGACCTGGGATCGTGACCCGCATCCCGATGGTCGACCGTGTCGTCAAGGTCAACCTGCGGGTCGAAGTGGTCGACATCCCGCCGCAGGCCGTGATCTCCAAGGACAACGTCACCCTCCAGGTCGACGCGGTCGTGTACTTCCAGGTGGTCGACCCGGTCCGGGCGATCGTCGGCGTGGACAGCTTCCGGTTCGCCAGCCAGCGGGTGGCGATGACCAGCCTCCGGTCGATCATCGGGCGCTTCGAGCTGGACGACCTGCTGGCCCACCGCGAGGAGGTCAACAGCGAACTGCGGGCGCAGATCGCGTCGTCGACGGAGGCGTGGGGCGTCGAGGTCCGCCAGGTCGAGGTACGGGACATCACCCTGCCTCCCGAGCTGCTGCGCGCCATGGCCCGCCAGGCCGAGGCAGAACGGGAGCGGCGCGCCAAGGT
>JAHFUQ010000257.1 GCA_023265045.1 Acidimicrobiia bacterium
GGGGCCGACGATGTCGCCGCCGCCGACCGCGCCCTGGACGACCGCCGCCGACAGGGCGAACTGCGCCGGCCGGAGGGCCGCCTCGAGGACGAGCGCCACCAGCAGGACCGTGGTCGCGGCCGGGCTGGCTCGCCACGCGAGGCGTACGCCGAGGCGGACGACGCGCCCCGTCCCGCGCACGCGGTCACGCAGGGTGGTGGGGATGTGCCAGTCCAGGGGGCCTCCGCCGGGTGGGGACGGTCAGTGTACGAGCCTTGGTCCGGTTCCAGACGATGCGGCGTGACGCGACGCCGTCCTTCCCCTCAGGCTGCCTTTCCGTCGAAACCGCGGGCTTGCGACGCGGCCTCGGGAAGGGGCGTGGGCGCGGAGATGGCCGTGACCGGGCCACGACGGCGGCCGATGAAGCGAGCAACCCGCTCGCGCCGCGTGTCTCGTTCCGGCGCGAAGGAGCGCACCAACCGGTACCGAGCCGATTCCTCGCGAAGCTTTCGCATTCGCGCCTGCGCTTGCATCCTGATGACGTCCGCATATGCGTCCATCGTTCGTTCACCTCCTCGCTCGTCATAACCATTGAGGCGAAGGTTCGCGTCGGAAATACGCGCTACGGCTCCACGGGTAGAGACCACTGCTGCCAGCGGGCGACGACCTCGAAGCCCATGGCCCGGTTGATCGAGAGCATGGGGGCGTTGGCGCTGGCGTTCCAGGTCTCGATGTACTCGACCTCGGGCCGTTCCGCGAGCAGGCGCAGCGCAGTGGTGGCCTTGAGCCACCGCCCGAGGCCGCGCTCCCGATGGTCGGGGTGGATACCGGTGTCGCCCTGCTGGGCGCGCCACGGCCGGTACGCCGAGAAGGACAGCTCGGTGTAACCGACGTACGCGCCCGTGCTGTCGTCCCGGACGCAGACCGTCCACGACGTGTTGCCCTGGCGCACGAAGCCGGCCATGTTCTCCCGCACCTCGTCGCGCGTGGGGACGACGTCCTCGACATCGGCGGTGTGCGGTTGGCTGTTCATGATGGGGATCGCGGCCGTGAAGGCGTCGAGGTGCTCCTCCGGGCAGACCCCGTCGAACGCCACGAGCGAGTAGCCGGCGGCCCGTTCCCCGGCCCGGGCGCGCCACGCCTGCAGCTGGTCGGCGTCGAGCGACGCCACGGGGCACCGCTGCTGATCACTCACCAGCCCGCGCTCGCCACCGGCCCACTCGACGAATGCCTCGCCGGGCCGGGCGCCGGCGGGGGTGGACGTGCGGAGCCGGGAGTACCCGCGCTCGCCCCCAGCCGCGACGAACCGGCGTGCCTCGGCGAGCATCGCCGAGCCGAGGCCCCGCCGCCGGTGCTCGGGTACGACGTAGAGGAACCACATCCCGGCAGTGCGGCGCAGGTCGCTGACGTTGACGGCGCCCGCCCCGACCGTCCGGCCGCCTTCAGTGGCGACGAGGCGGGCGGTGCGCATGTGGGCCGGGAGGTCCCGGGCCCCGGCCTGGAGCAGCTCCACGGGCGTCGGCCGCTCGCCCGGGATGGCCTCCTGCATGAACCGGCTGTGCAGGTCGGCGTGGTCACACCAGCCCTCGTCGCCCTCGCCCGTCGTACACCGCACCTCCGCCATAGGCACGCACGCTACGGACCGTCCGGCGGCCTTGGCGGCTATTTTCGCGGACCTGATGGCCCCACCCCTCCCCCCCACCCGGGACCAGCTGCTCGACGAGGTCGCCTACGTGGCCGAACTCGAGCACGGCCTGATGGTGGACTACCTGCTGATCCGGTATGCCCTCGGGGCCGAGCAGCCCGAGGTCACCGGCGCCGGCCCGGCCGCTGACGCCGCGTCCGCCGCCGCCTCGGCCGCCAAGTTCCTGGCCATCCGGGCCATGAAGCGGCTGCACCAGGCCAACGACCTGCTCGTCGGGTCGCGGCGCCGTCCGGTGCTCGGCCGGGCCGCATGGGTGATGCCCGAGACCGGCGCACCGATCCCGCTGGCTGCGTTCCGCGCCGACCAGTTCGAGGGGTTCCCGCGCCGCGAGCAGGCAATCGCCGCCGCCGTGGAGCGGCAGTACGCCCACCTCGAGGCGGCCTCGGCGTCGCCCGCCCCCGACGTCGACCCCGGGCTGGCCCAGGAGATCAACTTCTTCGTCAGCTTCGCGGGGAGCCACCCCGTCGACGACCTGGCCGCGGTCACGCCGGCGCCACGCCCGTTCGTCACCCGCCTCGGGCCCCACGACGACCTCGACCGGGAGCTGGCGGCCGCCTGCGACGCCTTCTACGTGGCCATCGTGGCGGCGGTCAGGGCCTCGTTCGGCAACCCGGCGGAGGTCAGCGAACTGTTCGGGCGGGTCCTCGCCACCATGGACGCCCTCGACGACTTCTGCGCCCGGCTGGGCCGGCGGGGCCTGCTGCCCGCCTTCACCCTCCCTCCCCTCTGATCGCCGAGCGCGTACGGTACGAGCGGTGACGCTCGACCGTCGGGGGTTCCTGGGGCTCTTCGCCGGTTCGGCCGCCGATCAGGCGCTCGACGTGATGCTCATGCAGACGGCCGCATCGGTGGAGAACGTGCTGATCAGCGCCTATGAGACGATCCTCGCCCTGCCGCTGTTCACCGGACCGGGCGCCAACACCATGGCGAAGAGCCTGCTCACCGCGGCAAAGGCCCGGCACAACGACCACGCCAACGCTTGCAACGAGATCGCGGCGAAGTTGGGCGGCAAGACCCAGACGGCGGCCAACGCCGTCGTCGCCCAGGCCGTGACCCAGGCCCGCCCCGGCCTCGGCGACCTGGCCAACGCCCTCGACCTGGCCGCCCGCCTGGAGTCCACGTCGCTGCAGACCCACCAGAACGGGGTCGGCCTCATGAGCGACGTCAACGCCCGGCGACTGTCCGCCATGATCATGGCGGTCGAGGCCCAGCACCTGTCCCTGT
>JAHFUQ010000258.1:0-1688 GCA_023265045.1 Acidimicrobiia bacterium
CGGCGATCGTGGCCCGCTCCTTCGCGGTCAGCGTGTTGAGGAGCTTCTGCGCCTGCGCCAGCTTGCCCTGGATCTCCTTCTTCTTGCTTCCCAGTTCCTTCCGTGTGTCCTGAAGGCTGTTGAGCTTCTCGCCGGCCTGGGTGCGCTGCTGTTGCAGGGCACGCTGCTGGGAGAGGAAGCGCTGGAGGGTGTCGGACTGCCGTGCGGTGAGGCGGTCGAGGCCGGACGCCTTGTCCAGGTAGGCGTCGGGGTCAGCCGACAGGAGCAGCTGGAGTGAGGGATCGAGGCCGCCGCTGCGGTACTGGGCGGTGGCCACGGAGCCGAGCTGCTGACGGAGTTCGTTGAGCGCGCCCTGTTTGCGGGCGACCGCTTCTTGCAGGTTGTCGGCCTCTTCCTGGAGCTGGTCGGCCGACTCTTTCGCTCCGTTGTATTTCTCCGTGGCCTGGGTGGCCTCCTCGTACAGGCGGTCGATCTGGGCCTGCACGCCCTTCTTGTTCGGGTCTGGCAGCGGGTCCGCCGATGCTGACTGGGCGGACATCACGACCGTGACCGCGGCGGTCGCGGTCAGGACGGAGGTATACGCGTGATTCGGCTGCTTAGGACGACGGTGGGACGCCACTGAGGCGAGCTCCTTCTTCCTCGGCCGCTGCTCGACGGTGAAGTCGTCCCGGCAAGTTCCGGAGGAAGCTCGCGGGTTCAGCGACACCTCCACCGACACCCCGGGCGGGTGATCGACCGTGCGGAGACTGGATACGCATACTAATCAGCTTAGTGAGTTAGGACCAAGCCTAGGCCGACAATGTGGACCGGCCACGCAGGGGCCGGTCTCCTGCGCCTACGAGAGGACCTGTCCCCCGGCCCTGTTGGGAGCAGCGCCGGCCTGTGGACGGATACCAGGGGCGGGCGCGCCTTGCTCGCGCGCCCGCCCCGGGCTGGTGTTCGTCAGTGCGAGCAACAGTCGCAGGAGGGCGCGGATGCCGCGTCGGCGGAGCCTGTCACGGGCTCCCGGTGTGGTGCCGTCGGGGAGGGCCCGTCCTTCTGGGCGGGGGCCGTGCGCGTGGCGGGTGTGCTCGTGGCCATGGCCAGCAGCGAGGGCCGGCCCGCAGGCACGGTAAGGCTGGTGTCCGTGGGCTCCTTGCGTGAGGGATCCGCGAGGAGCAGGGCCTTCCTGTCGTCGGCGCGTGCGGGTGCGTCGGCTGAAATGGCGCAGCATCCGTCGGCGCACCCGTCAGAGGTCGCCAGCAGCAATGGGGTGGCCGCCGCGGGGCGGGCCGGGGCGGGGTCGCGGACGGGCTGGTGGTTGGCCAGGCGCGTCTTGCGTCCGGCGCGGATGCCGTTGGCGATGACGAGGACTTCGGCGAGTTCGTGGGTGGCGACCACGGCTGCCAGGCCCAGGACGCCGAGGCCGGCGAGAGGGACGAGGGTGATGAGTATGGCGCCAGAGAGGATGAGGTTCTGGGTGAAGATACCGCGGGCGGCGCGGGTGTGGGCGATGGCGTCGGGCAGGCGGCGCAGGTCTTCGCCCATGAGGGCGATGTCGGCGGCTTCGATCGCGACGTCGCTGCCCATGGCGCCCATGGCGATGCCGGCGTGGGCGGTGGCGAGGGCGGGGGCGTCGTTGATGCCGTCGCCGACCATGGCGACCGGGCCGCGTGCGGAGAGTTCGGTGACGATACGGGCCTTGTCCT
>JAHFUQ010000258.1:1698-2889 GCA_023265045.1 Acidimicrobiia bacterium
GAAGTTCGGCGCGTACGTCGGTGATGCCCGCGTCGGCGGCGATGGCCTCGGCGGTGCGGGCGTTGTCGCCGGTGAGCATGACGACCTGAATGCCCTGCCGCTTGAGGCGTGCGACCGCTTCGGATGCTTCGGGGCGAATCTCGTCGCGTACGGCGACCGCGCCGAGGACGGCGTTGTCGTGTTCGACGAGGACGACGGTGGCGCCGGCGCTCTGGAGGCGGGCCACCTCTGGGCCGAGTGCGCCGGGGTCGATGAAGCCGGGCTTGCCCAGGCGGCCCCTGGTTCCTTCGACGGTGCCGGTCAGGCCGTTGCCGGGGACGGCCTCGACGTCCTGGGCCCCCAAAGGTGGGAGCTTGTCGGCAGCGGTGAGGATCGCTGCTGCCAGGGGGTGTTCGCTGCGCGCTTCGAGGGCGGCGGCGATGCCCAGGACGCGGTCGCGGTCGATGCCGGGGGCGGTGACCACGTCGACGACGGCAGGGTTGTTACGGGTGAGGGTGCCGGTCTTGTCGAGGGCGACGACCCGTACGGCGCCGAGCGCCTCGACGACGGCGCCGCCCTTGATGAGCACTCCGGCCTTGGAGGCGGCGCCGACGGCGGCGACCACGGCGATGGGCACGGACAGGGCGAAGGCACACGGTGCGGCGGCGACCAGGACAACCAGGGCGCGCTCGATCCAGACGCCGGGGTCGCCGAACAGGCTGCCCACGGCGGCGATCAGCGCGGCCAGGACCAGGACGCCGGGGACCAGGGGGCGGGCGAAGCGGGCGGCCAGGCGCTGGCTGTTGCCCTTGCGTTCCTGAGCGTCCTGGACGATGTGGACCAGACGGGCCAGGGAGTTGTCCTCGGCGGTCGCGGTGACGGCCACTTCCAGGACACCGGCACCGTTGAGGGTCCCGGCGAAGACCTCGCTGCCTGGGCCGACCTCGCTGGGGACGGACTCCCCGGTCACGACGGAGGTGTCCAGAGCGCTGCGCCCGGCGCGCACGATGCCGTCGGTGGCGATCTTCTCGCCGGGCCGGACCACCAGGATGTCGCCGACGACGAGGTCTGCGGGCTCCACCTGTTGCTCGGCGTTGCCGCGCAACACGACGGCGTTGGGGGGCACGAGGTCGAGGAGGGCGCGCAGCCCGTGGCGGGTGCGGGCCAAGGCGTAGCCTTCGAGTCCCTCGGCGATGGAGAACAGGAAGGCCA
>JAHFUQ010000120.1 GCA_023265045.1 Acidimicrobiia bacterium
CTCGCCCAGGTTGCGGACCTCGACGCCCAGCGGCGGGGCGCAGATGCCGAAGGTCTGCTCCAGGCCGAGGGCGGACACGGTGGCGTGCACGCCGCCGCACACGCCGCAGGCACGCGACGAGATGTCGATGGCGTCTCGCGGGTCACGGCCCTGGAGGATGATCTCGTACCCACGGAACAGCATGGCCCGGGAGTGGCACTCCACGGCCTTGCGGTTTTCGAGGTCGAGCACGGTGTGGATGGCGAGGGCGCCGGCCACCCGGGTCATGGGGTCGATCGACCACTCCCGCAGGCGGGGAGGCGCCGCCAGCTGGGCGCCCGGGCCCCCACGGCGGCGGACGTAGCCCTTGCGGGAGCTGGGTTGCACCTGCCAGGGGTCGGCGACGCCTTCGCGCAGCCTGGCCTGTCCCGTGGCGTCGAACTCGATGGGGAGATTCTTGAAGCACATGTATCTGATTGTCGCATCTAGATGCAAAGTTTTCATGAGGAACTTCCGCGGTAGTGGGAGAATGCATACATGAGCGTGATCCCCTCGGAGGCGGTTGCATCCGAGCCTGTGACGCCCGATCTGGGCACGGTGGCCGACGACCTGGCGCGGGCCGCCCTGGCCATGGCCCGCCGGTTCAACCACCCCGGCGCCACCTTGTGGTGCGCATCGGCGCGATGGCCGTTCCACGCCCGCCACGTCGCCGTCGAGTTCGTCCACCCCGTCATCGTCGGCAAGCGGGCGCTCGCTTCGCTCACCGTCCCCGCGGGCGCCGACCTGGTTGCCACGCTGCGGGCGTCGGTGCGCCCCGGCGACATGGTGGTGGCCCTGGCGCCCGCCGACGACCCCGCCGTGGCCGACGTCATGCGCCGGGGTCAGGCGTGGGGCGTCGAAACGATCTGGATCGGCAGCGGGCCGCGCCCGCCCGCCGGCGCCGCTGACCACGTCGTCTGGCTGGACACCGACGACTCCGTGCAGGCGTCCGAGCAGTTCGTCCGGCTTTACCACATGCTCTGGGAGCTCACCCACGTGTGTTTCGAGCACCCGGGGCTGATGAAGGTCCCCGACGAATGCACCGACGAGGTGTGCGTCACCTGTTCGGACGAGGGCCGGCTGGCCGAGGTCGTCTCGGTGGACGGGGACGAAGCAGTCGTGCGCACCCCCGACGGCCAGGAGCGGGTCGACATCTCCCTGCTCGACACGCCGGCGCCCAACGACCTGATCCTCATCCACGCCGGGTTCGCGATTCGTTGAGAGAGGCCCGATGAGCGACGCCACCGACTTCCTGTACCCGTTCATCGAGGGCGACGAGACCGACGCCCCGACGCTGCTCGTCGACCTGGCCCGCTCGGCCCGGGACAAGTGGCAGGAGAGCGGGCAGCTGCGCGCACGCACCCTGGCCGAGTCGGACGCCCTCGTGCGCACCATCGCCCACGAGATGGCCACCCGGTTCGCGGCCGGCGGCCGGCTGTTCGCGTTCGGCAACGGCGGCAGCGCCACCGACGCCGACGGGGTGGCCCAGCTGTACACCCAGCCGCCGTCGGGCGTCCCCGTGGCGGCCCGCTCGCTGGTCGAGGACCACGCGGTCATCACCGCCCTCGGCAACGACATCGGCTTCGACAACGTCTTTTCCCGCCAGCTCATCGCCCACGGTCACCCGGGCGACATCGCCATGGGCTTCTCCACCAGCGGCAACTCCGAAAACCTGATCATGGCGTTCACCGAGGCCAAGAAGCGGGGGATCCTCACCGTCGGGCTGTCTGGCTACGAGGGCGGGCGGATGGCCGTCGATCGCTCGGTCGACTACTGCCTGGTGGCCCGCTCCCAGAGCGTCCACCGCATCCAAGAGGCGCAGGCGTCGCTCACCCACGCCCTCTGGGCCGCCGTGCAGGAGGAACTGGCCGCGCTCGTCGCCGTCAGTTAGCCGGGGCCGGCTTCGCCCTGATCGTCAGGGGCTGGCCGCAGGTGCACAGCGCCTCCTCGCAGCGGTGGACGCCCTCGTTCTGCTCGAGGCGGAACAGCACGTCGCGCAGGGTCTGGCGCAGGGTCGCCAGCTCGGTGATGCGCTGCTCGGTCTCGTCCAGCTTGCGCTCGACCAGGCGGGCCAGCTCGGGGTGGTTGTCCCCACAGCAGCCCTCGGCGACGTGCAGGAACTCCTTCGTCTCCGCCAGCGTGAGGCCGAGGACCTTGGCCCGGTTGATCAGCTCGATGCGCCGCAGGGCGTCGGCGTCGTATAGCCGGTAACCCGCCTCGGTGCGGTCGACGGGGTCGAGGAGCCCCATGCTCTCGTAGAGGCGCAGGGCCTTGCGGGTCAGGCCGGTGCGGCGCCCGACCTCGGCCACCTGCAGGTACTCGGGATTGCTCACACGGTCGATTTTACCGGCTGCGTGCCCGAACGCCGGTGACGGCTGCGGGCCGGGTCTCGGTCGACCGCGTCTGAGCGGTGGTCAGGCAGCGCTTCCGTAGGGCTGCCCGGCGGCTTCGTAGCACTCCGCGTGGAAATGCTCCACCCGCGCCCAGACATGGTCGACGTAGACGTTGGCGATCACTTGCTGCAGCTTGGCCTTGGCCGAAAACTTGACGGGCCGACCGCACACCGAGCACGTGGCGGAGTTGCCTGCCTCCACGGGACGGATCACGGCTCGGCTTATCAACGGTCTGTGTACCGACGTCATGCTTTGGGTATCGGCGCCGAGGACCGGTTGCCTTTAGGCCCGGAAACTTTTTTAGCTGCGAGTGGACTCTCGACTTGTGAACGACCACTCCCCGTGGGTATCGTAGGCATTGCCGAGGCCCGGGGTGCGTCCGCCGTGCACCCCAGCCTCGGCCCTTTCGCGCCGGGCGCGCTTTTGGCCGTTCCTAGGAGCGTTGCGAGCGCAGACCGGACGCCTCCCGCACCAGGTTTCGCACCGCATTTTCGTCGGCCCCGGCTGCGACCAGGTCGCTGATCAGGGTTTCCACCCGAGCCACGCGTTCTTCGGCGGGAAGACCTCCGCCGCTGGTCACGGCGGTGACGACGATCAAACAGACAATCGCGCTTACAGTGACGAGGCCAAATGTAAGCGCCGCCCGGTTGGCGTCGAGCGCCGATGCCACGATCATCCCGACCACGCCCAGCGCGCACACCACCAGCACGACGGCGCGCACCAGGCGGGGGCCCACCGGCGTCGCCGGCTACTTCGGCGCCCGGACCGAGCCGAGGAAGGCGTGGAATGTCGGCAGCATGTTGCTCCAGTTGTTGGCCGTCGCCTCGAAGTACAGGGCGAAGCCGTACTTCTTGGTGAGGAAGCCGACGTCGACGGCGTGCACGGCGACGCTGTTGTCGGTGAACGTGAACTCCCACAGCGCGCCCAGGTTCCCGAGGAAGCTGGCCGGGCTCAGCTGCAGGCGCTTGTAGTCGTTCGGGTGCTGGAGGGAGAAGCTGCGCTCGAGGTCCTCCCACGCCCGTTGGGGATCAGGGCCGGGTGGCTGCCGGTAGTCCACCCGCAACTCGGCGCCACCCGTCGGGTCGCGCACGGTGACGACCGAACCCTCCTCCCGCAGCGTCCAGCCCGGCGGGTAGGCCAAGCCGAAGTCGACCGAGGGGTGGCGGTAGGTGATCCAGTCGTTCGGGACGGCCGCCGGGTCGGCGGCCAGCACCGGCCGCTGGCTGGCGGACAGGGTCGTCCGCGAACTCGACGGCCGTCCGACGCGGCCCTCGGTCACGAGGAGCAGGAGCATGACCGCGGCGATCATCAGGCACAGGATGGTGATGCCGACACGGCGTTTGGGCGGTGGTGGCCAAGACGGGGTGGACCGGTACCGCCGGGGTTCCTCGTCCTCCGCCCCGGGACCGGGCGGCGGCGCCGTCTCGCCGAGGGGTGCGAGGGGGGCGAGGGGTGTGACCGGCGCCGGGGGCGCCGCCGGCCTTGCAGGATCGGCGGTGCGCACCGGCGGTCCAGCGGTGCCGGGAAGAGGCTCGGCAGGGGTCACGACCGAATCAGTGCCGGGCAGCCAGACGTCGGCGGCGTCGAGCTCGCCGTCCGGCGCCCAGTCGACCCACGGCTCGTCCCCGTCGGCGTTGTCCAGCCCAGCCGCGGGCTCGGCCTCGGGCTCGGGGGCGAAGACGAGGTCGGCCTCCGTGTTCTGGCGCACCCGCTTGCCGGTCCGGCGGGTGATCGGAACGGGGGCGACCGCCGCGCTCCAGTCGCGCCCGTCCCCCTGGTCCTGGCCGTCAGCCTCGGCCTCGGGCTGGGGTTCCGCCCGGACCCGCTCCTTGCGCGCCCGCCGCTTGGGCCCCGGCGCCTCGGCCGCAAGGGCCTCCCTGACGATCCCGCTGACCTCCGTGAGCACGGCCCGGATGACCTCGACGCTCGGTCGCTCGCGGGGCTCGCGCGTCATCATCCGCTCGAGCAGCGGCGCCAGGTCGCCCGCCTTCTCCGCCGGCCGGGGCGGGTCGTGGGCGATGCGCACCAGCGTGGCGACGCACGACGGGCCCGAGAAGGGATAGACGCCCTCGACCGCGTAGTAGAGCGTGGCGCCGAGCGCCCAGAGGTCGGACGCCTCGCCGCTGCCCTGGAGGTTGGCTTGCTCGGGGGCGATGCACGCGGGCGAGCCGGCGGCTTCGATCCACGTCGTGCTCGCCGCGTCCCTGAACGTCGGCGCCAGCCCGAGCCCGGTGAGGCGGGCCCGGCCGCGCTCGGGCACGAGCACGACCGCCGGGCAGACCGAGCCGTGGACGACGCCGATGGCGTGGGCCGCCTCCAGCGCTTCGAGGATGTCAAGGCCGATGGCGGCCACCCGCTTGGGCGGCAGCGGCTTGCGCTCCACGAGGGACTCGAGGGTGCGGCCTTCGGCCACCTCGGTCACCATCACCAGCCCCTCGCCGTCAATGAAGGCGTCGTAGACGTGGACGGCGCGTGGGTGGTCGACCTTGATGGCCTGGCGACCGGCGGTCAGGGCCGCTTGGCGGCGGCGCGGGTCGTCCCGGAACACGTCGCCCGGGAACTGGACGGCGCGCAAGATGATCGTGCGCCCGAGCCCGCGGTCGTGCGCCCGCCAGATGGTCCCCAGAGCATCCTCGCCGATCCGCTCCTCGATGGCGTAGCGGTCGTCGACGATCTGGCCGGCGTCCAATGCTCCCGGCATGGGCGACAACGCTAGCGGCCCGCAGCCCCGGTCGGAAAACAGCGCACCTCCGCCGGGAATAACGAGGCTGCTCGGTACGATGGTCCGGCCATGACGGAACCCGCGTTCGGGCCCAACGCCTGGCTCGTCGACGAGATGTACGAGCGCTACCGGTCGGATCCCGACTCGGTCCCCGAGAGTTGGCGCGACTTTTTCGTCGGCTACCAGCCCCCGGTGGCGCCGGCCGCGCCCGCGGCGAGCCCGGTGACGCCCAAGGCCGAAGCCGACGCCGCCACCGACGCCGCCACCGACGCCGCCACCGACGCCGCCACCGACGCCGGCGTGGGCGAACCCCTCCGCGGCGCGGCCGCCCGTCTCGCCCTCAACATGGAGGCGAGCCTCGCCGTCCCCACCGCCACCAGCGCACGGGTGGTGCCCGCACGCCTGCTCGAGGTCAACCGCAAGGTCCTCAACGGCTACATGGCCCGCACCGGCGGCGGCAAGGTCAGCTTCACCCACCTCATCGGGTATGCGGTGGTGAAGGCGGCGGCCGCCATGCCGGCCATGAACTCGGCCTTCGTGCGAGCCGGCGACGGCGGCACGCCGTCGGTCGTCCGCCACGCCCACGTCGGCCTCGGCCTGGCCGTGGACGTGCCCAAGCCCGGCGGTGGCCGCACCCTGCTCGTGCCCTGCATCCGCGACGCCGACACCCTGGACTTCCGCGCCTTCCACGCCTCCTATGAGGACATGATCCGCCGGGTCCGCAACGCCAAGGTCACCCCGGCCGACTTCGCCGGCGTCACCATGACGCTCACCAACCCCGGCACGCTGGGGACGGTCCACTCGGTGCCCCGCCTCATGCCCGGCCAGGGCGTCATCGTCGGCGTCGGCGCGCTCGAGTACCCGGCCGAGTTCCAGGGCGCCGACCCCCACACCCTCGCCGAGCTGGGCGTGTCCAAGGTCATGACGCTGACGTCGACCTACGACCACCGCATCATCCAGGGTGCGGAGTCGGGCCTGTTCCTCAGGCACGTGCACGAACTGCTGCTCGGCGGCGACGATTTCTACGGCGACGTCTTCCGGTCCCTCGGCGTCCCCTACGAGCCGGTGAAGTGGCGGCCCGACGTCAACCCTGCGACGAACCGCAACGACGGGGCCCGGGCCAAGCAGGTCCACGTCCAGACGCTCATCAACATGTACCGGGTGCGCGGCCACCTCATCGCCGACCTCGACCCGCTGCGCATGAAGGAGCCGAGCACCCATCCCGAGCTCGACCCCGCCACGTACGGGCTCACCATCTGGGACCTGGAGCGCGAGTTCTTCACCGACGGGTTGGCGGGGCAGGACTGGATGAGCCTCGGCGACATCCTCGGCGTGCTGCGGGACGCCTACTGCCGCCGGGTCGGCGTCGAGTACATGCACATCCAGGAGCCGGACCAGAAGCGCTGGATCCAGGAGCAGGTCGAAGGGGTGCGCACGAGCCTGGAGCTGGACGAACAGCTCCACGTGCTCGACCGGCTCAACGCGGCCGAGGCGTTCGAGCGCTTCCTCCACACCAAGTACGTGGGCCACAAGCGGTTCGGCCTGGAGGGGGCGGAGAGCGCCATCGCCCTGGTCGACGAGCTGCTCGACTGCGCCGCCCGGGCCGGCGCCCAGGAAGCGGTGCTGGGCATGGCCCACCGGGGCCGGCTCAATGTGCTCGTCAACATCGTGGGCAAATCGCTGCGCCAGATCTTCCGCGAGTTCGAGGGCGACCTCGACCCGGCCACCACCCAGGGTTCGGGCGACGTGAAGTACCACGTCGGGGCGGCGGGCAAGTTCGTCGGGCGGTCGGGGGTCTCGCTGCCGGTGACCCTGGCGTCGAACCCGTCCCACCTCGAGGCGGTGGACCCGGTGGTCGAGGGCATGGTGCGGGCCAAGCAGGACCTGATCGACGACCCGGAGTCGTTCTCGGTGCTGGCGCTGGTCGTCCACGGCGACGCCGCCTTCGCCGGCCAGGGCGTGGTGGCCGAAACGCTCAACCTTTCGGCCCTGCCCGGCTACCGCGTCGGCGGCACCATCCACCTCGTCATCAACAACCAGCTCGGGTTCACGACCGCCCCGACCGAGGCCCGCTCCTCGGTGTACGCCACCGACGTGGCCAAGACGGTCCAGGCCCCGATCTTCCACGTGAACGGCGACGACCCGGAGGCGTGCGTGCGGGTGGCCCGCCTGGCGTTCGGGTTCCGCCAGGCGTTCCACAAGGACGTCGTGATCGACATGGTCTGCTACCGCCGCCACGGCCACAACGAGGGCGACGACCCGTCTTACACGCAGCCCCTCATGTACAAGCGCATCGAAGCCCGCCGGTCGGTGCGCAAGCTCTACACCGAGACCCTGGTGCGCCGCGGCGACATCACCATGGACGACGCCGAGCGGGCACTCGAGGACTTCCTCGCCAAGATGCAGGCGGCCTTCGAGGAGACCCGCCAGTCCGACCCGCCCGAGCCCCACGTGTCAGCGGCGCACGAGGCGCCGTCCGCCCCGTCGCCTCCCACGGGGGTGGACGCCCTGCTCCTCGACGGGGTCGCCGACGCGCTGCACCGCACGCCGCCGGGGTTCACCGTCCACCCCAAGCTCGCACGCCAGCTGGCCACCCGCCAGCAGCTCTACGCCGGCGGTGAGGTCGACTGGGCCCTGGCCGAGTCGCTCGCCTTCGGCACGCTGCTGCTGGAGGGCACCGATGTGCGGCTGACCGGGCAGGACACCCGGCGGGGCACGTTCTCCCAGCGCCACTCCGTGCTGGTCGACTACGAGAACGAGCTCGAATGGACGCCGCTGCTCCACCTAAAGCCGGGGTCGCAGGCCAAGTTCTGGGCCTACGACTCGCTGCTCTCCGAGTACGCCGCCCTCGGCTTCGAATACGGCTACTCCGTCGTCCATCGTGACGCCCTGGTGCTGTGGGAGGCCCAGTTCGGCGACTTCGTCAACGGCGCCCAGATCATCATCGACCAGTTCCTCACCGCGGCCGAGGACAAGTGGGGTCAGGGCTCCGGGCTGGCGCTGCTCTTGCCGCACGGCTTCGAGGGCCAAGGCCCCGAGCACTCGTCGGCCCGCATCGAGCGGTTCCTCACCCTCTGCGCGGAGGACAACATCCAGGTGGTCAACCCCACGACGGCGGCGCAGTACTTCCATGTGCTGCGGCGCCAAGTGCGGCACGGCCGGGGCCGGCCCCTCGTCGTGATGACGCCCAAGTACCTGCTCCGGGCGCGGGTGTCGCGCTCATCGGTGGCCGACCTGGTCGCCGGCTCGTTCCACGAGGTGCTCGACGACCCCGCCTTTGGCGGCGACCCGGGCGCGGTGCGCCAGATCGTCCTCGCCTCCGGCAAGGTGGCGTACGACGCCATCGCCGGACGCGACGAGCGGGGCGCGGCCGTGCCCGTCGTGCGCGTCGAGCAGCTGTACCCATGGCCGGAGACGGAGTTGCGGCAGATCCTGGACCGGTACCCGAACCCGGCCGACGTGGTCTGGCTCCAGGAGGAGCCCGAGAACATGGGCCCCTGGCCGTGGGTCCACGAACGGCTTCTTTGTCTCCTGCCGGACCGCGCCGCCCTCCGCCCCGTCAGCCGGGCGCCGTCCGCCAGCCCCGCCAGCGGCAGCCACACCATCCACGAGGCCGAACAGCGGGACCTGATCGAGCGCCTGTTCCAGCCCTAGAACAGCAGGAACGCGGCCGCGATCACCGAGATGAGGTTGAACGTGGAATGGGCGACGATCGACGTTCCGACCCGGCGGCGCCACCAGGCGGTGATCCCGAAGATGATCCCGGCGGCGGCGATGATCGTCACGACCGAGACGTTGGCCAACCCCAGGAGCGGGCTGAAGTGGGCGAGGCCGAACAGGAGCGCCTGCACGACGATGGCCCCGCCCGCGCCGATCGCGGTGGTCAGGGAGCGCAGCAGCAGGCCGCGGAAGAACAGCTCCTCGACGACGGGCGCGCCGATGACGGCGACGGCGGCGAAGATCAGGAAGGTGCCGACGTTCGTGTCGACCTTGCCGTAGACGCCCTGGTTGTTCCCGACCAGCCTCTTGTTGTTGACGATCGGGATGATCACGATGACGCCCGCCACCTTGGCCGCGAACGACATCAGCACCCCCCAGCCAACGTCCTTGGCGCCGATTTCGAGGCCGAAGTCGTGCCGCAGGTTGCCGGTGCCGTAGCGGCGGCTCGCCCGCCAGCACGCCGTGAGCAGGCCGCTCCACAGGGCGAGGAGGTTCAACAGCAGCAGGGCGATGTCGGGGAAGCCGGCCGCCTCACCCAGGAAGGTGAGCGCCAGGCCGCCGGCGATGCCGGTGACGAAGCCGGCCAGCCCGTAGAACGCGGCGCGGCCCGGAAGTTGGGGACGGTCGTCGGGCGCGCCGGTGGGCACGGAGGCCACCGGCGGCCACGGCATGGGCTGTTCGCGGACCTCTCCGGCGATGACCACGCCGGGTGTCCACGCCGCCCCGTCCCAGTACCGCAGGTCCCCCACGCCCGACGGGTCGGGGTACCAGTTGGCCGGCGGGAGGGCGGACATCACCTGAGTATGGGGTGTCGCGGCCGAGTATTCGCGGCCACCCGGACTGCGAGTGGTTGACTGATCGGGATCATGTCTCCGCGCTATGTGGTAGTCGATGGGTCGAACCTCGCCACCGAGGGTCGCTCGATCCCCAGTCTGGCCCAGCTGGACGAGGCCGTCCGCGCCTTCATGGTGGAGCGGCCTGCAGACCAGGTCATCGTCGTCGTGGACGCCTCCTTCGGGTACCGGATCGACGAGGCTGAGCGCGACGAGTACGAAGCGGCCGAGGCGGCGGGGGAGATCGTGTCGCCGCCCGCCGGGGCGATCGGGCGCGGCGACGGCTTCCTCCTCCGCATCGCCGACCGCACCGACGCCGTCGTGCTGTCGAACGACTCGTTCCAGGAGTTCCACGCCGAGTACGGCTGGCTCTTCGACCCGGGTCGCCTGATCGGCGGCAAGCCGGTGCCGGGGGTGGGCTGGATCTTCACGCCCCGAGCGCCGGTGCGGGGGCCGCGCAGCCGCGAGGTGTTGCGCCAGGCCCGGAAGTCCCAAAAAGCATCGCCCAAGCGGGCGGCAGTGGCCGAAGGCCCCGTAGCCGAGGCCATCGCCGAGGCGACCAAGGAAGCCATCGCCCCCGACGCCGAGACCGAGATCGACGTGGGGGCTGGCGCCGCCGACGGCGCCGGCAAGGGCGGTCGCCGCTCGAGCGCGCGCCGTCGCCACACCAAGCCGGTGGGCTCGGTCAACGACCCGCTCCCGTTCATCCAGTTCATCGCCGACCACCCGTTGGGGACCCAGGTGATGGGCGAGGTCGACGGCTTCACGTCGCACGGCGCCTTCGTGCAGGTTCAGGGGGCGCGCTGCTACGTGCCGCTGGTGGCCCTGGGGGACCCACCGCCGCGCAGCGCCAAGTCCGTTCTGACGCGCGGCGAGACGCGGACCTTCGTGGTGCAGGCGCTCGACCCGCCCCGCCGGGGGATCGAGCTGGCCCTGCCCGAACTCGCACGGGTGGCGGGGACACCGACCGAGGAGACGGTCGAGGCCGACATCGGCGCCGGCCGCAAGGCGAGGAGGCCGACCAAGGCGGCAAAGGCGGCAAAGGAGGCGCCGGAGGCGCCGGGCCCGGTCGAGCCCGCGCTTGAGCCCGAGCTGGTTCCCGAGCCCGTTCCGGCCAAGGCCCGGCGCTCGCCCCGCCGGAAGGCCGCCGCCGCGCCGATCGCGGTCGCGACGGCGGTGGCGCCGGCCATCGTGGCGAAGGCGGCCCCCGCACCGG
>JAHFUQ010000121.1 GCA_023265045.1 Acidimicrobiia bacterium
CGTCGCCCCGCCAGGCGTGGAAGGTGTGGTCCCAGGACGGCTGGCAGTCAGCGGGCTTGCAGCCGCGGATGCCGCGCAGGTCGGTGGTCGCCGCCAGCGCCGAGAACCCCCATCGGGTCGGCGTCACGTAGCTGAGCTCGCGCAATCCCGGACGGTCGGTGAGGTTGAACAACGGGCCCGCCAGCAGAAACAGCGCCAGGAGGATCACCGGCATCAGGGTCAACGCCTTGTCGGCGTTGGTCACCACCGCTGACACAAGCAGGCCCAACGACATGGCGGCCAGGCCCGTCAACGCCACGCCGACGAAGAGCTCGACCTTGGGTGGCCCGAGCGAGGTCACGCCCTTGCTGATCTGGTCCTGCCGGAGCGTGCCGACGGCGACGAGCAGCGCCGACTGCAGGACGGTGATGACGCCGAGCACGATCGCCTTCGATCCCAGGTAGGCGCCTACCGACAGCCCCACCGCCCGTTCCCGGCGATAGATGGGCAGCTCCTTGACGATCTCGCGGATGGAGTTGGACAGCCCCATGAACGCGGCGCCGAGCGTGAGCGCCAGCAGGACCGTGCTCGCCGATCCCCGGGAGCCAGGAAGGTGCAACGAGCCCGCCGGCGCCAGGGCCATGACCAGCAGGGCGATGAGCGGCGACTGGGCGAGGAGGAGCCGCAGGTTGCGACGGTCGGAGGCGATGACCGAGACGTAGCGGCGCACGAGCACGCTCAGCTCGGACAGGGGCTTGATGCCGCTTGGCGTCAGTTTCACGCCCTCGCCGCTCGGCGCCGACGCCGCGGGACGCGCCGCGAGCGTCCTGCGTATGTAGGCGTCGTAGGACGGGTTCTTGGCGAACCGGTCGCGTACCTCCGGGCCGGGGCGGGATTCGAGCTGGCGGAAGACGTCGGGGTAGTCGGAGGAGCCGAAGTAGCCGAGGGCCTCCGACGGTGGGCCGAAGTAGGCGGTGAAGCCGCCTTTGGCCAGGAACAGGAGGCGGTCGCACAGGTCCAGGCTCTGGATGCTGTGGGTGATGACGATCACGCTGCGGCCGGCGTCCGCCAGCTGCCGGAGCAAGAGCATGACCGATTTCTCGTAGCCAGGGTCCAGGCCGCTTGTCGGCTCGTCGAGGAATAGCAGCGACGGCTTGGTGAGCAACTCCAGCGCCACGCTGGTGCGCTTGCGCTGGCCGCCCGACAGCTTCTCGATCACCGTGTTGCCGTGGGGTGTCAGGCCCAGCTCGCCCATGACCTCCTGCACGCGCTGGGTCCGTTCCTCCGCTGACACGTCGCGCGGGAAGCGCAGCTCGGCGCCGAACTCCAGGGCGCGCGAAACCGTCAGCTGAGGGTGGAGGATGTCGTCCTGGGGGACGTAGCCGATCCGCCGCCGAAGCTCGTCGTAGGCGCGGTACAGATCGCGCCCGTTGTAGAGGACGGTTCCCGATGTCGCGGGCTGGAAGCCGGTGAGGGCCTTCGCCAGCGTCGACTTGCCCGCGCCCGTCGGCCCCAGGATGGCGACGAAGTGGCTTGGATCGAGCGGGAACGTGACCCCGTCGAGGATCTTCTTCCCGCCCGAGAGCTGGTAGGAGAGGTCCATCGCGTCGAAGGTGATCTCGCCGGCGTCGATGTACTCCTCGAGCTGGTCACCGTCGAGGCGGAAGCTGTGGCGTCCGATGGTGATGACGCTGCGCTCGTCGATCGGCGCGGCGCGGACCCGCTTGCCGTCGACGAAGACGCCGTTCTGGCTGCCGACGTCGACGATCTCGTGGGCGGCGCCGACCGACCGCAGCTCGGCGTGGTGGCGCGACACGAGCATGTCGGCGACGACGATGTCGTTGTCCTCCGCCCGGCCGATGCGGATGGTCGGCGTGCGAGGCCGGTAGATGGAACTCGGCGTCGCAGGCCGCCCCGGGTGGACAGGCCGAGGCATTGGTGGCGGCGTCGGGTCTGGCGGCGGCGCGGTCTCCGCTCTCGGGGCCATTTGCGGCGGTGGCGTCACTGGCGCCGGCGCGGCGACGACGGTCGCCGCCACGAGCGTTGAGCCGGTGGCGGGGTCGCCCAGGACCAACGTCACCGCCGGGCCGACGGCCACACGAGTGATCCGCTTTCCGTCGCAGTAGCTGCCCCGCGAGCTGCCGAGGTCGAGGAAGCACCAGCCTGAGGTCTCGGGCCGGAACTCGCCGTGGGCGCGCGACACGGTGGCGTCGTTCAGGACGACGTCCGAACTTTCGTGGCGGCCGACCTTCAAGGGCCGCGACGCGTCGAACACCCACTCCTGGCTTCCGGCGACGATGCGCAGCGACGGGTAGCCGGCCCTCACGCCACCACCTCCCGCGTGACCAGTGACGCCGCCACCGTCGTGACCACCTCGCGCCGCCCTTCGCAGGCGGTCACCGCGGCTCAGATCCCATACGGCATCCCATGCATTCTGGCGTACGGAGGCGGAGCAGGCCGGTTAGGGCGGCCCGAGCGACGCCGCCTTCGCGTACACCGCTTCGTAGGCGTCGAGAAAGCGCTCCCACGCGAACACCTCGACGGCCCGCTGGCGCGCCGCCGTTCCATCGCGGTGGCGAGCCCAGGCTCGTCCAGCAGGGTCGCGACGGCGCGAGCGAGCGCCTGCTCGTCGTCGGGAGGGACAAGCGTGCCCGTCGTCCCGTCGACGACGACCTCCCGCAGCCCGCCCAGGGCCGACGCAACGATGGGCCGGGCCATCTGGGCCGCTTGCAGGGCCACCAGCCCGAAGAACTCGTGGCCCCGCGACGGCATCACCACGACCGTCGCCCGCTGCAGAAGCTACGGGACGTCCTGAGGCGGGACCCACCCCGGGAACTCGCCGGCGTCGGCGACGCCGAGCCGGACGGGGGAGCGTCCCGATCAGCTCCTTGCGAGCACCCGCTGGGGGTGGAGCAGGACGGCGGTGCGCCGCTCGGCCACCATCACCCGGTCGTACTCCTCCCAGTCGCCGTGCGTGCCGCCGGCGCCCTGGAAGACGGCGCGGAGGAGCTCGGGGAGGCGCGCCGGATCGAAGCCGTCGAAGTCGTCGTCGGGCCCGATGATGTCGACCGGCCCCTCCACGGACCCCCACGCCCAGCCGTGGCGCCAGACGACGGTGGCGCGGCGGCTGCGCCGGAGGTGTTCGAGCTTGCGGGTGCTGGCCTGTACTACGAACCCGACCACCGTCTTGCCGCTGATCGGGTGGTCGAGGACGCCGGCGTTGACGAGCGACGCGTGCACGGAGTTGTCGCGGCGCGCGACGGCGACGACGCCAAGCCAGCTCTCCGGCGCAGCGAGGCGGCGGATGGGCTCGAGGTCGGCGTCCAGGCAGCCGACTCTACGAGGTCGAATCGCCGACCGGCGTGGGGCCGCGGCGGAGCGTCGGAGACACGGGCGGTTCGCGCCGCCCCGTCCGTCACACCCGCTGGAGGACGACGAAGCCGTTGGCGGGCAGCCGCAGGTCGACCCGTCCGCCGCTGACGTCGGTCGAGCCGAAGTTGCCGACATCGCGCCCGCCGTACAGGGCGGCGTCGCTGTTGAAGGTCTCGACCCATGGCCCTTCGGGGAGGCGGGCGGCCGCCGTCTCGATCGTGTAGCGGTCGAAGGGCTGGTTGTTCAGGCTCGCCACCACCAGCATGTCCGACGTCGCCTCCCGCCGGGTGAAGGCCAGCACCCGGGCGGCGTCGTCGGCGTGGACGACGTCGAGGTTGTGGGAGCGCACGACCCGGTTGGCGCGCCGGAAGCGGATGAGGTCTTGGTAGAAGCGGAACATCCGGGCCCCGTCGCCGGCGCGCTGGCCGAACAGGTCCTCCTTGGCGTCCGCCACGTTGTCGAACCGGTAGAGCTTCTGGGCCACGATCTCCTCGCCCATGAGGAACATGGGCGTGCCCGCGGACAGGACCGACAACCCGAACGCGACCCGGCACCTGGCCTCGGCGGCGTCACGCGTGGCCCCGACGAGGGCTGCGTCGTTCACCGCCGCCTTGGCCGTGCGCATGCTGCCCGCCGCGTTGCCGGCTTCGTCGTGTGACTCGTGGTACACGACCTTGTTGAAGGCGGACTCCCACAGCCGGCCCGCGAACTCGCCCATCGGGAGGGGCCCGTTGCCGCCGAAGCCGGCCTCGCGGATGAGCCCGCCCCGCTCGGCGTCGCCGATGAGGCGGTGGTAGAAGCGGGCGAACCACGTGGCGTCGAAGCCGAGGCCGCCGAAGGCGGGCAGCTCCGTCACCGCCGGCCAGCCGGTGTGGTCCTCCGCGATCAGCATCACCGTGGGCCGGATCATGCGCAGGGTCCGGCTCCACTCCCGCAGGAACTTCTGCCCGAACTGGTTGGCGACGCCCACGCTGTTCCCGTTGGCGTGCAGGCAGTTGTCGCGGTGGATCGCCTGGGTGAGGTCGACGCGCAGCCCGTCCACGTGGAGCTCCTCAACGAACTCCGCCGCGCTGCTGATGAACAGCTGGCGGACCGGCTCCTCCCAGAAGCGGGGGCTGAAGCCCGACGACCCGTTGTCGACGTACCCGCCGTCGGCCTGCGGGTAGTCGGAGCTCCGGCCCTCGTACCAGTAGTAGATGTTCTCCTCGGGCGCGGTGGAGTCGTACTGCCAGGCGGCGCGGCCGGCGTTGTTGTCGAAGTGGTTGTAGACGACGTCCTGGATGACGGCGATGCCCCGGCGGTGGCACTCGCGCACGAAGTGCTTGTACTCGTCGCGTCCGCCCGCGCTCGACTCGATCACGAAGTGGTGAGTGTCGCCGTAGCCCCACGCCTTGGTGCCTGAGAACTCCGAGAGCGGGAGGAGCTCGACCGCAGTCACGCCCAGGTCGCTCAGGTAGTCGAGCAGCGCCAGCGCGTCGCCGAGGTCGCCGGCGTCTCGGCGGGGGAAGCCGAGCGAGCCGACGTGCAGCTCGTAGATCACCAGGTCTTCGACCTGGGTGGGCACCGGGCGCCCGGCGGTGAACTCCGTGGACCAGAACTCCGCGTCGCTGACCACGTCGCCGGCCGAGACCGCAGGTTCGAACTCGCGCCGCACGACGTCCTGGTCGATCACGACGCTGCAGCTGACGCCCCCGTCGAGCGTGGCGGGGTCGCCGTCCCATGGGTCCTTGGCCGGGTCCTTGTCGCCTCGGCCGATTTGCCACCGCGAACGCATGTCCGTGCGGTACACCACTTCGGACTGGCTGTTCTCGATGCGGAACATGTACGGGAGGCCGACGAACGTCGAGAAGTCCGCCAAGGCCGGGCTTTCCCAGACGCCGCCGGCGCGCCGCTCGAGGGCGACGGGAGCGAGGTCCGGATCGACGCCCTTGCCGTCGTCGTCGATGTACCCGTGGTCGGGGGTCGAGAACACGACGTCAACCTGCTGCGCATTCGGCGCCCAGACCGCGAACCGCAGGTCCGGGCGCGCCTGCGCGCCGGCGTTGACCTTCTGGGCGCCGAGCCACCGGCTGTCGACGAAGTAGTACCGCTCTTCGCTACGCGCGCCGGCCTCCGGGAGGGCGAAGCTCCGGAACCGCTCGCGCGAGGAAGGGTCTGGGACCTCCCGGTTGATGGCCCAGGCGTTGGCCCCTTGCGGTCCGTCGAAGCGGACTCCCCAGCGCATCTCCTGGCCGGCCTGGGCGTCGTCGAACTCGACCGTGGCGGTGAAGGCGGGGCAGCCGTCGTCCCCGCGCACCTCGTCCATCGGCGTCTCGGCCCAGTTCGACCAGCTGCCAGCCAGCCGGGCGTTGCGGAACAGACGACGCTTGTGGCCAGTCAGGTACAGGAACTGCACAGTGATCACGGGTCCGCCTCCTCGCCGCGCTCAAGGCGCCGATCGACGCCCAGCATACCGGCGGGGTCCGGCGCAGGAGAAAGCTCACGCGCGGGGGCAGGGCGCCAAGGCCGCCGCCCCGCTCAGGCGGGCTGGGGCACGATCCGGATGTAGGGCTTCGGCTCCTTCCAGTCGCCGAAGATCGTCTTGGCCTCGTCGTTGGACACCGACCCGGCGATGATCACGTCCTCGCCCTGCCGCCAGTTGACCGGCGTCGACACCCGGTGCTTGGCCGTCAGCTGGAGCGAGTCGATGACCCGCAGCACCTCGTCGAAGTTGCGGCCCGTCGTCATGGGGTAGACGAGGACCAGCTTCACCTTCTTGTCCGGCCCGACGACGAACACGTTGCGCACGGTCTGGTTGTCAGCCGGGGTACGCGTGTTGGGGTCACCCGACGTGCTGGCGGGCAGCATGCCGTAGAGCTTGGAGACGTTGAAGTCCGAGTCGCCGATGATCGGGTAGTTGGGGCGGGCCCCCTGGGTCTCCTCGATGTCGTCGGCCCACTTCTCGTGCTTCCCTGTCTGGTCCACCGACAGCCCGATGATTTTCACGCCGCGGCGGTCGAACTCGGGCTTGAGCTTGGCCATGTACCCGAGCTCGGTGGTGCAGACCGGCGTGAAGTCCTTTGGGTGTGAGAAGAGCACCGCCCACGAGTCGCCGATCCATTCGTGGAAATTGATCGTGCCTTCGGTGGTCTCGGCCGCGAAGTCGGGGGCGGTGTCACCCAGCTGCAGTCCCATGTCGTACTCCTTTCGCGTGGTGCGCCGCTTAGCTTAGGGACTCCGGAGGGCTTCAAGGGCCGTCGCGTCGTCATTCCGACGGTTTTGGAAACCACGCCCCTCCTCTTACACTCATCGGACTTCGCGCCGGCTCCAGGGGTTGCCGGCCCGTTCCTTGGGGGTTTCGCAGAGTGGAGGGGAAGTCAGGTGTACGCGCGCGCCTCGTGCCGTTCTTCGCGGTCGCGGTCGCCCTCGGCGTGGTGCAAGTGGCGTGTGGGGGCGGGGGCGCGTTCCCGGTCCAAACCGTCGGCGGGGCGGCGGCCGGCGCCGGCGTACGGTCGGCGCAGGCTGCGACCATTTCCGCGACACCCGGTGCGCTCGGCGCTGACGAGGCCGTCGTGGCGGCGCCGGTGACGACCCCGGCCACCACTCCGGCCACCACTCCGGCGACGACGGTTCCGCCTCCGCCCGCCCCGCCGCCGCCGCTGTTCGTTCCCACCGACCCGGCGCAGTGGTTCAACCCGCACGGGCTCCACGACGGCACTGAGGGCATCGCCAACGATCTGGCCACCCTGGGGGTCACCGACAACAGCCCGCTCTACGTGAACGAGTGCTGGGGCCGGACGTGGGGCGCGGCGACCTCCGACCACCACGCCAGCCAGCTCCACTCGTGGGCCTGCGACCTTTCCATCAAGGGCATCCAGACGCCGACGCCCCAGGCGGACGAGGCGGCTCGGCGCATCGGGTCGGCGCTGGGCGTGCAGGGGTGGAAGGGCGGGAACCTCGTGAAGGTCATCAACGGGTACCGCATCCAGGTCTTGTGGCGCGTGGCCGATCACTTCAACCACGTGCACGTGGGCGTCCGCAAGCTGTAGCGCCCCGCCTCGACGCCCCCGCTACGGGTCGCTGAACGGGATGAGCTGCGCGCCGGCGGCGACGTCGCGGAGCATGTCGCCGACCTGAGCGGGTTTGGCGCCGACCTCGTCGATGTCCGCACCGGACACCCCGCGGAAGTTCGCTCAGCCGGGGGAGAAGCGGATGAGAACTTTGGCGTCGATCACCGCTTGCAGGGCTTCGCGCGGGCGGCCTTCCTGCCCGTCGCGCACGGCCTTGCGGAGCAGCCCGGTGGCTGGACCGGCGAGGAAGATCTCGACGTCCAGGTCGGCGTCGAGCGCCCGCTTCGCCATGGTGAAGGGCTGCCACGCGCTGTTGTCGCGGTCAGGGCCAACCGTCGAATAGAAGATGAGCTTGCGCAGCTCCGGGGGCTGGTCCATCGGCCCACGATAGCGACGCCGTATCGTCGGCGGATCGACGCCGTGGTGGTCCTGACGACGACCGACTCCGAGGAGGCGGCCAAGGCCCTGGCCGCGTTGATCGTCGCCGAACGGCTGGCGGCGTGCGTGCAGACGACACCGATCCGCAGCGTCTACCGCTGGCAGGGCGCGGTGCGGCACGAGTCCGAGGTCCTGCTCGTGATCAAGACCCGGGTGGCGCTCCTCGATCGGCTGGAGGCGTTCGTCAAGACCCACCACACCTACGACACGCCGGAGATCGTCGCCCTCCCGATCGTCGGCGGGTCGCAGGAATACCTGGACTGGATCGCGGCTGAGACGACTTGACCAGGTCGGCCCGCCACGGACCTGCGCCCGCTGGGACCGTCGGCTGCCTACTCGACGGCGAGCAGGACCGAGCTCGTCGCTTCGGCCGGAGCGTCAGTGCTCGACATCGACGGCCGCAACGGGACCTCGTGCAACGCCCAGCAGATCAGACCGTCGAGGCGAGGAGGTACGACGTCGCCCCCACGACAGGTGGTTCGGGCCGCCGAGCTCGCTGGTGATCGTGGCAAATAGATTGACGCGATGACGTCGCGCGCGGCGGGCGGACGGGCGTCGCCTACGCTGCGCGGCACATGACTCCCGCTTCCGCCTTCGCCCACGCCGCCACCGCCGTGGCGCCGCTCGACGCCACCGCCATCGCCGAGGCGACGGCGTACCAGGACCGGCTGACCAAGCCGCGGTGCGCCTTGGGACGGCTGGAGGACGTCGGGATTCAACTGGCCGGTATCGCTGGCGCCTGCCCGCCGCCGCTGCCCCGCCCGGCGGCCGTTGCCGTCTTTGCGGCCGACCACGGTGTGGTCGCCGAGGGTGTCACGCCCTGGCCGCAGGAAGTGACGGCGCAGATGGTCGCCAACTTCGTGACCGGCGGCGCCGCCATCAACGTGCTGGCGCGCCAAGCCGGCGCGTCGGTGACCGTGGTCGATGTCGGGGTCGCGACCCCGTTGCACTTCGACGGGGTCGTGCGGCGGTCGATCAGGCCCGGGACGGGCAACCTCGCGGTCGAGCCGGCGATGTCGGTGGACGAGTGCCGGGCCGCGCTGGACGTAGGCGCCGAGGTGGCCGCGTCGGCGGTCGCCGGCGGCGCCCGCATCCTGGTGACGGGGGAGATGGGTATCGGCAACACCACCGCCTCGGCAGCCGTCATCGCGGCGTTGACCGGCCGTCTGGCCGCCGAGGTCACGGGCCGCGGGACGGGTCTGGACGACACCGCCCTGGCGCACAAGATCGCCGTTGTGGAGCGGGCGCTGGCCCTGCACGCCGGCGCCATCGCGGCCGGGCCGCTACCCGCACTGGCGGCAGTAGGTGGGTTGGAGCTGGCCGCGCTGGCGGGGTTCATCGTCGGCGGTGCGGCGGCTGGGGTCCCCGTGCTCGTGGACGGGGTGATCGCCAACGCCGCCCTCCTGGCTGCCGAACGCCTGGCGCCAGGCGCTTCGCAGCGGTGCATCGCCGGGCACCGTTCGACCGAGCCGGGCGCCACGGCGGTGCTCGAGGCCCTCGGCATGACGCCGCTGCTCGACCTAGGCCTGCGCCTCGGCGAGGGGAGCGGCGCGTGCCTCGCCTTGCCGGTGGTGGAGGCGGCGGCGCGGATCATGCGCGAGATGGCGACGTTCGACTCGGCCGGGGTCACCGAGAAGGACGTATGACGTGGCGGTGAGGGCGGCCGTCGCGCCCGCTCCGGGCGCGCACGGCGGCGACGGCGAACGCCTGGCCGCTTCCCTCGGCGTCGACCCCGCCACGGTGCTGGACCTGTCGGTGTCGCTGAACCCGTGCGCGCCGGACATCGTGGGGTTGGCCCGCCCGCGCCTCGACGCCTTGTCGCGCTACCCCGACCCCATGGCCGCCACCTCGGCGCTGGCGGAGGCCCTGGGCGTGGACGCCGAGCGGGTCCTGCTGACCAACGGGGGTTCGGAGGCGATCGCCCTGGTGGCCGCGGACGTGATCGAGGGGTGGGTGGACGCCCCCGACTTCTCCCTCTACGAACGGCGCCTGGCCGTCGTGCGGCCGGGCGCGGGCCGCTGGCGTTCGAACCCGTGCAACCCGACGGGCCGGTTGGCGATGCCGCACGAGACTGCGGCGGTGTGGGACGAAGCGTTCTGGCCGCTGGCCACCGGGACGTGGACACGGGGCGACGCGGGCGCATGGGTGGTGGGCTCGTTGACCAAGACCTTCGGGTGCCCCGGGTTGCGGGTTGGGTACGTGATCGCGCCCGATGACGTGAGCGCGGCGCGGCTCCGCGCCGCCCAACCCGAGTGGTCGGTGAGCGGGCTGGCGTGCGCGCTCGTGCCCGCCTTACTGGACGCCGCTGACCTGGGCGCGTGGGCGGCGGCCGTCGCCTCGCTGCGCGCCCAACTGGTCGGCGTGCTCCTGGCGGCCGGGCTCCAGGTGTGCGCCGCGGCCGCGCCCTGGGTGCTCGTCCCCGGCGCGGGTGACTTGCGGGAGCGGCTCGCCCGGCACGCCATCCTCGTGCGCGACTGCGCCAGCTTCGGGCTGGACGGGACAGCCCGGGTCGCCGTCCCGACCGAGCGCGGCTTGGAACGGTTGGCGCGGGCCCTCAGCGAGAGCGAGCCCGCAGGCGCGCCAGGGCGTTGACGGCGGCGGCGGCCACCGCACTGCCACCTCGCTCGCCGTTATTGGTGATCGCGATCGAGCGCAGCGAGCCATCCCACAGCGCCGCCTTCGCCTCCGCCGCGCCCACGTAGCCGACCGGCAGCCCGATCACCGCCGCCGGGCGCACCTCGCCGGCGGCGTGCAGTTCGAGGAGGGCGGCGAGGGCGGTCGGCGCGTTGCCGACGACCCACAGGGCGCCGTCGGGATGGCGGCCGGCGGCCAGCCGGAAGGCGGCCGCGGAGCGGGTGTCGCCGGGCGGGGCGGTGGGCGCCTCGTCCAGCAGGCAGACGGCGCCGGCGATCGACGTCAGCCCGGTCACGACCATGCGGGCGTCGCAGACCACCGGCGCGTTGGCCTCAAGGGCCGCCATCGCCGCGGCCACCGCGTCGTCGCCGATGCGGGCCGAGGTGGCGAACGACTCGTCGGCGGTGGCGTG
>JAHFUQ010000122.1 GCA_023265045.1 Acidimicrobiia bacterium
TCCATCAGGGAACCCTCACCGTCGTCAACAGCACGCTCGCGCAGAACACGGCTGCTGGCGGTACCGGCGCGAACGCAGGCCTGGGCCTGGGCGGGGCGGTGTTCAACCTCAACGGCGCGATGACCGTGACCAACTCGACGCTGGCCGCCAACACCGCCGCGGGCGGCGGCGGCGCGATGTTCAATCTCGGTTACCAAGCGGGCACGCCGGCGCTGGCGGCCGGCGTCACGCTCGTCAACGACATCCTCGCCGACAGCGTCGGGCCGAACGACGTGCAACAGGCCGTTCCTGCGACCGTTGCCGGCGGGTTGGCCAACACCGCCACCGCTTGGATCGACGCGACGGCCCCCAACATCGTCGAGGCGAGAGCCGTGAGCGGGGGCGCATTCTCGGGGTCCCCCGTAGCCGTCGATCCCCAGCTCGGCCTCCTCCAGTACAACGGCGGCCCGGGTATGTTCACGATGCTCCCGGCATCCACCAGCCCGGCCATCGACACGGCCAATTCCCTCGCCTGCCCGGTGCAGGACCAGCGGGGGTTCGCCCGAGTCGGCCTGTGCGACATCGGGGCGGTCGAGGATCAGCCCCCCGTCCCGACAGTGACCATCGATCAGGCCGCCGCCCAGGCCGACCCGACTTCGACCTCGCCCGTGAACTTCGCCGTTGCGTTTAGCGCGCCGGTGACCGGGTTCACGGGCGCGGACGTGTCGTTCGCGGGCTCGACCGCGCCGGGGACGTTGTCGGCGGTGGTCACCGGCGGGCCGACGACCTACAGCGTGGCCGTGTTCGGGATGACGGGGGCGGGGGTCGTGCGGGCCTCCATCCCGGCCAACCGGGTGGACGGCGGCAACAGCGCGTCGACGTCGACCGACAACTCGGTGCTGTTCCAGGCGGGCGACACCACGCCGCCCGCGTGCGCGGTGGTCGCCGTGCGCCGGCCGCCGGGGACGCCCTCGGGCCACTCGGAGATGGACGTGCGAGTCACCGACACCCAGAGCGGGCTGCTCTCGATCACCAACATCGCCGTCAGCAACGGCGTGGCTTCGGTGACGCCCTCGACCCCGTTTGCGCCGGGCACGACCCAGGCGACATTGACGGCCGTCAAGTCCGTCGAGGGCACGCCGACCCAGTTCTCGTTCGACGTGACCGACCGCGCCGGCAACGTGCGCCACTGCACGTAGGCGCTTGAGGTTCGCCGAGCGTGCGCGACGATGAGCGGGCGGTCCAGAAAGGGGCGAGTCAATCGCGCACGGCAAGCTACGGCGGGTCGCGGCGGGCTGGCGAGCCTCGCCGGCCCCGACGCGGCGTGGGGCGAGTTGTCCCGGCCGACGCGACCTCTTGTTGGCCGAAACGGCGTTGAGCAAAAAGGGCGGTCTGCCGAACAGCCCCCGCTCCTCGGTAGGAAGCGAGACGAGGCGCCATGGCGAGCCCCGGACGGGATCACGCGACTCCGAGTCACACCGAGGTAAGTCCTGTTGTCGCGCCGTGCTCGGATGCCGCAACCTCGCACGCTGACGTCTTCCGCCTCCAACGGCTGGCCGGAAATCGGGCGGTGGGGACGCTGCTCGGTGCGGGGCTACGTCCCGTGCCCGTGCAAAGAATGGGCGTCTTCGCGGCCAAAACGGCGTTCGATGCGAAAACGGACGAGGAGCGGAAGGACGACAGGCTGCGCAAGTACGGCGAATTGGTGCGTGAGTGGCTCAAGGTCCAGGGTGAACGCGCCGGAGAATTGCTTGCGCCCATCGAAGGAAAGGTGCAGTTGGAAAAGCTCTTGGACGAATGGGAGCTAGACCCTCACCGTCCGCAGAAAATCAGGGAGGCGGATGAACGGCTGGCGGCAGAGGAACGCCGGACATGGCTCGCGACCTACCAGAAGCTGCCCGTGTTTCAAAAGCTCACCGCAGGCGTTGCCGAGGCCTCGGGCGCCCCGGC
This sequence comes from Acidimicrobiia bacterium, assembly GCA_023265045.1. GTDB lineage: Bacteria > Actinomycetota > Acidimicrobiia > Acidimicrobiales > AC-14 > JAHFUQ01. Next base: position 1,930 of record JAHFUQ010000122.1, read on the forward strand.
CCGACTGGAAAGACTCCTGATAAACTACCGAACACACGGGCCGGACATCTTTGATTACACGATGGTCGCGCTGAGGCCAGCAGTGTTTTTCAGGGGTGGCAAGGCGGGCGACTGCAATACGCTGACCTATTCGTTCAGAGAGATCGCCGCGAACTTGCTTAACCTTTCGGTCGACATAAATAGTTCTGGGATGGTCGGGTTCCCGGGCCAGCTTCATGACGCCTTCGCATCGGACGATCGATGGCAAGACCGGCAATGTCGGGGGGAGATATTGGGCATTCGAGAACCACTTCTGGATCAATTTTGCAGGGCGAGACTACGACGTGTTGTTCGGCGAGATGGGCGCGGTCAACACCAGTACCTGGGTGAAGTATAAGGGGGAGGAGGGTGAATACACCCTCTTTGGAGAACCTCCGCTCCAGTACAAGATTTTCGAGACCGGCAAGGGGAAGATCGAGGACAGGTACGAGTTTGTCTCGGGCCCGAAGTAGCGCCGTCTCGTCACAGGGTCGGGTCGTCGCCCCGTTGGGGATAGGCGGCGAGGTCGGCCTTGAGGTCGGCCGCCGCGGCGGTGAGCTGGTGGCGGTCGACGTCGAGCTCAACGGCGAGGTTGCCACTGCCGAGCCACGGGGGGCGCAGTTCGAGCTCGAAGCTCGCCTCGACGGTGATGGCGTCGTCCGCGCCGGCGCTCGCCCGCGCTGTGAACGTGACGTTGGGCTCGTTGAGGCGGCCGCCCAGGAGGTCGGGCCGGCCGCCGAGGGCGGCGAGCCACTGGATGAGGTGGCCGGCTTCCCATGTGGTGAGGCACGGGTCGACCACGTCCCAGCTGCCGTCAGGGGTCAGCACCCGCACCGCGACGAGAAGGGTGTTCGAGTCCCACGGGTCGTAGCGGTCGTCGGGGTGGTGGTAGCCGACGAGGCGGAGCTCGAGGCGGGTTCCCTGGCGGCCGACCAGCTTCACGTCATGTAGCCTTGCCCCTCCGTGGCAAACATCAAGAGCCAGATCAAGCGCAACAAGCAGAACGAGCGCCGCCGCCTCCGCAACAAGGCGGCCCGATCGGAGATCAAGACGCGCGTCAAGAACGCCGTCGCCGCCACCGAGTCGGGGGCCGACGACAGCGCCGAGTCCGTGCGCCTGGCCGTCAAGCGGATCGACAAGGCCGCGGCTCGTGGTGTCATCCACAAGAACCAGGCCGCCAACCGCAAGCGCCGCCTGATGAAGCGGCTGGCGAAGGTTTCCAGCTAGCGTTTCGGGCCTTGCGCCGCCGGCCTGGGCCGTGCCGGCAAGTTTTGCGGCGTCGAAGCGACGGTAACGGTCACGTCGACGCCGAAAGGCAGTTGGACGCCGCAGAACGCCCGGCGGAGCGAGTCAGCGTTGGCGCTTTGAGCCCGAGCCCGAGCCTGCTGACGCCGCGCTGCGCCGGCTCGCCGCCGCCAGGCGGGCGACCAGCACCTCGAGCACCAGGTCGCCGGGCCAGTCGATCGTCCCCTTGAGGGCGAGGTCGGCGTCGGCGAGCAGGAGGATGGCCCGGCTGATCCCGGCGCCTCCCAGGCGGCGGGTCTGGAGGAGGGCCTTCTTGGCGGGGAACGTCGAACCGGTCATGCCCAAGGCTGCGGCCGCGGACTTCTCGTCGACGACGTCGCCGTCGCCGTCGAGGCGCAGCATACGGGCGAAGTGGGTGTGCAGGCTGGCCATGACGACCAGCGGGTGGCGGCCCCCGCCCTCGAGGAGCCGCCGCAGGTGCCCGACGGCGGCGGCCGGATCGCCGCGGTCGATGGCGTCGGTCAGCTCCCAGGGTGCGACCGAGCCCGCCGCACCCAGGTAGGGGGCGACGTCGTCGGCGACGAGGCGGGCCCCTTGGCCGTACGCCGACGCCAGCGTGGCCAGGATGCCGGGCAGGCGGCTGAGGTCCTCGCCCAGGTGTTCGGACACGGCCGCCGAGGCGGCTGCATCCAGGCGGACGGGGGCCTGCTTCAGCTGGGCCGCCAGCCAGGTCGAGCGGCCGCGCCCGCTGGGGACGTCGGCGTCGATCACATGGCCGACCTTTTTCACCGCGTCGACAAGGGCGCGAGCCAGGGTTCCCCCGCCCCCGACCAAGACGAGCGCGGTCGTGGGCAACGGGTCGGCGAGGTAGGCGGTCAAGGGCGCGGCCTCGGCGGTGGAGAACCGGCCCACGCCGCGCGCCACTACCACCCGCCGTTCGGCCAGGAACGGCGGTGTCTGGGCCGCGTCGACGACCGCCCGGATCTCGTAGTCGTCGCCCGTCAGGTCCTCGACAACGAGGTTGGGATCGGCGGGGCCCACCAGCTCGGCCACCAGCGACCGGACGGCGTCGCCGACGGCGACATCGTCATGGCCCCGGACGAGGTACGCGGGAAAGGTCGGCGCGGTCACGACTGAGCCTCCCAGACCGAGGCCAGGACATCGCAGACGCGCCGCGCCGCCCGGACCTCATGAGTCCGGATGAGGCGGCACCCAAGCACGACGCTCACGGCCATGGTCGGGACGTCGTCGGTGGTCAGGATCTGCGCAGTCCCAGGATCGATCTCGCGCACGTGCCCGATCTGGCCGAGATGGGCGACGGCCTCGTCCGCCAAGTCGGCCCCCTCCTCGACAGCGCCGACGACGAGGGCGCGCGCCGTCAGGTCGTAGGTCTGGTTGCCCAGGTCGAGGCGCACGGTCAGCGACGGTATCGGGGTGGGCCGCGGGCGCCGACGTCGCTCACCGAGGCGGCCAACCGGTCACCCTCGGCCGCGAAGTGGACGACGAGCTTGCCGATCGCCAGTTCGGCGCCGTCGGGCGGCGCCTGGGCGCCGAGGAGGCGCGCCTTCGGCGGGCCCAGCACGAGCCGGGCGGGGAAGCGCCGTTGCAGGGCCTCGGCGAGCCGGCCTTCGGCCGACGTAGGACGGCTCACCACGAGCACGTCGAGGACGCGAACGCCCGCGGTGCGCAGCGCCGACATGATGCGGTCGGGCGAACCGCTGGCGCCGTCGAGGACCACGATCGTCGCGCCGCCGTTGCGCCACAGCGTCGCGCCTCGGCCGACGGCGCGGGCGCCGACGCGTGGCGGCCGGATGGCGGCGCACACGGGCAGGACGAGCCCCACGACCGCACACAGGGCCACCGCCAGCCGGGCGACGCCCGGACGGCGGTCGCGAACCGCCAGCGCGGCCACCCCGGCCGCCCCGGCCAGCACGACCACGTGGGCGAGGCGGATCTCCCCGAACGGCAGCGCCGCCGAGACGCGGGCCACGGCGGCGACCCAGGCGACCATGGCCCGGGTCGGCAGGTGCAGCAGCGTGGCGAGGGGGCCGCCCAGCACCCCGGCAGGCAGGCCGGCCGCCACGCCCCACGCCATGAGTGGGCCGGCGGCGGGCAAGGCGAGCAGGTTGGCCAGCAGCGCGACCACCGGCAGCCCTCCGAAGGTGGGGACGAGAACGGGCGCGACACCGGCCTGGGCCGCGACCGTGACGGCCAGCGCCTGGGCCAGGGGCCGGGGACCGCGGATGCGCCGGGCCAACGGCGCCGCCAGCAAGGCGATGCCGACGCAGGCCCCGACCGACAGCTCGAACCCCACCGAGTGCACGAGGAGGGGGTCGATCAGCACAAGCCCGGTGACGGCGAGGGAGAGCAACCGGAGGGTCGACGCGGGACGGCCCAGCGCCCCGGCCAGCAACGTCACCAGCGCCATCGCCACCGCCCGGCACACCGATGGCTCCCAGCGTGTCAACGCGCCGAACAGCAGCAGGATCGCCGTGCCCACCGCGAGGCGCCAGCGCAGGCCGAAGCGGCGAAGCAACGGGCCGGCGAGGGCCAACACGAAGGCGACGTTCTCGCCGGAGACGACCAGCAGGTGGGTGAGGCCCGAGGCGCGGAAGTCGAACGCCACCTCGGGCGGCTGGCCGCGGTCGTCGCCGAGGACGAAGCCCGAGAACAGGCTGCGGGTGGCGGGGGAGAGCGACCTTGCGCCGCCCAGCAGGGTGCGGCGGACGGTGTTGGCCAGACGGCTCGGCAGGCCGCCCGCCGACCAGCTCCTCACCTCGTCGACGGTCAGGCGGGCGGCGATGTGGCGCGGCGCGAGCCAGTGCCGTTCCGTGTCGGGCACCGGCTCCAGGCGCCCGAGGACCCACACCCGCTCGCCTGCCAGCCGGTCGCGCAGGCGCCCGGCGCTGCGGCCGCGCGCCCACGCCTCAGCCCGGCGGTGACCGACCCGCACGTCGACCCGCACGCCGCCCAACGCGTCCTCCGGGTCGCCGACAAGGGTGACCGGGCCCTCGACCTGGCGTGGCGACGGGGGCGCCAGGCCGTCCCACGACCGGGCCGCCAGCCCGGAGGCGGCGAGGGCGACGCCGACGACGAGCACCGCCGGCCGGCGGCCGGCCATGGCGACGGCGATCAGGGCGAAGGCGAGCGCCACCGGGACGTGGCGCGGCGCGAGGGCGCCAACGGCGGCTGCTACCGCCACCACCGCGGCGCCGGCGTCGCTCACACCTTCACCAGCGCCCGCACCGCTTCGAGCTTGGTGGGGCCGATGCCGGGCACCTCGAGCAGTTCGGTGACAGAGCGGAAGCGGCCGTGGCGCGTGCGGTAGCTCACGATGGCCTGGGCCGTGGCGGGGCCGACGCCGGGCAGCGTGTCGAGCTGCTCGACGGTGGCGGTGTTGAGGTCGATCGGCCCGGCGACGGCCGTCGTGACCGGCCCTGCGGCCGCGCCGTCCGAGCTGCCGGCAGCGGGATCGCCCCGCCGCGGCACGGCCACCCGGTCGCCGTCGGCCACCCGGGCCGCCAGGTTGAGCCGGTCCAGCTCGGCCTCCGCCAGCGGGCCGCCCGCCGCCGTGACCGCGTCGGCCACCCTCGCCCCCGCTGGCAGCGAGTAGACGCCGGGGCTGACGACGGCGCCGGCGACGTGCACCGTCGCCAAACCGGTCGGCGGCCCAGTCGGCGGCCCAGTCGGCAACCCAGTCGGCGATGGCGAGGCGCCGCCACCGGTGGGTTCTGCGCCGGCCCGGGGCAACGTCAGCTTGGGCGCCGGCCCGGTTGGCGCGCGCAGGGCGAACACCGCGACCGCGCCGGCGGCCAGCACGGCCACCACCAGCCCAACGATGGCCGGGGGCCGCCGCAGCCCTTCCGGCAGCCGTGCGAGCCACTCCCTGGGATCCACGGGCGCGCTCCTCCGCGGTCGGAAAATCGACAGGGGGAAGCGCCGGCAATCAGCTTACATCAAAGGGTATGACAGCATCGTCGCAGCCAAGGTTCGGCGGGTTGACTACCGCCGGCGGTAGTGAATGCGCCGAACTACGACGGTGCGGCCGGCGCCGGCCCCGCCGCGGCGGCCGGCGGCGCGGCCGTCGCCCGCCGGGCGGCCTCCTCGGCCTCGACCTCGAGCGGGATCATCCGGTACGCGGTCCGGTGCCCGAAGCCGCGCCAGCGGAACCGGAAGTACGACCCGAGGTAGATGCGTAGGAACCCGAACACCCCCAGCTCGTGCCACTGGCGGACGTGCTCCTCCTCGTGGCGCAGCAGGCGCGCGCTGGCGGCGCACGACCGGCGCACGCTCACCACCGACCAGATGGTGATGGCGTCGGACCCGGGCGGCACCGGCCCGCCCACCCACAACCAGTGGTCTCCCCGCCGCTGGAGCCCCACTAGTAAAGGCGCGCCGCCAGCGCCCGCCGGTACTGGGGCGTGCGGGGATCCTCGGGGCCGAGCAGCTCCAAGAGGTCGACGAACTCCTGGCGGGCGGCGTCGTCCTCCTTGACCAGGTCGAGCAGCGAGTCGAGCCGGCTCGAGGGGTCGGAGTCAGACTCGGGACCGACGCGGGCCAGCGCCGCGACCCGGCGCGACTCGGCCGACTCCGGCAACCGGGCCAGCAACGCCAGCGCCTCGTCGCCGTCACCCCGCTCGGCCAGCAGCTCGGCCAGGCCCAGCACGGCGCCGGCGTGGTCGGGCTGCAGCTCCAACGCCGATCGCAGCGACGCCTCGTCGCCCCCGGCCACCAGTTGGTCGGCGGGGGTGGCCGTGGGCGCCAAGCGAGCCACGAACTCCCGCACTTTGGCCTCGGGCAGGGCGCCGATGAACGAGTCGGCGATCTTGCCGTCCCTGAGGGCGTAGACGGCCGGGATGGACTGCACCTGGAACGTCGCCGCCGCCCGGGGGTTGGTGTCGACGTCGATCTTCACCAGCGCGACCTGGCCCTCCGTCTCGTCGACGACCCGCTCGAGGATCGGGCCCAGCGTGCGGCACGGCCCGCACCACTCGGCCCACAGGTCCACGACCACGGGGATGTCGAAAGAGCGGTCGAGCACCTCGAGCTCGAAAGTGGCGTCCGTCACATCGATAGTCATCGCGGATACCAACCATTCCCCGTACGCTCAGATTCCATCGTGCCTCCTCTACCGTGGATCGTATGACCCCCGAGGTGCTGTACCAGCTCCAGTCGGGCGACGTGTCGCTCGACGCGCCGGTGCTGATCACGTCCCCCGAGGGTTGGATCGACGCCGGCCTTGGCGGCGGCGGCGCCATCGCGGCCCTGCTCGAGGGCATCACCACCGAGGTGGTGGCGACGTTCGACAGCGACGCCCTGCTCGACCACCGGGCCCGTCGCCCGATCGCCCGCATCGTCGACGGCGTTTACGAGGACGTCTTGTGGCCCGAGATCGAGCTGCGGGCGGGGACGGACTCCGCGGGCAACGACGTGCTCGTGCTCACCGGCCCGGAGCCCGACCACAGCTGGCGGGCGTACGCGGACGCGGTGGGGGAGCTGGCGCAACGGTTCAAGGTCCGCCTCCTCGTGGGGATGGGCGCGTTCCCGGCGCCCGTCCCCCATACCCGGACGGCGCGGCTCGTCGCCACCGCCACCACCGCCGAGCTGGCCAACCGCATCGGCGTCGTGCGCCGCCAGCTGGACGTCCCCGCCGGCATCGTCGTCGCCCTCCAGGGGCGCTTCGCCGAGCTGGGGATCCCGGCCATCGCCCTGTGGGCGCGCGTCCCGCATTACGCCGCCTCCCTGCCCTACCCGGAGGCGAGCGTCGTCCTGCTCAACGGCCTCACCGAGGTGGCCGGGGTCGTGGTCGACAAGGCCAAGCTGGAGGAGGCGGCGGCGCTGGCACGCGAGCGGCTCGACGAGCTGGCTGCCAACAACGCCCAGAGCCAGAGCCTGGTCCGTCAACTGGAGGCTCAGGTCGACTCCGAGACCGACGAGGACGCCGGGTGGGAGCCCGACGGCGACCAGCCCTGGTCGAACCTGCCCAGCGCCGACGAGCTGGGCGCCGAGGTCGAGCGTTTCCTGCGGGACCAAGGGGAGTAATTCCGCCACTGATCGTGGCTTTTCCCCGGCGCGGCCCGTAGGGTTACGGCCCGCATGCGACTGGGCGTGCCCACGCGACTGGGTGTGAAGGTGGCGGGCGTGGCGACGGCGGCCGCGCTCCTGGCGACGACGGGGTTGGCCTGGGCCGCCTCGGGCCACGGGTACGACGTGTCGTGGCCCCAGTGCGACGACCCGCTCCCCTCCGACGGCGACTTCCGCGTCGTCGGGGTCAGCGGCGGCAAGCCCTACACCGACAACGACTGCCTTGCCGCCCAGTACCGCTGGGCGACGCTCAAGACGCCTGGTGTCGCCTTCTACATGAACACCGCCAACCCGGGCACCGCGACCCGGGTGTTCAGCTGGTACGGGCAGAAGAGCCCCGACCCTGCCTGCAGCCCGTCGAACGAGGCCGCCTGCGCCTTCAACTACGGGTTCAACGCCGCCAAGCACGCCTTCGACTACGCCCAGGCCCAGACCGGCGCGGCCGCCCGTTGGAGCTGGTGGCTCGACGTCGAGACCGACAACTCGTGGTCGTCCAGCACCACCCTCAACCAGGCCGACCTCATCGGGTCCTTCGCCTTCCTGCGGGCCCAGGGCGTCCCCGTGGGCGCCTATTCGACCGCCTACCAGTGGGGACGTATCACCGGCGGCGCCCAGTGGCCCGACGTGCCGGTGTGGGTCGCCGGGGCCCGCAACGGCGGCCAGGCGGCGACCTGGTGCGGCCCGGACAGCTCGTTCACCGGCGGGCCCGTGACGCTCGTGCAGTGGATCGAGAGCAAGGTCATCGACGCAAACCACGCCTGCCGGCCCCTCCCGGTGGCGAGCGGCCCGCCGCCGGCCGCCAAGGCGCCCAACGCGTTGGAGCAGCTGGTCGCCGACCTGTTGGGCGGGCTGTCCCGGTTGCTGGCGCCTGCCCCCAAATAGCCACTTCAGGCAATTTCCACCGGAAACCGGTGGGATTTGCCTGATCGTCGGTTCCGGAACGCAAAACTGCGCCCCTCAGGGCGCAGTTCGGCAAAGGTAGGGCTTGGGCGCGTCCTACGGGATGCCGGAGAACTTGCGCGACTGGGCGCTTCCCAAGGCGGCGGTGTTCTCGGCGGTGGACGTTTCGCTGGTCGGACCGGTGGGGCCGGTGGTGCCCGACCCACCCGTCGCCGCGCCCGGGCTCGACGTCGCGCCAGAGTTGGCAGCGCCGGTCGCGCCCGAGTTGGTCGCGCTGGACCCGCCGCTGGCGGGCCCGGAAGATCCTGAGGAGGCGGCCGGCGAGGCCGTGAGGCTGCCGGAGCCGCCGTTGCCGCCGCTGCTGCTGCTCGTGCCGACGCCGCTGCCGCCGGTGGCGCTGAAGGCGCCGCCGCTGCCCGCGTTGACAGCGTTCCCGCCCGCGCCGCCCGCGCCGTTGGCGGCCCCGCCGCTGCCGCCGCTGCCCCCGCCGCTGGCGGCGTTGAGGACGTTGGAGGCCGAGCCGGACACGCCCGAGCGGGCGATGGTGTTGGCCCCGGCGCCGGAGTTGGCGGCGCTGTCGGCGCCGCCGGCGGCGGCGGCCGGGCCGGTCGAGCCCGAGCTACCGGAGCTGCCGCTGGTGGCCGGGCCGCCGGTGGCGGTGGCCGAGCCGAGGAGGCCGGAGTTGGACGCCG
>JAHFUQ010000259.1 GCA_023265045.1 Acidimicrobiia bacterium
CGGGCGGGCCGGCTCGCCCACGCCCGCCAGCTCGGGGAACCGGGCGAGGAGGCCCTGGGCCAGCGTGCCTGTGGCGTGGCCCGCGCCCGGGTGCACCACGAGCCCGGCCGGCTTGTCGATCACGATCACCGCCTCGTCGGCGTGGACCACGGATACGTCGACCGAGGGGTCGGGCTCAAGCGTCACCGGCTCGGCGCGCGACGCCAAGGCGTCGGCGGCCACGGCGAGCCACTGCCCGGCCGCCACGCGCCGCGAGCGGGTCGCCACCGCCCTCCCGTCGAGCTGGACGGCGCCCTGGGCGACCAGGGCGGCGGCGTCGGCCCGGGTGACGTCGCACAGCAGGGCGACGGCGCGGTCGACCCGTTCCCCTTCGAGGGCGGTGGTGATCTCGGCTTTCATGTGTCGTCCTTGGTGCGCCATCCGACCAGCAGCAGCAGGATGCAGCCGCAGGTGATGGCCGCGTCGGCCAGGTTGAACACGGGCCAGAACCGGAAGTCGACGAAGTCGATCACCGCGCCCCGCAGCAGCCCGCGGCCCCGGAACAGGCGGTCGGTGAGGTTGCCCAGCGCCCCGCCCAGCACCAGCCCCACCGCCACCGCCAGCGCCGGGTGACGGGTCGTGGCCCCGCTCGACGCCATGAAGATCACCAGGCCGAGGGCGACGACGGCGAGGAACGGCACCGCCGCGCCGCCCAACCCGAACGCGCCCGCCGTGTTGCGGGTGAGGTTGAGGCGCACCCCCCCGATCAGGTTGATCGGCCCGTCGGCCAGCGCCGCCAGCGCCCACGCCTTGGCGAGCTGGTCGACGACGACGACGCCGGCGGCGAGGGCGAGGAGCAGCCCGGTCCGCCGGCGAACCGTCAGCTGTTCACGGCGCTCAGGCCGCGCTGGGCGGCTATCGACGCGACAGCCCCCCGCTCTTGCACTCGACGCACATCGCCGCGTAGGGAAGCGCCTTCAGGCGGGCGCGCTTGATCGGCTCGCCGCAGCCCTCGCACACGCCGTAGTGGCCGGCGCCAATCTTGGCCAGCGCCCGATCGATCTCGTCGACAGCGGCGCGGGCCTGCGCCGACAACGCCAGATCGCGCTCGCGCTCGACGTTCATGGTGCCGCCCTCGCCCGACTCCTCGTCGAACTGGATGTCGCCCGGCTCCATGTCGGCCGCGAGCTGCTCGGCCTCCTCGCGCAGCGTCTCCGCCTGGCGGACATAGGTCGCCCGCTCGGTGAGCAGGAGAGCGTGTTGTTCCTGGATGAACTTGTCTTGCACCGGCGCCTCCGGCTCAGCCGTCTTGCGGGCCCCCGCCCGCCGAGAAGCGCTCGCCGGCGCGTTGGACGCGGCTGCCGTCTTCGCGCCCGGTTTGGCTTTGGGCGGGGTAATGGGTGCAGCGACGGGTTTTGTGACTCTGGGCATAAGCGACGGCCTCGCGACTGCGCTTGGTGTGAAGGGGCGGCATCGTACCAAACCGCCGGCCGCTACTTCTGCGGCCTGCACGTGGGGCCGGCGGAGCCGGGTCAGCGCTTGCGCGTGGGGCCGGCGGTCTCGCCGCCCACGGCCCGCTCCAGCTGGCGGCGGAACTCCTCGGGCTCGACGCCGCGCAGACGGAACTGCTTGGACCGGCTCGTCCCGCCCCCGACCAGCTCGACCGCCGAGGCTTTGACGCCGAAGGTGTCGGCCAGTAGCGCACCCGTGGCCTCGTTGGCCCGCCCCTGCTCAGGCGGGGCAGCCACGCGGACCTTGAGGGCGGTCCCGTGGCGGCCGACGATGGCCGAGCGCCCGGCGCCGGGCTGGACGTGCACCTGCAAGACCACGTCCGCCGTCTCGGCGCCCTCGTCGCCCTCGGCGCGGCCGGCCGACTCCTCGGCTTCGGCCGCTTCGGTGCGGTAGAGGTCGGTCACATCCATCGTGCCCAACATAACCGGGCGTTGGCGGCAGCAGGCTCGCTTACCCTAGGCGGATGCCGTTTGGTCCCGTCGATCCGCAGGCCGACTTCGTCGCCCTCGAAGGCCGCACGCTCGCGCGCTGGCGCGAATCTGACCTGTTCGAGCAGGTCAAGTCCGTGCGCAAAGGCGCCGAGCCGTGGATCTTCTACGAAGGCCCGCCCACCGCCAACGCCCGCCCCGGCCTCCACCACGTGTGGCCCCGGGCGTTCAAAGACCTGTGGATCCGGTTCCAGACCATGCGCGGCCACGACGTCCCCCGCAAGGGCGGGTGGGACTGCCACGGCCTGCCGGTCGAGATCGAGGTCGAGAAGGCGCTCGGCATCTCCTCCAAGCACGCCATCGAGACGTTGGGGATCGAGGAGTTCAACCGCCGGTGTCGCGAGTCCGTGCGCCGCTACGTGGACGATTTCGTGGCCCTGACGGAGCGGGCGGGCGTCTCCATCGACACCCGCGACACCTACTGGACGATGGACAACGACTACGTGGAGTCGGTGTGGTGGATCCTCCGCCAGCTGCACGATAAGGGCCTTCTCTACGAGGGCCACCGCGTCGTCCCCTACTGCACCCGGTGCGGCACCGCCCTGTCGTCGCACGAGTTGGGCCAGCCCGGGGCCTACCGCGAGGTGGTCGACGCCTCGGCCTACGTGCGGTTCCCGGTCGTCGATCAGGACTTCGACCTGCTGGTGTGGACCACCACGCCGTGGACGCTGATCTCCAACGTCGCCGCCGCGGTGGGGGCGGACATCGAGTACGGCCGGGTGCGAGCCACCGACGGCGGCCGCGACCTCGTGATGGCCGTCGCACTGGCCCCTGAGGGGGCCGAGATCGTGGAACGGTGGCGCGGCGCGGACATGGTGGGCTGGCGCTACGCCCGGCCGTTCGCGTTCCTG
>JAHFUQ010000123.1 GCA_023265045.1 Acidimicrobiia bacterium
CGCACGCGATCATCAACCGGCGGCGGTCGAAGCGGTCGCCCAAGCCGGCGGTGAACAGGGCGAGGAAGACCTGGACGCCGTGGGTCGCGACGAGGGTGACGGCGACCCACGCGGCCGAGCCGGTGCGCTCGAACATGGTGCTGAGCAGGGCCACGTTCGCGGCGCCCGTCCCCAGCAGCGACACCACCCGCGCCCCCGCCAATCGGCGAACGGCCTGCTTGGGCGCGGTCACGCTTAGCGCACCGCTTGGTGGGCGTGTTCGCAGAGCGCGGCCACGTCGCACCAGTCGACGGCGCCGTCGAGGCGAACGCCGATCCAGCCCCGGTGCCCGACGTAAGGCGGCCGGAAGTAGCGAGCCGGCTCGCTCGCAACGAGCGCCTCCTGCGCCCCGGTCGGCGCCGCACACCACAAATGGGGGAAGTCGTGGTCGTGATGGCCCTGCGGCCACAGCTGCACGAACTGCTTCTTCACGTAGAAGGCGGGCGAACCGTGGCTGAGCCTCTCGGTCACTTTCGGCAGCGCCAAGCAGATGGCGCGCACGCGCTCCTCCACTGAGGCCGGCATGTCAGCTACCGGTCATCATTTGGCGGGCAGACGCCTCTCCCTCTTCCCCGATCTGCTCGACGGGGCCGCTGTAGACGCGGGCCCAGCGGATGCGATCGTCCTCGACCCCGAGGATGAAGATGCCGGCGACCTGGGCTGCGTTGCCGGCGCCGTGCAGTTCCACCCAGACGGTGTTGCCCGACCGGGACGAACGCAGCACCGTCAACCGGAACCCTGGCTCGGCGTCGAAGATCGCCCGCCAGTTCTTCCGAACCTGGTCAGCCCCGGTGAAGTTACGCGACGGGAAGCACGGCTGGATGCTGTCGAAGTTCGGGTGCATGACCGCGTAGATGGCGTCCACGTCGTGGCGGTTGGCGGCCTCCACGAACCGGGTAACCACCGCCATGGGGTCATCACCCGTCTTCCTCTTCGAGAACAGCACGTGACCTCCTTTCACTGTCGCCGTCGCGGACCCTACGCCACGGCGGCTCGCGGGGTGGATCAAACACGACCTCCGACGCCTCGCCCCGGATGGTGCGAAACGCATGGTCGACCCACCGTTCGCCTCGACCGGCGAGCGGTTCGGGCAGCGCGGCCTCAGCGAACCAGCCGGCGTCGAGGCACTCCAGCGGGTGCGCCTGGACGGCGCCTCCGAGGACCCGGCACTGGAACACCAGGGAGTACAGCGGGATACGGGTGAAGCCGAGGCGCAGGCCATCGAACAGGGCGATCAGCCGCACCGGCTCGACGTCCACTCCCGTCTCCTCCAGCACCTCCTTGACCGCCACCTCCGACGCCGAGTAGCCGACATCGGCCCAGCCCGTCGGGTAGAGCCACACTCCCGAATCGGCCCGCTGGACGAGCAGGATCTCGCCGCGGTCGTTGCCCACGACGGCGCCGACGGCGATCTTGGGCGTGACGTACCCCTCGATGCCCCGGCGGACGTCGCCGAACCACTGCTCGACGAGCTTGTCGGCGCCGACGTCGTGGCCGGCAGCCACCCGGATGTCGGCGGCCACGCGCAGGACCTCCTCGAAGCGCTCGCGCTCGTAGAGGTTGTCGGTGAAGCCGAGGCCCGTACGAGCAATACCGGACAGGGCCTCGCTCCACCGCAGGAGATCGTGGGACGAGACCGAGGCGGCATCCATGGCGAGGTCCAAGGCTACGGCGCCCCGTCAGCCACCGAGGAGGTCGTCGAGGCGGGAGAAGAAGGCGGAACGGGCCAGCACTTGGTCGGCGCCGGCCGCCAGCGCGGCGTCCATGGCTTCCCGGTTGGTGTGCTTCGAGAAGGCGATCACCGGGGCCGCAACGTCCTTGATCGCTTCCACCGCGCCCGGGCGAGTGGCGTCCACCACGACCAGATCGGCGACGGCGCCGGCCAGGTCGGCGGGCTTGGCGACAAAGGTGACGTCGGTCGCGGCCGCGGCGACCTTGGACCGGTCCATCAGATCGGGAACGTAGGCGACGATCCGCTTCATGCGCGGGCTCCTCCGTGACGCTGCAAGTAGGCAAAGGCTTTGGACGCGCCCCACGCCAGGCCGGGCTCGGCCAAGGCTGGGTCGACATCGGCGAACGTCGCCGGGGCCAGGTCGTAGACGTCGTCGGGGAACAGGCGGGCCCGTACCTCGTCGCGCTCGGCCGCAGGCGCGCCGGCGGCGCGCAGGACCGCCGTGGGAAAGCGGACCGCGCCCCGCAACAGCGACAGGGGCGTGGTCGCCTGCTGATCGATGTCGGTCGCCAGCAGTTGGCGTAGGGCGGCGCCGACCTCGGCCGCGGCTCGGCGCCCGGCCCGGGCGATCGCCTCGGGATCGGCGTTGGCCAGCCGGCTCCGGACCGACCGCTCGACCCAGCCGGGCAGGACGGCTTCAATGGCGTCGGCGAGAGCCGTAGCATGCTCGTCCACCGGACCATGCTCCCATGAGACCGACCCCGATCCCACCCCGTCCCGGCCAAGAGTCCGTTTGGGACTACCCGCGCCCGCCACGCGTCGAGCCCATTCGCAAGCAGTGCGAGGTGTGTTTTGCGGGCCAGACCATCGCGATCACGCTGGCGCCGGTGCGGGTACTCGAGACAAGCCATCCGCCCAACTACTACTTCCCCCTCGACAGCGTGGTGCCCGGGGCGCTGTGGCCGATCGACAAGACCACCTTCTGTGAATGGAAGGGGGTGGCGTCCTACTTCGACGTCGTCCGGGGCGACCACCTGGCCCCGGCCGCGGCCTGGACCTACCACGACCCCAACCCGGGCTTCGAGCTCATCCGCGACTACATCGCGTTCTACCCGAAGCCGATGGAGGTGTGCCTGGTCGGCGGCGACTTCGTGCGCCCCCAACCCGGAGGGTTCTACGGGGGCTGGATCACGGCCGACGTCGTCGGCCCGTTCAAGGGAGAGCCCGGGTCCGAGGGCTGGTAGCGCAGCACTCGACTCAGCCCTCGACGACGTCGCCCAACCGGTCGACCTCGACGCCCTCGCCGGCGATCCACGCCAGCGCCTCTTCGACCGTCGCCCGCTCGCCGGTGATCTCGCAGATCATCCAGCCGAGGGTGTCGTCGATGTCGGCGCGCCGGATATTGGGCAGGACGTCGTAGCGCCGCATCATCCTGCCGACGAGTGGCTCTTTGATGAGCTCGTCGCGGAACGTGAGGCGGACGCGGACCCCGGCCATCCCGCGAGCATGGCGCCTCGGCGCCGTCCCACTGGCGCCCGTGACCAGCGCGCTCACATTGGCGCCGTGACCAGCGCGCTCACATTGGCGCCGTGACCAGCGCGTCAGCTGGCGATGGCCCGCTCGTCGTGGAACCGGCCGGCGCCGCGCTTCCACAGCCCTCGCTCGCCGCAGGAGCATCGGTACTCCATCGCCAGCTCGCCCCCGGAGCTGAGCACCGCTTCGATGTTGGTGGGACCGAGCAGCACCTCCGCCGCCACCGCTGTGCAATACACGCTGAACATGTTCCTCGCCTCCTCGCCCCCGGCCACTTGATTTGATTGGTCTGATTCTTTACCATCCATAGCCAGAGACAAGTGCCAATTTTTCGAGAAGTGGACTGAGAATGGACGTAGCGGCTGCTCTGGGAGCATGGTCAGCAACGGGTGGCCCGCTCCACCGGAAGTTGGCGGACGGGCTCGTAGGGGCCATCGAGCGGGGCGACCTGGGCCCCGGTGAGCGGCTGCCGGCGGAGCGCACGCTGGCGCGCACGCTGGCCGTCAGCCGCAGCACGGTCGTGGCCGCCTACGACCACCTGCGCGCCGAGGGCTGGCTCGAGAGCCGGCAGGGCAGCGGCACCCGCGTCCGCTGGACGACGCCCGCCAGCTCCGCCGCCAGTGGGCGGGTGACGATCCCCGGGGGGTCGGGCGACGTGATATTCCGCCGGCTCATGGAAGGCCCAGGTTCGGTGATCTCGCTGGCCGCCGCCATCGTCCCGGGGTCGCCGATAATCTCGGAGGTCACCGGGTCGTTCACGTCCCGAGAGCTCGACGACATGCTGCAGGGCTCGGGCTACGTGCCCCTCGGGCTCCCCGCGCTGCGGCGGGAGATCGCCTTGTTCCTCAGCCGGACCGGGTTGCCGACCGTCCCCGAGCAAGTCCTCGTCACTTCCGGGGCGCAGCAGGCGATCAGCCTGGCGGCCACGCTCCTGGTGCGCCCGGGTGACGCCGTCCTGGTCGAAAACCCCAGCTTCTCGGGCTGCCTCGACGCCGTGCGGGCCGCCGGGGCCCGGCTGGTGCCGGTCCCGATCGACAACGACGGCGTCGACGTAGACGCCCTCGACCACCTGGCCGACCGCACCTCGCCGGCCGCCGTCTACCTCATGCCCAGTTTCCACAACCCGACGGGCGTCATGCTCTCCGAGTCCAGGCGGCGCCGCCTCGCCCGGTTGGCGGCCGAGCGCAACCTGCCGATCATCGAGGACAACGCGCTGCGCGTCGTGCGGTTCCGCGCCGAGGAACCGCCGCCCGCCATCGCCGCCTACGCGTCGGACGGTGCGCCCGTGCTGACCATCGGCTCGCTGAGCAAGGTGCTCTGGGGAGGCCTGCGGGTGGGGTGGGTGCGGGCCGACGAGACGATGATCGGACGGCTCGGCCACTGCAAGGCCGTGCACGACCTGGGGTCGCCGGTGTTCACCCAGGCCATCGCCGCCCGGCTGGTGGCGCGCCTCGACGAGGTGCAGGAGCAACGGGGCCGGGAGCTGTCGTCGTACCTGGCGCGCGCGCAAGCGCTGCTCGCCGAGCACGTTCCCGACTGGACCTGGCGGCCGCCGGAGGGCGGATTGGCGCTGTGGGTGAAACTGCCGGCCGGCGACGGGGGGGAGTTCAGCCAGGTGGCGCTGCGCCACGGGGTGGAAGTCGTCCCCGGCGTCACCATGTCAGCCGACGGCTCGTTCGCCGACCACCTCCGCCTCGCCCTCGTGGAGCCACCGCTGCTCGACGAGGCCATCGTCCGCCTGGGCCGGGCGTGGGCCGCCTACGCCCCTTCGGATGCCGCCCCGCGGCCCCAGTTGCGTGTGATTGTCTAACCGGCGATGCGTATCGCCGTGCTGTCGCCGTGCCACTGGCGCACGCCGCCCCGGCTGCACGGACCATGGGAGCAGATCGCCAGCGTCATCACCGAGGAATTGGTGCGCCGCGGCCACGACGTGACGCTGTACGCCACCGGCGACTCGGTCACCTCGGCCCGGCTCCGGTCGATCGTCCCCCACCCGTTGCTGGAGGAAGCCGGCCGGGCGCTCGAGCCCAAGGTGTACGGCTACCTCCACGCCGCGCTGGCGTTTGAGGACGCCGACCAGTTCGACGTCATCCACAACCACTACGACGGCTACCCGCTGGTGTTCTCCCGCCTGGTCGACACGCCTGTCGTCACCACCGTGCACGGGTTCTCCTCGCCCCAGATCGCGGCCGTCTACCGCAAGTACGACAACGTCTCCTACGTGTCGATCACCGACGCCGACCGCCGCAACTGCCCGGACATGAACTGGGTCGCCACGGTCCACCACGGGATCGACTTCGGCGAGCTCCCCTTCGGTCCGACCCCGGACGACTACGTGTGCTTCCTCGGCCGCATCCACCCGTACAAGGGGGTGGACGTCGCCATCGAGGCGGCGCGGGGAGCGGGGGTGGTGCTCAAAATCGCGGGCCACATCGACGAGAACGACCCGCGGGTGGTCTCGTTCTGGCGGGAGCAGGTGGAGCCGGCGATCGACGGCGACCGGGTCGTGTGGCTCGGCGAGGTAGGGCCCGCGGCTCGCTCCGATCTGTTGCGGGGGGCGCGGGCCTGCCTGTGCCCCATCCGCTGGGACGAGCCGTTCGGCCTCGTGTTCGTCGAGTCGATGGCGAGCGGGACGCCGGTGGTGGCGTTCGCCCGCGGCAGCGCGCCCGAGTTGATCGAAGACGGCGTGAGCGGGGTGCTCGTGCCGGCCGACGATGTGGACGCGTTCATCGCGGGGATCGCTGCGGCTGGCGGGCTCCCACGGCCGCCCATCCGCCGGCACGCCGAGGACAGGTTCACCATCGAGAAGATGGTGGACGGCTACGAGGCCGTCTACCGGCGGGTTACGGCAGGTTTCGAAAACCCCTAATGGTCGGATGCTCACAGAGGGAATGTCGACCGACGTCTTCGACGACCGCGCCCTGATGCGCTCCGCCGACGAGGAGGCCGCGCGCGGTCAGTACAAGGACGCGTACAACCTGCTTGGACGCGGGTCGTGGAGGGGCGCCGCCGAAGACCAGGATCTCCGCTACCGCCGGGGCCGGTACGCCTACGAGGTCGCCCACGAGCGCCTCGACGAGTTCCGGGACTCGGCCTCGCCGAAGCTGACGCTCATCAAGGCCGGCTGCTGGCTGGCCCGATCCGAGGCCTACCTGTCCTCGGCCGCAGAGGGGGCCGACGGCGCTACGCGGCGCAAAGCCGAGGACGACATCGAGCGCACGAAACAGGAGCAGGACCGCTTCCGCGAGCTTTGCGACGAGTTCGGCGAGAACCTCTTCCTGTCCCGGAGCGAAAAGCTCAACGACGACTGAGGGTCACCTCGAACTCGTCGCCCTCGTCGACGCCGAGGGCATCACGAAGGCAGAGCGTCGACAGGAGCTCCAGCGTGCGGTGCTCATTGCTGCCGGTGCGCTCGGCCAAGTCGGTCCGGAAGGGCCTTGATTCTCGCCGGAACGGCCAGCTCATCGGTACCGTCGAGGAGATGGACGATGACACCCGCCGCCTTCTGAACGACCTCGACGCAGCCATCCATCGGTCGCTGGCCGACGGGCGGATCGATGACGACGAGAAGGCCGAGCTGCGTTCGCTCGTCGACCGGGTCGAGCGCGCCCTCGGCAACCCCGGCCACAAGCGAGAGGGCGTCGTCGAACGCCTCGAGTCCACCGCCGTCCGGCTCGAGGTCGACCATCCCTCGCTGGCAGGGTTGCTCCGATCGGCCGCGGAAAGCCTGGGCGCGTCGGGGATATGACCGCCCTGGCGCTGCGTCGTCGCCCGCTCCTCGCCGGCCACGGCGTCGACGCTGAGCCGCTCGCCGATCCGAGGCCCGCCGGGCTGCGTGGGGCTGAACCCGTACTACCTGGGTGACACCTCTGCGCTCGCGCGACGGGGCTCGCCGGACGTCGCGCAACGACTCGATCCCCTCGCTCGTTGCACCCCGACCGAGCTCGAGGCGGGGCTCTCGTCCGCCAGCCCCTCGGCGCACCTCCTCGTGCGTGGGGAACGCTCAGCCGGGCCGTTCGTGTCGATGGACCAGGGTGTGCTCGATCGCGCCGTCGATGTGCAGGACGCGCTCGCAGCCCGGAGCGCGCACCGGGGGGCCAAAATCGCTGACCTCCTCATCGCCGCCGCGGCGGAGGCGGCGGGCCTGGTGGTGCTCCACTACGACCACGACTTCGCGCTCATCGCCTCGGTCACCCGCCAGCCGCTCGAGTGGATCGTTCCGCCAGGGAAGGTGTCGTGACCGCGGTCACCCCGGGCGGCGGCGCGTTCCGGCTCGCCATGATGGGCGGCATGCGTGTGGGCATCGCCCATCATTCGGTGGGGCCGTAGCCGTCACGGCATCGGCGGACGACACGGTCGTGGACCGCCGGAGGATCGAGCTGGTCGAAGCCGGCATGCCGATGGCCCCGATCCACCACGAAGGCAAGACTCTCGACGACGCCGCCGCGGCGGCGCTGGCGGCGCTGGCGGCGCTGGTGGCGGCGGGTACGAGCGTCGGCGCCCCGGGCAACGTCCGCGTCGCTGGACGAGTTCGCGGCCGCGCCGCCCGCACCGATCGTGTCCATTCGCTGCGTGCCTGGCCGCTCGACTTCCCGCCTGGCCGCCTGACGAAGCGCCGAGCCGCCCGGAAGATCGGGCGAGTGCAGCGCCGTCAGGCGGTGGCGATGACCCGGAACGTCCCCGGTCGTCCTTCCTCGCAAAAAGCCATAAGGGCGCCGATCGCCTTCGGGGTCTCAGGCTGATCTCGCATCTCCTGGATGTCCTCAAGGGCTCCCCACGGCCCGAAGGAGTAGAACTGCTGCGGATCGTCGATGCTTTGCAACAGGGTTCCCTTGCCCGGTGGATGCGGCAGACGGTTGAAATATCGGCCAAGCTCCTGCCACGCGACGACGAACTCGCTCTGCTTCCCGTCCTTCACTCGCCAGGCGCCCAGCGTGTACACCTCGTCGGACATGTCCGTCCTCCTTCATGGCGCGCGTCCACGCCGCCTAACCGGCACACATTGCCATTCCGATGCGGCTTTGCGCCCGGTATCGCCCGCGCCGGCGATCAGGATCGCCCTGGCGAAGGCTTCGCGCTTCATCACGGGCGCGCGGCAAAACCGTCGCCGGAAGGGCTCCCGACTTGCTCCGAAGGGATGGGTAGCCGCACGTCCGGACGCGAAGGATCCCGTTGACGACGACGGTGTCGACGTCGGCGACCGAGGCGTACACGACGGCGGCGCCTATGTGCGACGCGACCGGGCGAAGCCGGTCGAGGGAGAGCACCGTGAGGTCGGCCTTGGCGCCCGCGACGAGCGTGCGTTGTGGCAGTTGTCGATGATCGTGGTCACGCCGTGCTCCAGCGCGCGGAGGGCGGTCACCCGTTGTCCGATCGCAACGTCGTCAAGCGTCATCAGCGGCCCCAGCATCCCGTGGGTCAGGGCCATGTAGTCGTAGAACCCGCTGTCAGGGGAGACGCCGCGAAGCGCGCCCTCCCAGGCGTGGACCTGCGCGTCGACCATCCCTGGGATCGCTACAGCGCCGGACGCGCGGCTCCGTAGGGCCCCGCTTCCGTCCTCGACCGTGGCCGTGGCACCAATCGGCGCAGCACGCGAGTGGCGCAGCATTCATCCCGTAAAACGACGACGTCTCACTGTCGCGCGAGCGGTTGCACTTCAAGGCGGACACCACCGGCGAGGACTACCGCGCCCACTCCGGGGCACTCTCGGCAGTGCCGCAAGGTCTTAGCTGGGTGCGTCGACGGCGTAGCCCATCCCCGCCGCTGAGGCAGCCATCCGCTGGTCGTACGTCACGATTGCTCGGAGGTCCGTGGCTACGAGTTGCGCCGACGCGAGGTGGATGGCGTCGAGGCTGCGAAAGAACGCGCCGGGAGCGAGCGACGCGGCCGCGTCGAGGAGCGGAGCGTCGAGGCTGACTTGGTGCAGGCGGGCGAGTTGGCGGCGAGCCTTCGCGACGGCAGGGGCGCCGCCCGACTGGACGGCCCGCACGACTTCGACCCGTGACAGCGCGCTCGTGACCCGTTCGTCGGATCGATGCCGGCGCAGGTAAACCCTCAGGGCCTCGGACTCCGCCTCCCTCTGCACGAGCTTCACGATGGCGGAGGAGTCGAGGTAGAGCTTCAGCGCTCGTCCTCACGCATGGCCGTGAGCGTGCCCGAGGGGTCGATCCCAAAATCGCTGGGCGTCTCGTCGAGCACGTCGCCATCCTCAGTGGGCGGAGCAACCCGGCCGCTCGCCAGCAGGTTTTGCCACTCGTCACCACGAACGGGCACCAGCATCGCAACCGGACGGCCCCGATCGGTGACCTCCAGCGTCTCTCCGCTGGCCACTCGAGCAAGGTAGCGGCTGGCGTGCTGGCGCAGTTCCCGAACGCCGATGCTGTCTATGTGCTACATGGTAGCATCAGGACGCCGAGTCAGGGGCACTCGAGGAACTGCCGCTGTGCGTGTTCCCGGTGCTATTGGTCTGCTCACGGGCAGCGACCTGCAGGCCGATTGCCGGCGGGCACATAACAACCATCCGGGGCAGGCACTGCCTGCTGGCGAGCGTCGCGCAGCCTCGTGCCGAGTCGGCGATCTCGGTCGGTTCGACGTCTGCCCAGTGGACAGGTCGGTCGGTGGCGATGAGCAATCTGTCACGCCCTGAACGGAGGATGGCGAGCGAATAGCCGTCGATCGGTTCCAGTCCTTCGACTGTTGGCTCGCTCGCAGCCCCGGGCAAGAATGCCTGTCCTGATGCACCTGGGCAGCGACCGTGGCGTCGCCGAGGCCGTCAACACGCTCATCTGCCCCCGCTCGATTACCGGGCCTTCGGCAGCCGCGCTGCCAGGACATGATGTGATCCCAATGCCTGTGCGAGAGAGGGGACATCAGTGAGCGATCAGGGGCCGTCGAACAGCCCGGAGGTAAGGGTCCACCGCCTAGTAAGGCGCGCGATGTAGAGTTCGGGATGTGGAGCTGTCACCGGAGGGGCTCGCTGAGTTCTTCGCTGCGGTGACGCCGCTGTTGGACGAGCGTCAGCGCCGGCTGGTGGCGGGGGCGATGGCACGGTCGTTGGGTCGGGGCGGTTCGACGTGGGTGGCCGAGGCGTCTGGGCTGAGTCGCAATACGGTGATTTCGGGAGGCAAGGAGGTCGCGGCGGGGGCGGGGCCGTCGGATCGGGTGCGGGCGCCGGGTGCGGGTCGCCGGTTCTTGATCGACGAGCAGCCGGGCCTGTTGGTGGAGCTCGATGACCTGGTCGAGCCCGACGCCCGTGGTGACCCGATGTCGTCGTTGCGGTGGACGGCGAAGTCGACCGAGAACCTGGCTCGGGCGTTGGTGGCCAAGGGTTTCAAGGTGTCAGCCGACACGGTTGGGTGTGTAGGCCGGACGAAAGCGGACACTGAATCCGGACGAAAGCGGACAACCGTTCCGGAGGAAAGCGGACAGCGGTTCCGGACGATTCCGGACACGTGATCCGCACGACGGGGGTAGGC
>JAHFUQ010000260.1 GCA_023265045.1 Acidimicrobiia bacterium
TGGCCGAGCCTGCCGCTGATCGACAGCTCGCTCTCGACCGCCACCGACGTGGTGTCGCCTGCGGGCGTGAGCAACGCCGTGACCCACGCCGCCGCCTGGCTCCCTTCCCGGGTCTCCGTGCCAACGGCGTGAACAACGATCCGCCGCGCCGCCTCGTCGACATCGGTGACGCGCAACCAGCCGTCGTACTCGGCCGCCGCCGCGCCGACCTTGACCTTCACGACGCCTCGGTACTCGTCACCCACGACCTCGATCAGCCGAGCCCCGGGCACGCACGGGGCGAGGCGTTCGATGTCGAGCAGCGCCTGCCACGCCTCGTCGACGGGAAGCCTGATCGTGAACAGGTTCCCGAGCCGCACGTTTTAGCCGCCGATGGCCGACATGGTCCGCACCGGTTGGATGAAGTCGGGCGAGTTGATGCGGTGGCCCGCCCACTTCCGCCACACCGCGTCGCGGATCAGGTCGGCCAGCTCGTCATCCGAGCGGCCGTCGCGGAGTGCAGCACGCAGGTCGGTCTCCTCGAGGGCGAACAGGCAGACCCGCAGCTGCCCCTCGGCCGTCACCCGGACTCGGTTGCACGAGTCGCAGAACGGCTCGGTGACCGACGAGATGAAGCCCACCGATCCCGGCGCGCCGTCGGCGAAGTCGAACGTCGACGCCGGCTCCGGGCCGCGCTCCCGGGGCACGAGCGGGAAGGAGGCATGGATGGCGGCGCGTACGTCGGCCGACGCGACCACCTTGGCCCGCTCCCACGCGTGGTCCGCGTCGAGGGGCATGTACTCGATGAAGCGGACGTCGTAGCCGCTGCGGCGGGCGAGGCGGGCGAAGTCGACCACCTCGTCGTCGTTCGTCCCGCCGATCACCACGCAGTTGAGCTTGATCGGGCTGAACCCGGCGGCCTCGGCCGCGGCGAGGCCGTCGTGGACCTTGCCCAGCGCGTCTCGCCGGGTCATCGCCTCGAACCGGTGCCGGAGCATCGAGTCGCACGACACGTTGAGCCGATCGAGGCCGGCTTCCCGCAGGGGCGCCGCGAACCGCTCGAGCAGGAACCCGTTGGTCGTCAGGGAAAGGTCAAGCTCGTTGTCGATCGCCCGCAGCCGGGCCACGATCTCGACCACCTCACGACGGAGCGTCGGCTCGCCCCCCGTGAGCTTCACCTCGGTGACGCCGAGGCCGACGAACACGCGGGCCAGCCGGTCGATCTCGTCGACCGTCAGCAGTTCGGGTCGCGACAGCCACGGCAGCCCTTCGGCCGGCATGCAGTACGTGCACCGGAAGTTGCACCGATCGGTCAGCGACAGGCGCAAGTCGGTGACCACCCGGCCGCGAGCGTCAGCGAGCGGTGCGGCGGCGGGCTCCACCACGCCATCGTACGCGGCCGCCTGGCGATACCCGGAAGGTTTGCGTAGTTCGCCTCGACGAACGGGGCGAGATGCACCAAACTGGAGAAAATCTAACCTCGCCGATTTGCGACAATGGTGAACGCCTACACGGCCGGGGTGGTCACCGAACCATGACCTTCATCTACCCCCCGGCAGCAGAGCTTCGACGACTTCTCCGGGGGCGACAGCGTCCGGTTCAACACCGTTCCCGAGGAGTTCATCTTCGCGGTCGACGGGGCCAATGGCCCCATCATGACGGGCATGGAGGTGGCGACGAGGATGGGCAGGTTCAGCCTCCCGCGGGCGTACCGGTCGCCCTGCCTCCCGGCCCGCCCTTCTGCCTCACGAACCCTGATGTCCAGCCAGCCGAGGACCTGCCCGCCATTCCCGCCCTGCCCGCGCCGGCCAATGTGCTCGTGTCGCGCGGCAAGATCCGCCACGTCATCGCCCTTGGCGTCGGCGCGCAGCCGGGCGAGCCCGGCGGTCTCCCGTTCTGGGTCCCGATCGCCAGCGGCGCGGCGACCGTGACCGACAACGGCGCCGAGTTCATCGGCGACGACCTGAACGTCGTCAACTTCGAGCTGTGCCTGTTCGGGAAGGGCCTGGGTGCGGGCGTCCTGGTCGGCACCGGGCTCGGCTTGTTCCGGACCAGTCCCCTCGACGGGCTGGTCTCGATCGGCGACGGTCATCGGCGAGGTCGACGGCGCCATCGTCGACGTCACCGCGCAGGTGCTCGGCAACCCGACCGTGGAGGACCTGCTGACCCAGCTCGGCCCCGTCCTCGACCCCTGCTCGGGAGCGCGTTAGGACGGGTGCCGGGGTGGGGTGACGTGGGGATTGCGATGGTATGAAACAGCCGACTAATTGCTCCGACGACATAAAATAGGGTGACATGTCGTGGTAGAATGACGACGATGTTATTCGAAGCAGCCCCGGCGTCTGATTTGGCCGAAGCGATCGGCCAATTGCACGCCCTCCAGTGCGCCGTGCACCGGCAGATATTGGCAGCGATTGCCGCCTTCGACGAGAGGAAGGCTGGCGGGAGGACGGGGCCTCCTCGGTCGTGCCCTGGCTGGTGGCGGCGCTGGGCGTGAGTCACTCGACGGCGGCGCAGTGGGCGCGGGTCGCCGACCAACTCGAGGACCTGCCGGCCGTGGCCTACGGCGACGGCCGGCTGTCGGCCGACCAGCTGGCGCCGGTGCTGCGCATGGCCACAACGGAGAACGAGCGGGACCTGGTCGAGGCGGCGGCGGGTTGGTCGGCGGCCCAGGCTCGGGCCGTCGCCCGCAAGGTGCGGCCCCCGGCCGATCCGGCTGCCCCGGGAACCCTGCGCTGGTGGCGCGACCCGGAGGACGACGAGGTGCTGCACCTGCGGGGCCGGCTGCGCGGCGAAGCGGCGGCGGTCGTCGAGCGCCGGCTGGAGGAGGAGACGGCCCAGGTCCC
>JAHFUQ010000124.1 GCA_023265045.1 Acidimicrobiia bacterium
CCGGCCGCCGTGTGCGCTAACGCCCCTTCCGGAGGCTGACGGCGACCGCTGCGACGACCAGGGCCGCCCCCAAGACCAGCAGCGGCCACGAGGGGTCGCCCCGAGGGTGGGGCTTGACCGAGGCGAAGGCGAGGTCCTGCACCGCGCTGTCGATCGTCCCCCGGCTGGTGTCGGCCCAGAAGGCGAGGAAGGCGTCCACCGTCGACAGTACCGCCAGCTGGTTGCCGAGCTGGGGGACGCCTTGGGGGCTGCCGTTGCCGATCCGGGTGTCGAAGGGGTCCTCGGCCGCGTAGCCGGCGGAGAAGGTGCGCCCGCCGTCCCATGACGAGGCGACCGCGGGCCGGGCCAGGATGTCCTTCGGGTCCCCACTGCGGTCGTAGAAGACCAGGTCGACCCGCCCGCTGGCTGCCACGCTCACGGCCGGCAGGAATTGGCTGTGAGCGTGGGAGCCGACGCGGACCGCCGCCCCCCAGGTGGCGCCGTCGTCGGCCGAGGCGGCCACGAAGACGTCCCGGGCGTCGCCCACGCCTCCGTCCCACGCCGCGTAGACCCGGTGGCGGGCCGGATCGGGATCGGCCGCGAACGACGGCCCCGGCGCCAGATCGATGACGATGCGCTGCGGCACGGGCACCCGGTCGGCGACGACCAACGGGGCGGGCCCGAAGGTGGCCCCGCCGTCCGGCGACCGCCAGCTGAGCACCCGCCACGTGGCGTTGGGCGGCGGGCCCTGTTTGCCGTCGTGGCGGCCCTCGTAGTCGTCGACGTCGTCGTTGTAGTCGAGCGCCCCCACGACCACCGCCCCGCCCGCCGTGATCACCACCGACGGATGGGCCACCCGTTCGGTCCCGCTCACCCGCACGGGGGGGCCGAAGCTGGCGCCGCCGTTGACGGAGCGGGAGACCATCAGCGGGTTGGGCCCGGGCTCGAACCCGAGGGGACGGTCGGCGTTGGCGGGCGGCGTCTGGATCCACGCCACCACGACGCGCGAGCCGGCCACCGCGAAGTGGGCATGGAACGCCTCGGTCCCGGCCACCCGCACCGGTGGGCCGGCCACCTGCTCGCCGTCGAAGCGCTGCAACCACACCCCGAGGGGCTGATTGAAGCGGCCCCCGGTGGCCGTGTACAGCAGGAGGAGCCGCCCGTCACCGTCGTAGGCCACGTCTGGCCAGAAGCAGTTCGGGGCCTCCGGCGGGAGCGTGAACGGCACCGACTTCCAGGTCAGCCCGCTGCTGGTCGACACTGACAGCGAGCAGCTGAACCGGGGCGAGTCGATGCGGTCGGCTACGGCCACCGCCGCGGGCCGGGTGGGGTCGACGGCCACCGCCGGCGAGTTGTGGGCGTTGATCCCGGGCCGGTCGGTGTTGACCACCCCGCCGGCCTGCACACCCAGCCGGGCGGGCTCGGGCCGCACCCCTGCGACGACCAGCAACACCCCGGCGAGGAGGAGCGCGAGACCCGTTATGGACGAGGGGAAAACAAGGCGCGGCCGTCGCCCGCCGCCGCTGCGAGCCGAAGCGCGAGCAAAGCGCAGGTCGTTCCCCCTCGGCCCTTAGACGGTGAGCCAAACGGAGTCCCACCGCTGGTCGCCGCCGAGGGCGGCGGGCTCAAAGCCCCGCACCCGGGGCGACACCAGCCACTCGGTCCTGACCGAGGCGAGCGGGACGGCCGTGAACCGCTTGGCCACCACAATGTTCATCAGGTCGGCGGCCGCCCGGCGCGCCGTGTCCACCGAGGGGGAGGAGTAGGTGCGGTCGTAGAGGTCGTCGGCCTCCGCCCCGCCGCCGACCGACGTGGCGTAGCTCAGCTGGCCGCCGGGGCGGATACTGAAGAACCGGCACAGGGCGCATGGGTTGGCGTCGTCTTGGAGCTGGCTCGCCATGAACAGGTCGAAGGTGGCGTTGTTGACCCGGGTGAACGGCGAATCGGGCGTCGGGTCGACCACGTTGACACCGATGCCGACCGCCGCCAACTGCGACTGGACCGTCTTGGCCGCCTGCTGCTGCTCCGACGGGCGGGCGAGGATGAGCGAGAGCACGAGGGGCTTGCCGCCCTTGGCCCGCACCCCGTCGGACGCCGCCGTCCAGCCCGCCTGGTCGAGCAGCTTCTTGGCCGCATCCGCGTTCTGGTTCGGAGCCTTCACCCGGTCCGCCGCGTCGGCCAGCACGACCTGGGGGATGAGGGTGTTGTTGTCGTCGCCGTCGTCGGGCCAGGCCGCCTTCTGGACCGCCTTGCGGTCGATGGCGACGGCGATGGCCTGGCGCACGGAGTCGTCTTTGAGTTTCGTGAACTCGTCGATGCCGCCCGTGTTGAGCAGGAGGTACTGCGCGCGCGCCAGCTGGGAGGCGGCGAAGTGATCGGTGCGCCCGGAGACCTTGGGCAGCAGGGCGTAGGGAATGGGGCCGCCGGCGATGTCGACGCCCCGCGTGGCCAGGAGGCGCCCGGCGTCGGCCTCCGGCCCGAACCGGAAGGTCAGGGTCTTCAGCTGGGGCTTGGAGCCCCAGTAGCCCTCGTACGCCTCGCTCACGAGGCTGGTGTTGGGCTGGTAGCTCTTGAACTTGAACGGGCCGGTGCCGGTGGGCGTGAGGGCGGGGTCGCCGCCCGCGCCCGCTTGGGTGCCCGGCGCCACGATGCCCATGCTGGGGTTGGCGAGCTGCTCGGCGAGGCGGCCGTTGGCGGCCGTCAGGTTGAGCTCGACCACGTCGCCGTTGGCCTTGGCCACGCCCGGGTCGAGGCCCCGGGGCCGGGTCTGGCGGCGGGCCACTGTCTCGAGGGTGGCGACGACGGCGGCGGCGTCGAACTTGGCGCCGTTGTGGAACGTGACGTTGGGCCGCAGGAAGAACTTCCACTGCGTCGGGGTGGGCGACTCCCAGCGGGTGGCGAGGCCCGGCTGGAGCCCGAACACGGGCGTGAGGCGGGTGAGGGTCTCGAACACGCCCGGGCTCGGGCCGTTGGTCGACAGGCCCACGTTGTAGTTGGGGGTGGCTGCGGCCAGCCCGGCGGCGAACGGGTCGGGCCCCACCGCCACCCGGAGATCCTGGTTGTTGGCCCGGGCCGCGTCAGGCACCGCTTGGTCGGCGCTCCCGCCCCCGCTCCCGCCGCCGCCGCAGGCCGTGAGTACGAACGCGAGCACCACCAGGCCGGCGGTGTGTCGGATGGGGCTGTGGCGGTGCATATAGGTCCTAGGACGCGACAACGCCGGGCACCCTACAGGGTGCCCGGCGTTGTTCGCAGAACAGGTAGTGCTTAGAGCCTTACTTGCGCACCGTCGCGGCGGCCGGAGCCCGGCGGGCCTGGCGGACGAAGGCGATGAAGCCAGCGCCGAACAGGGCCAGACCAAGGGCGCCGAGGCCGACGGTCAGGGCGATGATGCCCGAGGAGCTGCTCTCAGAGCCGACAGCGCCGGCGGTGGAAGCGGCCGGGGTCACAACGGACTGGCCGTTGGGGCCGAGGATCTGGTAGCTGGCGCGAGCCGGGGTGCCGTAGACATCGGCGCCCTTGGCGTCACGCTGCGTCGCCACGATGACGTAGTAGCCGGGCTGGCCGTCGGGGACCGTGAAGGTCGCCGAGATGTTGCCGGCCTTGTCGGGCTGGACCTGAGCCAGGGCAGCGCCGTCGACGCCGTTCCAGTGCAGGATCACCGGGAAGGACGCGGCGACGTCCTTCGCGTTGACGTTGAAGGACGAGCCGGTGACGGTGACGGTGTCGCCCGCCTTGCCGGCCGCGCTGGACAGGTTCAGGGTCGCCAGGTTGGTGCAGGCGAAAGCCGCAGCGCCGGCGATGACGGTCGCCGCAGCGGCCGCACCGAAAACCAGGGAAACCTTCTTGCGGAGGTTCATTTCGTGGAGCCCACCTTTGCTCTCAGACCCGCTGCGGCACCGCACCGGGTGGTTGCTTCTGCGGCGTAAGTCTCGCACCAACCGAAAAATAGCGCAATAAGCGTCTTTTGAGTGTACTTAAACCGCATGTAGATGTGCTCCATATCTACAGCTTTCGCATCGTTTTTGACCTGCGCTTTCGCGCCATTTGAGCGAACTGATGACGGTTCGGCGCGCCCCCGCGCGCTCTGGCGTCACCAGTTGGAGGGCGGGTCGAGTAGAACGCCCCAATGTCGTTCGGGGCCGCCCTCGCCGTCCTGGCCGCCGGTTTGGCGGCGGGAACGGTCAACGCGGTGGTCGGTTCGGGCTCGCTGATCACCTTCCCGACCCTGCTCGCGCTCGGCTACCCGGCCGTCACCGCCAACGTCTCGAACACCATCGGCCTCGTGCCCGGCGCCATCAGCGGCACGATCGGCTACCGGCGTGAGCTCGCGGGCCAGGGCCCCCGCGTCCGCTCCCTGGGCGTCGCCTCGGCCGCGGGCGGGGTGAGCGGCGCCCTGCTGCTCCTCGCCCTGCCCGGGTCGGTGTTCCGGCGCGTGGTGCCCGTGCTCATCCTGGTCGCCTGCGCCCTCGTGGCCCTCCAACCCCGCCTGGCCGCCCGGCGCCTCAGCGCCGGCGACGCACACAACAAGGCGCGCCGCCACGGTGGCGGCGCCCTGCACGGCGCCATCTTCGCCACCGGCATCTACGGCGGCTACTTCGGCGCCGCCCAGGGCGTGATCCTGATCGCCCTCCTCGGCATCTTCCTCGAGGACTCCCTCCAGCGCCTGAACGGGCTCAAGAACGCCCTTGCGACCATCGTCAACGGGATCGCCGCCCTCCTGTTCATGGCGTTGGCCCATGTCGCATGGGGACCGGCG
This sequence comes from Acidimicrobiia bacterium, assembly GCA_023265045.1. Lineage (GTDB taxonomy): Bacteria > Actinomycetota > Acidimicrobiia > Acidimicrobiales > AC-14 > JAHFUQ01. The sequence continues at coordinate 4,736 of JAHFUQ010000124.1, forward strand.
GGCCTGCTGGCGATCGGCAGCGCCGTCGGCGGCCAGCTCGGGGCGCGCGCCGGCCGGCGGATCCCCGCGCCGGTCCTGCGCGTCGTCATCGTCGTCGTCGGCGTGGCGGTGGCGGTGCGACTGTTGTTCTGACGAGATAGCCTGCGCCCGGGCAGGCCGCTTGACATAGGAGCAAACGATGCGGACTGGCGTGCGATCCCGTCTTCTTTTGTCGGCCCTCCTCCTCTCGCTCACCGCCGCGGCCTGTGGCGGCGGCGGGAACAAGGCGTCGGACGAACCGTCCGACCCGCTCGACCGCATCTCCACCGAGCCCGGCGAGCGGGCCGTCCAGATCACCGGCGCCGGGAAGATCCACCTCTTCGGCACCTTCGCCATCCCGGACGCCGCCTCAGGGGCCAGCGTGCCCGGCGCCCTCATCATCCCGACCGCCGGTCTGGGCGACCGCGACGGCCTGATCGGCGTCGGCGGCGTCCCCGACCCGGTGGCGAAAGAGATCGCCCAGTCGCTCTCCCGTGCCGGCGTCGCCTCTTACCGTTACGACCGGCGCGGCTTGGCCGAGAGCAAGATGGATCCCGACATCCGGCTCAGTGTCGACGACCTGGTGACCGACGCCAAAGCCGGGGTCGACCTCCTGGCCCAGCGCAAGGAGACCGCGGGCAAGCCCCTCTCGCTCGTCGCCTATGACTCGGGCGGGCTCATCGCCCTACGCCTCGCCGCCAGCGACGACCGCATCAAGCGGGTCGTGCTCATCGCCAGCCCCGGCGCGACCCTCGCCGACGTCCACGCCGCCCAGTTGACGGCCGCGAACGGCGCCGCCTCGGGCGACGCCCTCCGGGCCACGGTCGCCGACCTGATCGCCACCCGCTCCCTCCCCCCGCCGGCCAGCCTGCGCAGCGAGCTGCGGCCGATGTTCCCCCGGGAGGAGGCGAACTTCCTCGCCGACCTCTACGCCATCGATCCCACCGTGGACGCGGCCAAACTCAAGGCAACCGTGCTGATCCTCGTGCCCGCCGACAGCGCGGCCTACGCCCCCCAGCGGCTGGCCGCGGCGGTGCCCAACCGCGCCGCCCAGATCGCCACCACCGTCGGCGGCCCCACCATGTCCATCGACGCCGCGCCGGTGTCGGTCAACCCCAACGACCCGGCCCTGCACAACAACGGCATGGCCGGCCCGGTGGCGGCCGCCACGCGCGACGCCGCCGCCCTGGGCAAGATCACCGGGTTCCTCAGCGCCGCACCGTAGGAGACCCTATGAAGCGGGCGCCCGTTTTCGCCACGGCGGCGTTGGTCGCGTCGGCTGTTGCCGCCTCGGCGGCCGGCGCCTCCCAGCCCAAGCCCATCAACAAGCCGTTCGTCACCGACTCGGTGCAGGTGACGGCCGACCCCTCCGCCGTCCGGGCCCACACCTCGCCCCAGATCGCCCGCAGCCCCCGCACCGGTGAACTGGTGATCGTCGAAGGCGACCTCCGGGGCACGCGCGCGTGCAACGTGTTCGTCTCGACCAACGACGGCCGCAGCTGGTCCCCCGGCGGCGAGCCGCTGCGGGCGCCGTTCACCGACTGCGCGTTCAAGGCCGACTGGGGGCCCTACGCCACCATGGCCTTCGACCGCGACGGCGTGCTGTACATGGCCATCGAGGCCAGCGACCCCAAGGTGTTCGTCGAGAACCGGCCCGACGTGCCCCGCCACCTGTTCCTGGCCCGCTCGACCGACAGCGGCCGGACCTTCCAGACCTCGACCGTCTACACGGCGCCCGCCGGCAATCCCGACAAGGGGATCAACAAGGGCGCCACCGTGGCCGTCGACCAGAAGGACCCCCGCAACGTCTACGTGGGGTGGCGCCAGGGCAACTTCGGCGCCCCCACCGTTCAAGAGAAGCTCAAGACCAACGTGGCCGCGTCGACCGACGGCGGCCGCACCTGGGGCGCGCCCGTCGAGGTCAGCGATTCGCGCGGCGGCGACTTCCCGTGGCTGGCGGTGACGCCCGACGGCATCCTCCACGTCGTGACGTGGACCCGCGTGTGGCCCGTCCCCCCCACCGGCCAGCTCAACCCGGTGCGCGAGCTGTTCCACGTCAGCTCGTCGGACCACGGCAAGACGTTCGCGCCCCGCACCACCATCGACCCCGGGAACCAGCAGCACGAGCACCCCCCGGTCATCGCCTCCGATCCCAGGACGGGGGCGTTGTACGTGGCGTGGTCGGCCCAGCCCGACGCCAACAACCAGGTGGCCGGCTACCAGGCGCCCCTGAACGTCTACTTCCGCTCGTCGGCCGACGGCGGCAAGACGTGGTCGGACAAGCTGACCCTCAACGACAACTTGCCCGGGACGGCCAACGCCATCGACCCCGGCATCTCGGTGGCGCCCAACGGCCGCATCGACGTGGGCTGGTACGACAGCCGGCAAAACCCCAAGCCCCTCGCCCAGCGCACCGAGACCGGGCTCAACGACGTCTACGCCACCTTCTCGGTCGACGGCGGGCGCACCTTCGTGGCCAACATCCGGGTGTCGGACCGAAGCGCAGACCGGTCGATCGGGGTGTGGGCCAACAACATCGACCAGCGCCTCGACGTGGGCGTGGCCAGCTCCGACGACAGCGCCTACTTCGTCTGGTCGGACACCCGCAACAACAACCCCAACTTCCAGCCCGAGGACATCTACATGGCCTCGGTGAAGCTGTACGGCGACGAGCCGATCGCGCTCGGGAGAGGCGACAAGGGCACGCCCGCCTGGCTGGTCCTCGGCGCCGGGCTCGCTTTCGGGATGGGCGTGGCCATGGTCGGCGCATTCTTCGTGTTCCGCTCGTCAAGCCGCCGGCCCGCGCCGATGGAAGCCGCCCGTGGGTAACCGGGAGGCGAACCGGCCCAAGGTGGGCATCGAGCCGAGCGTGCGCCGGCCCGAGCCGTCCACCCCAACGGCCCCAACCGGCGCAGGCGAAGTGCTCCTCCACCTCCAGCGCGCCGCCGGCAACGCCGCCGTGTCCGCCCTCCTGGGCCGCGCACGCCCGGCGCCGAAGGAACGGCCGCCCGTGGTCGTGCAGCGTGGCTTCTGGGACTGGGTCCCGGCGTTCATGGGCGGCACGTGGGGCGCGGGCGGTTCAGCCGTGGTCGAGGAGTCGGTCGACGAGTCCGTCGAAGAGGAACCGGTCAAGGAGCCGTCGGAGCCGGTGAAGGAGCCCGGGCCGTTGAGCGAGTCCGATCGCGGCGTCCTCACCGGACTGGCCAAGAAGCTCCAGGATCTGGCGGCCAAGAACGGCAAGGTGCAGGGCGCGTCGGGGGGCCGGGCCGCTTTGGAGAGCCGCAAGGCGCTGGCCGCGGCGGTCAAGAGGGCCCTGGATGGCGCCAAGGAGCTCCCATCGGGCGGGCTGGACGACCTCAAGAACGAGGTCGCGACGTTGCAGGGCGCCTACAACGAGATCGTCAGGACCGTCGACGAAGCCGCCAAGGTCGAGAAGGAGCGCGTGGCCAAGGAGGCGGCTGACAAGAAGGCGGCCGAGGAGATGCTTGACCGGGTGAAGGCGGCCATCCCGGGCCAGCCCTTCTTCCGGCTCAGCAACCAGTACGGCCTCTCGACGCTGGACCAGCTCGTCAACCGCTTCGGGGGGCCGACGGTGATCACGCTGGCCAACAAGTTCAAGAAGGCGGAGCTGGAGATCCTGGCCAGCGACGACATCTCGGTCGCCCACGTCACCCAGCTCAGGACCAACACGACGGCGGAGAACATCGTGAAGGCCGCCCAACACGTCCCCGAAGGCGGCGTCCTGGTCCGCCTCCGCGCTGCGGCCGCCGATCAGGAGGCCTTCCTGACCGACGCCCTCGACGCCGCCCAGGGCGACGTCGAGAAGCTCAAGACCGGCGCCACGGACGAGGAAACCACGCCCGGCGCCTTCAAGATCGCCTTCGACGCCGAGCTGGCCGCCCAGGGAATGGTCGGGCGCAACAATGTCCGCATCCATTGGATGCCCGAGGACGCCATCAGCGGCGACAAGGGGGCGGGCCAGAAGCCGAACAACGAGCAGGCGGCGGTGACGGCCGCGTTGGAGGCGCTGGACGACGGCAAGGAGAACAAGGACGGCGCCATCGCCAAGCGGGTGAAGCACGAGAACCGCGACGGTCACCTGCCCGGCGCCAGGAACGCCGTGAATTACCAGGAGTACGGCATCGCCCCGCCGTCGACTGAGGACTGGCCGGCGCGGCGGCGGCTGGTTGTCGACAAGGACAACGGCGACCGCATCTACTACTCGTGGAACCACTACGGCGAGGGCGGGGCCAAGCCCGCGTTCGTGCGCATCCGGTGACCGCCGTTGCCTGATCTGGAGGCGATCAGCTGCGTCCGGGCCGGCGACCTGGAGGCGTTGCGGGCCTGGCTCGACGGCGCCGGCTTCGCTCGCCTGGAGCTGGACGGCGCCGGGGTCGCCGGCGCCCGCGCGCTGTGGGACACCGCCGCCGCCCAACTGCCCATCCCGCCCTCGATCGCCCCACACAGCTGGGACTCGTTCAAAGACGCCATGTTCGAGGCCGTGACGTCGCTCGGCGCCCCCAACGTGGCGCTGGTCTGGACCGCGATCGCCGACCTGGTGGCCGCCGACCTGCAGGACCTCCTCGTCGCCGCCAGCGTGCTGGAGCACCTTTCCACCGAGATGGTGCGCGACCATGCGGTGCGGTTCTTGGTGTTCGCGGTGGGTGAGGGGCACGGCTACCGGTCCCTTGACGAGTTCGCCCTCTGAGCCGGCTCGATCGGATCGGCGCCGGCGCCGCTAGCGGCGGAGGTGGTGCCCGGTGGTGGCGTGGTGGTCACGGCCGTCGTGGCTGCAGGGGCTGGTGTGGATGGTGGCGCGGGCCAGCTTGGGGATCTCGTGGAGAAGGCGGTGATAGGCCTCCTCGGCGATCGTGTGGCCCTCGGCGACCGTCAGGTCGCAGTCCGAGACGATCTCCGCCTCGGCGTGCAGCTCGTGGCCGACCCAACGGATGCGGACGTGTTCGACGCCCTGCACCCCTGGGACGCCGGTCAGCGCCGCTTCGACCTGGTCGACCAGTTCGGGGTCGACGCTGTCCATCAGCCGGCGGTAGATGTCGCGGGCGGCGCCTTTGAGCACGAAGAGGATGGCCACGGTGATGAGCAGCCCGACGAGTGGGTCGGCCAGCTGCCACCCGGCGGCGACGCCGAGGGCGCCGACGACCACGGCGAGGGACGTGAGGCCGTCGGTGCGGGCGTGCAGCCCGTCAGCCACGAGGGCGGCGGAGCCGATCTTGCGCCCGACCTGGATGCGGTACATGGCCACCAACTCGTTCCCGGCGAAACCGATGACCCCCGCGGCGATGACCCAGCCGACGTTGCGGATGTCGTGCGGGTCGCGTAGGCGCTGGAGGGCCTCCCAGAGGGCGACGCCGGCGGACAAGGCGATCATGGCCACGATGAAGATGCCGGCGAGGTCCTCGGCGCGGCCGTAGCCGTAGGTGTAGCGCCGGGTTGGCTTGCGCCGTCCGAGCCAGAAGGCGACGCCGAGCGGCACCGCCGTGAGGGCGTCGGCCAGGTTGTGAACGGTGTCGGCCAGCAGGGCCACCGAGGAGCTGACCATGACCACCACGACCTGGAGGCCGGCGGTGAGGCCCAGGACGCCGAGCGAGAGCTTGAGGGCCCGGATTCCCTCCCTGCTGTCCTGCAGGGCGCGGTCGACCGAATCGGCGGCGTCGTGGCTGTGGGGGGCGAAGATCGAGCGCACGACGCCCGTGAGCCCGCCCGGGTGGTCGTGGCCGTCGTGGCCGTCGTCGGTGTGGGCGTGGCCCGCATGGCCGGTGTGGCCGGTGTGGCCGGTGTGGCCGGTGTGGCCGGTGTGGCCGTCGGCGTGGTCGGCGTGGTCGGCGTGGTCGGCGTGGTCGGCGTGGTCGGCGTGGTCGGCGTGGTCGGCGTGGTCGTGGTCGGCGTGGTC
>JAHFUQ010000261.1 GCA_023265045.1 Acidimicrobiia bacterium
ACGCCAAGCGCAAGAGGAGTCGAGCATGGGACGTACGATGACCCGATGGGTGGGGCGGCGAGCGGGGACGAGACCGACGGTGAGCTGCTCATCCGTGCCCGCGACGGCGAGGCGCGGGCGTGGGACGCGCTCTACGACCGGCTCAAGGGCCGAGTCTGGGCCGTGGCCCGGGCTCATCGGCTCTCGCGCGAAGACGCGCAGGACGTGGCCCAACTCACCTGGCTTCTCCTGCTGACGCACATGAAGACGATCCGAGAGCCCGAGAAGGTGGGTCCGTGGCTGGCGTCGACGGCGCGCCACGAAAGCCTGCGCCTCCTGAAGCGGTCCGGCCGCCAGGTCCCGACCGGGGACCCGTTCACATTCGAGGGGCCGGACCAGATGGCGCCGCCGCCCGACGCCCGCCTCCTCGCCGACGAGCGCCAGACGGCGGTGTGGGACGCGCTGGAGTTGTTGAAGCCCGAGTGTCAGCGCCTGCTCCGGCTGCGGATGGCCGAGTTCAGCTACAAGGAGATCTGCGAACTGCTGGGCCGACCGGCGGGCAGCATCGGCCCGACGCAGCGGCGATGCCTGGACCAACTGCGCGAACGCCTCGCCGGCATGGAAGGCATGGAGGGCACATCATGAGCGCCCGCGACTTCGAATTCGACGACGACCCGCTGCTGGCGGAGCTGCGGCGGGCGGGGGAGTTGGATGCTCCTCCCGCCGACTTGGACGTGGCCGTCAAGGCGGCCTTCTCGCTCCAGCGCCTCGACGCCGAACTGGCGGAGCTGACCTACGACTCCGCCGAGGACGAACGCGCCCTCGTCGGCGTCCGCAACGCCGAGCCCTCCCGGTTCCTCACCTTTGAAGCGCCCGGCCTCATCGTGGAGGTGGAGTCGACCCCCGAAGGCGGCGCTCGCCGTCTCGTCGGCCAGCTCACGCCGGCCCAGCGGGCCCAGCTCGAGATCCGCCACGGCGGCGGAACGAAGCCCGTCGAGGTGGACGATCTCGGCCGCTTCTCGGCCGACGGCATCGCCCCCGGCCCCATCAGCCTTCACCTCCCGCCCGCCGAAGGCGTCGCTGCCGTCACCACCGACTGGGTCATCGTCTGATTTGACGCCGGACGCGCCGATGGCGCCTCTCCATTGAGGCGCCATCGGACGTAGGTTGGTGAGTGCTTTTAGGAGGCTGCTGACTTGCGGGTCGGCGGCTTTGCCGCCGACGCCCTGACCGTGCCTCGTCCGGGCGGGGCGCGGCGCTCAGGCCGACTGAGTCAGCCGCCTCCTAGGCTGCGATGCGGGGACGGTCGCTACGGCGACTGCCTCCGGCCGTTCCCTCGGACGCTCCCAGGTACCCGAGCACCGTCTGCCAGGCGGTAGCCAGGGCGCCGACGACGAAACCGGTCGTCACCGTCCCGATCCAGTTCTCGCGCACGGCGATGCCGAACCCCTGGAACACCGAGTAGTCGAGCGCCACGACGGCCGCGACGGCGACGAGCAGGGTCGTCAACGTGCGGGCCTTGGCGATGCTCGGCACCAGCTCCGACAGCAGGTCTACGACCTTGAGCGTCGCCAGACCTAGCAATGCGACTACGGCGAATTCGTACATGTCTCCTTGTTCTCCTTTGGCGGTTTGTAGCCACTATTGGGACTGTGGTCCGCGGCCAAAGGTGACACGCGTGCAAGACTTCTTCACGTGAGACGGATCGTCTTTGCGCTTGCCGCCACGGCGCTCCTCGCCCTCGGCGCGGCCTCGCCCGCGCACGCGGCCGGGGCCAGCCTGCAGCCCGTGCAAGACCGGTACGAGGCGGGCGACATCGCCACCTTCGTGGGCTACGTCAGCCCCAGCGCGGCCGGCGGCTGGGTGGACGACGCCCCGTACGCAACCTTCGCCGTGGCGGCGACCGGCCCTCGCGTTCTCCTCGGGACGGTGGCCTTCGAGCCCGCGCCCCGGCTTGGCCCCCGAACGCTGCGGGTCAGCCTTACGGCGCTGCTTCCCAGCCAGCTCGCCGCGGGCCATTACAGCCTGGTCATCTGCAACGAACGCTGCGCCAAGGGCTTCGGTGACCTGGCGGGCGGCACGATCCATGTCGGCGTCGACCCGCCGCAGCCGATCGTCCGGGAGTGGCCGCCCGACGAGGTCGAGATCGTCAACCTGCCGTCCGGGGCGGCCACGATCTGGCCGGCGCCGCCCGCGCCCACCCCGTCCACGCCCGCGTCCGTGCAGCCGCGGGCGGCGACGACAGGCGCCACCGGGGTCGTGCCCACCTTCGCCCGCGCCACGCCACCCGCGCCCGTGGACCTGCCCTCGCACGACGCCAGTCCGGTCGCGCTGGCCCTGGGCGGCTTGCTGGCCGCCATCTGCACCGGAATGGTGCTGGTCGCGCTGCGGGAGAGCTAGGGAGCGCCTTCCACCAGCTCGCAGCTCGTGGTCTGGCTCGGGGACGGGCTGGAGGCGCTGCAGAAGTCGCTGTCGGCGCCTCCGTTGAGCCGGTTGAGGCCACTGTTGTCGAACAGCCCGTCGTTGCCGGCGTCCCCGGCGAGGCTGTCGTTCCCGGCGTCGCCCGACAGCATGTCGTTGCCGTTGCCGCCCAAGACTGCGTCGTGGCCGTCGCCTCCGCAGATCGTGTCGGCCCCGTCGCCTCCCGATAGCTCGTGAACAGCGGCGACAGCCGCTCGAGCACGGCCGGTACGGCCGAAGCTGGCTCGATGCCCGTCCCCACCGCCGCGGCGATGGCCGCCTCGGTCATCGTGAGCGCCCGTCCCGATCTCACCCGCATTGACCCCCAGTGGCCGGGCCGCCCCCCGTGGGCGACGTGCTGGCAAG
>JAHFUQ010000125.1 GCA_023265045.1 Acidimicrobiia bacterium
GACGGAGGCGTGGGGCGTCGAGGTCCGCCAGGTCGAGGTACGGGACATCACCCTGCCTCCCGAGCTGCTGCGCGCCATGGCCCGCCAGGCCGAGGCAGAACGGGAGCGGCGCGCCAAGGTCATCGCCGCCACTGGCGAGCTGGAGGCAAGCGTGGAACTGGCCGAGGCGGCCGAGAAGCTGACGGGTTCGCCCGGCGCCCTCCAGCTGCGCACCCTTCAGACCCTCGCCGAGGTGGCCACTGAGAAGAACTCGACGCTGATCTTCCCGATCCCGATCGAGATCCTGGAGGCGTTCATGAAAGGTCGGAAGGACTAACAGTTCGACTATCGAACTAGTAGCCTCCCGAACTGTGAGCAACGCGGTTCGCACGGTCGCACGCCTGGCGCGCACGTTGGAGTGCGCCACAGACCTTTCCCTGTCCCAGTACCGGGTGCTGGCGGCGGTGGACGACGGAGGTGAGCGGGCGACCCACGTGGCCCACGCCCTCGCCCTCGCCAAGCCCACTGTCACGGCCGTGGTGGACGGGCTCGTGGAACGGGGGTTCCTGGCCCGCGAGCCCGTCCCGAGCGACCGCCGGTCGGTTCGCATCGGGCTGACCACCGCTGGCCACCTGGCCCTCGCCACCGCCGAGGTCGTCATGGCGGCCGCCCTGGAGGCGGCGCTGCCGGCCGACGTATTTACCGCGCTGGAGGGCGTCCAGCTGTGACACAGAGTTGGGTGAAACGACTGATGCCGTACGTGCGCGCCCAACGGCGCGACGTGCTCCTGTCGTTCGCCGCCGCCGTGGTCGGCCTCACCCTCACCGCGCTCACCCCTGTCATCCAGAAGGTCGTCATCGACGACGTCATCCTCGCCCGGCGCCGGCCGCTGGCCCCCTGGCTGGCGTTCCTCCTCGGCGCGGGCGTGCTCCGTTTCCTAACCGCCCACGTACGGCGGTTCGTCGGTGGACGGGTCGCGTTGGGCGTGCAGTACGACCTCCGCAACGACATCTACGCCCGTTTGCAGCGCCTCGACTTTGCCCGCCACGACGAGTTCCAGACCGGCCAGCTCGTCTCCCGAGCGATCTCGGACGTCACCCTCGTACAGGGCCTGTTGATGTTCCTACCCCTTTTCAGCGGCAACGTCGTCCTGCTCGTGGCGTCGTTGGCGATCATGCTCACGCTGTCACCGTTGCTGACGCTGATCGCGCTCGGAGTCGTGCCCGTGGTCACCGCGGTCGCCTTTCGCCTGCGCACCACCGTGTTTCCCGCCGCCTGGCACGCGCAGCAGAAGGCGGCCGAAGTGGCGGGGGTGGTCGAGGAAGCAGTCGCCGGCGTGCGCGTGGTCAAGGGCTTCGCGCAGGAGAGCCAGGAGCTGGACCGCCTCATCGACACGTCCAAGGAGTTGTACGGCTCACGCCTGCGGGCGGTGCGCATCCAGGCCGGCTTCACGTCGGGGCTGCAAGCCGTCCCCGCCCTCGGCCAGGTGGCCATGCTCGCCCTCGGCGGGTGGATGGCGCTCAACGGCCGGATCAGCATCGGGACGTTCCTCGCGTTCTCGTCGTACATGCTCCAGCTCGTCTCGCCCGTCCGGATGCTCTCGACGCTGACCGTCGTCGCCCAGCAGGCCCGCGCCGGAGCGGAGCGGATCTTCGAAGTCCTCGACTCGACGCCGCTGGTGGAGGAGCGACCGGACGCAGCCGACCTCCCACCGGTCGAGGGCGGGATCTCCTTCGAAGGGGTGCGCTTCGGCTACCTCCGCTCGACGCCGGTGCTCGACGACTTCACGCTCACGGTGGCGCCGGGCGAGACGCTGGCCCTGGTGGGGCCGTCGGGCTCGGGCAAGTCGACCGTCGCGCTGCTGCTCCCCCGCTTTTACGACGTCCACGAGGGCGCGGTTACCGTCGACGGCGTCAACGTGCGCGACGTCACCCTCGACTCGCTGCGCCGCCAGATCGGGGTGGTGTTCGAAGAGACGTTCCTTTTCTCCGACACCGTGCGCGCGAACATCGCCTACGGCCGCCCCGACGCAACGGACGCCGAAGTCGAGGCCGCCGCCCGGGCGGCCGAGGCCCACGACTTCATCGCCGCCCTCCCGAACGGCTACGCCACCCAGTTGGGCGAGGGCGGGTACACGGTTTCGGGGGGGCAGCGGCAGCGCATCGCGCTCGCCCGCGCCCTCATCACCGACCCACGCGTGCTCGTCCTCGACGACGCCACGTCGGCCATCGACTCGCGCGTCGAGGAGGAGATCCACGCCACCCTCCGCCGCCTCGCCGAAGGGCGCACGACGCTTCTCGTCGCCCACCGCCGCTCGACGCTCCGGCTCGCCGACCGGATCGCAGTGGTCGACGAGGGCCGCGTCGTCGCCACCGGGACGCACGAGGCGCTGCTGGCCTCGTCGTCGTTGTACCGCCAGCTCCTCGCCGGCCCGGGCGAGGGGGTCGAGGAGGTAGCGCCGCTCGACCCCGACGTCGATGTCGACCTGAGCATCAGCGCCGCCAACGGCGCGGGCGGGATCAGCGCCGCCAACGGCCCGGGCGGGATCACGGCGGCGGCGTGGCCGGCCGACCGCAACGGGTCGGCGCCTCGCACGCGTGCCAAGACGGTCTCCGCCGCGTCCGACGGGTTCCTCGGCATGCGCGCCCTCGGCGTCGGTGGAGGCGGCAACCCCATGGGAGGGGGCGGCGCCTCGGCGAGCTCCCGCTTGGCCAACGTGGCGGAAACGCCGGAACTGCTCGCCGCCGTGGCTGCGCTGCCGCCCGCCGACGCCGACCCCGACATCGACCTGGCGCAGGAGAGCCGTCCCGACCCCGACTTCGGGCTTCGCCCCTTCCTCCGCCCCTACCGCCGGGCGCTGGGCTTCGGGCTCGCCCTCGTCGTACTCGACGCCATCGCTTCGCTCGTCGGCCCGGTCCTGATCCGCAGCGGCCTCGACCACGGCGTCGTCGACGGCTCCCGGTCGGCCCTGTGGGTCGCCACTGCGCTGTTTCTGGCGGTGACACTGGCGGACTGGGCCGTGATCTGGGTGCAGCAGCGCTACACCGGCCGCACCGCGGAGCGCCTGCTGTTCGCCCTGCGGGTGCGTATTTTCGCCCACCTCCAGCGGCTCGGCATCGACTTCTACGAGCGCGAGCTGGCGGGCCGGATCATGACCCGCATGACCACCGACGTCGAGGCCCTGTCCACGTTGCTCCAGACCGGTCTCGTGAACGCGGTCGTCAGCGTGCTGACCCTCGCCGGCGTCGCCGTCGTGCTCGTGCTGATGAATTTCGAGCTTTCCCTCGCCACCCTGTCGATGCTCGTCCCCCTCGCGCTCGTGACCACCTGGTTCCGGCGCCGGTCCGACCGCGCCTACCTCACGGCCCGCGAGCGAGTGGCGATCGTGAACGCCAACCTGCAGGAGAGCGTCTCGGGCGTGCGCGTGACGCAGGCCTATGTGCGGGAGGACCGCAACATCGCCGGCTTCCAACGGCTCGCCCGTGACCACCTCGACGCCCGGCTGGACGCCCAACGCCTCGTCGCCACCTACTTCCCGTTCGTCGAGCTGCTCTCGGTCGTCGCCGCCGCCGTCGTGCTCGCCGTCGGGTACCACCTCGCCGGTGCGGGCAATCTCACGCCCGGCGAGCTCGTGGCCTTCCTCTTGTACCTCAACCTGCTGTTCTCGCCGATCCAGCAGCTGTCCCAGGTGTTCGACACCTACCAGCAGGCGCGCGTCTCCATGGCCAAGATCACCGAGCTGCTGGCCACGGTCCCGACCGTGCAGGAGTCCGCCACGCCTCGCCAGCCCGGAAGGCTACGGGGCGCGGTCACCCTCGAGGGAGTGCACTTCCGGTATCCGGGCGCGGGCGCAGACGCCCTCACCGGCGTCGACCTGGAGATCAGGCCGGGGGAAACGGTCGCCCTGGTCGGGGAGACAGGCGCGGGCAAGTCGACGATCGTGAAGCTCGTCGCCCGCTTCTACGACCCCACGGGCGGCCAGGTGCTCATCGACGGGCAGCCCTTGGCCGGGCTCGACCTGGCCGCCTACCGGCGGCATTTGGGCTACGTCCCCCAGGAGGCGTTCCTGTTCTCGGGGACGATCCGCGACAACATCGCCTACGGGAGGCCCACCGCCAGCGACGCCGAGGTTGAGGCGGCGGCGCGCGCCGTCGGCGCCCACGTCTTCATCGCCCGACTCGCCGGCGGCTACCTCCACCCGGTCACGGAGCGGGGCCGCTCGCTCTCCGCCGGCCAGCGCCAGCTGATCGCGCTCGCCCGCGCCCGCCTGGTCGACCCCGTCATCCTTCTCCTCGACGAGGCGACGGCGACGCTCGATCTGGCGACCGAGGCCAGGGTCGTGCGCGCCATGGGCGTGCTGTCGGCGGGCCGCACGACGATCCTCATCGCCCACCGCCTGCAGACGGCGCGCGCCGCCGACCGGATCGTCGTCGTCGACCTTGGCCGGGTCGTGGAGCTCGGGACGCACGACGAACTGTTGGCTCTCGGCGGCCACTACGCGCGGCTGTGGGACGCATTCGCGGCCGAGCCGGGCGAGGCCCATGCGAACCGTTGAGCGCGGGAGGCCGGTACGGTGGACCTGTGGAGCACGTGCGCTGGAACGAGCGACCCCGGCTGCGCCGGCCGGTCATGCTCGCCGCGTTCGAGGGGTGGAACGACGCAGGTGAGGCGGCGACGACCGCGGTCCGCTACCTGCGCGATCGTTGGGGGGCGCACCCGTTCGCGACCGTCGACCCCGAGGAGTTCTTCGACTTCACAGCCACGCGGCCGCGGGTGCGCCTCCGCAACGGGTTCACCCGGGAGATCGTCTGGCCCGCCAACGAGCTGTCGTGGGCGTCGCTCGCTAGTGAGGGCCAGGACGTCGTCCTCCTCACCGGCAACGAGCCCCAGCTGAAGTGGCGGACGTTCTGCGGCGAGTTGGTCGAGATCGCCATCGAACTGAAGGTGGAGCTGGTCGTCGTCCTCGGCGCGCTCCTCGCTGACGTCCCCCACACCCGCCCGGTGCGCGTGACCGGGACGGCGGCCGATCCCGATGTGGTCTCCCGGCTGGGCCTGGTGCGGTCGAACTACGAAGGCCCGACCGGCATCGTCGGCGTGTTGCACGACGCCCTCGCCAAGGCCGAGATCCCGTCGGCGTCGCTCTGGGCGAACGTGCCGCACTACGTCGGCGCCACCCCGTCGCCGAAGGCGGCGCTGGCGTTGATCGAACGCGCCGCGCGGCTCATCGAGGTGCCGGTGGTCACCGCCGACCTCGCCCAGCTGGCCGTGGACTACGAGCGCCAGGTCGACGAGATCGTCGCTGGCGACGAAGACGCGGTCGCGTACGTCCAACGCCTCGAGGAGGACGTTGAGACCGAGGGCCTCGAACTTCGCACCGGCGAGGAGTTGGCCGCCGAGCTTCAGCAGTTCCTGCGGGACCAGACCGAGTAAGCCGCCGATCGACGCCATCGTCCTCGCCTCGGACTGGCGGCTGGCCGTGCTCATCGTCGCTCTCGTCGTGGCGCCCGGCGCCGTCGACCAGTGCGCCGCCGGCCGAGGCGTGCGGCCTGCGACGGCCAGCTCAGACGATCGCTCGGGACCGGCGACGGCCACGATGGGCCGGCACGTGCGCCCGCCCCGCGCCTGCTGACCGTCCGGTCAGACTCCGAACGGCGCGAGCACGGCGCGGGCATCGGGAAACGCGGCCCCCAACGCCGCCACCAGGTCGCCCGGCTTGGCGATCCGGTGGCCAAACACGGCCACGTAGGTGCGGAGGGCGCAGTCGACCAGGTCGGGGTCGTGGAACGCCTCCAACGCCTTGACGCCCTGGACGTACACGCCCTCGTAGTACACCCCGGGCTGGCGCGACCAGAAGGCCATCGGCGCTCCGAGGTGGCCGGCGGCCGCGGCCGGGATGGTGGTCGCGGCGAACTCGTCGAGGCTTGCCTCGTAACGGCCCTCCCCCCAACTGGCCAGGCCCTCGTCGAGCCACGGGTCGCGGCCCTGATCGTTGCCGACCAACCCGTAGAACCACTGGTGCGCGATCTCATGGCTCGTCGTCGCCCCGAAGGTGGCCGGGCCCTGCATCACGTGGCCTGGGTATTCGATGCCGCCGGGGAGCGACGGCGTGATGGCGAGGGTGAACGTCGGCCACGGGTAGGGCCCGAAACGCTTCCCGAAGTCGGCCAACACCGCCAGCGCCTTGTTGAGGTAGCGGTCGGCCGACTCGTTGATCGTCTGGTGGACGCCGACGGTCACCTGCACCGGGCCCGGCGCCATGGCCGTACCGGTGGCGAGGGTGAAGCGGCCGATCGAAAGGGCGATGTCGCGCATCGCGATCGCGGTCCAGTGGCCGGGCGCGTCGTTGACCCCGCTGGCAAGCACGTCGATGCCTTGGGGAACGGTGACGCTGAAGTCGAAATCGGCGACCGGCGCCGTCGACGCCTCGGCGAACGCCCCGGTCGGCGGCTCCGTCTGCCAGCCCGTCCCCGGCTCCCACGGCAGGATCGGGAAAAACGACCCGAGCCGTACCGCGTCGCCCTCCCGCGAGATCCGGTCGCGCGCCGCGGTCGGCAGTTGTAGCCGCCACGGCGCTTGCACGTTCACCGGTCGCCCCGCTGGGATCGGCGCCGGCAGGGGGACCGTGAGCACGGTGCTGTCCTCCGGTCCGACCGTGCTGGCGACGGCGGCGCCGTCCACCACCACGTCGCCGACCGACATCGAGCCGCCGCCCTGCGAGGGGCGGGGCCCGTTGGGCCACAGCCGGAAAACGAGCTTGTCGATGGCGAGGTCGGGCACGAAGCGAACGGCGACCGTGCCGACCACGAGGCTCTCCGTGGTGCGGACGTCGACCGTGAGCTTGTAGCGCGGCCGGGTGGCATCTGGCTCGGCGCGCGCCGGCGCCTGGGGACAGCCGCGGGCCGCCGCCGCGGGAGGAACGGTCGGGGCCGCGGGCGGCGCGACCGATGTCGGCGGCAGGGTCGGCCGCAGGCGGGACGACGCGGGAGGCGGCACGTCGTCGCCCGCGCTGCACGCGGTCAGCAGCAGCAACAACCCAACCGCCGTTCGCCGACCCGGTGCCATGCACCATGCTCGCAGGCTTATGGTTGGATGCGTGGCGCGCCTCGTCCCGACCTGCGTGTGGCGGGCGACCCCCGAGCTCATCCTGGCGCTCGACGAGCGGTTCGGACCGCCGCACGACTCGTACGTCAACGGGTCCCAGGTGTGGCTCCGCGACGACGGCCCCGCTGGGATCACGCTCGAGTGGCGGCTGCATCCGGTCGGCGGCTACGAACGGCCGCCCGCGCTCACCACCTACGAGGTGTTCGAAGCGGTGGCCGACGCGCTCGGGACTGGGACCGAGCCGGCCGCGCCGCTCGACCAGTTGTGGGACGGCCTCGAGGCGTTCGCGGCCTACGGCGACGAGACGGAGCCCGCGACGTTGGCGGCCTCTGCGGGTGGCGCCCTGGGGCGCCCGCCCGACGCGGCCGGCCTCGTCGACCACGAGCCCATCGCCGAGGAGTGGGAACGGGCGGACCGCGGCTCGTCGATCATTGACGCGCTGCTCGTCCAGCTGAGTCAGACGGGCGAGTCGAAGTAAGCCTCGCTGAGCCAGCCGCGCAGCCGTTCGTCGAGGTCGTCCGGTGACCGCAGGTTGGCGACGTGGTAGTAGCGGCCGTGGTAAAGCTCGACCTTCCGCGTGATCCGCTCGTGCTCGACGCGCCGCGGGAGTGAGAACGACAGCGCCACCCACCGGTCCTTCGGCCGCAGCTGGGCGAAGGACTGCGACCGCTTGAGGAAGACGCCAACCGACACGGGCTCGACGTGCACGGGGCCGACGGTGTCGAGGTGGGCCATGACGGCGTCGAAGATCGGCCGCTCGTGCGCGGGTCCGGTCGAGAAGTACTCCTCCAGCGACATGGCCGGCGCGCAGTCGTGCGACTGCCCGGTGCGGCGGAAGCGTCGATCGCACGCGGGGCACGCCCACATGATTATTCATAGTATCGTCAATAATTGTTGAGATGGTGACTAACCTCTTGTTCGCGGCTGTCGCCGATCCCACCCGGCGGCAGGTGGTCGAACTGCTCGGCGTCCGCCCGCACCGGGCCGGCGAGCTCGCTCAGGCGGTCGGCGTAGCGCCCCCTGTGATGAGCCGCCACCTCCGGTTGCTCCTCGAAGCGGGCGTGGTGGTTGACGAGCGGGTGCCCGCGGACGCCCGCCTCCGCATGTTTCGGCTGCGCCCCGACGGGCTCGCCGGGCTGCGGGCGTGGCTCGACCAGGTCCAGGCGCATTGGGACGAGCAACTCGGCTCGTTCAAGCGCCACGTCGAAAGGAGCGGGCGGTGACCGACGATCGCACGGTCGTGTCGGAAGTGGAGGTCGCGGTCGACCCTGGGACCGCGTTCCGCGTGTTCACCGACGAGGTCGACCTTTGGTGGGTGCGGGGCCCGATCAACTTCTCGGGCGACGGTGGCCGGGTGTTCGCCGTCCGGATCGAGCCCGGAGTCGGCGGCCGGCTGCTCCAGGTGTACGACGCGGCCGAGGGCGAGGAGTACGTCCAGGGGCGGATCACCGCGTGGGAGCCGGGCGTGCGGGTGGCGTGGAGCAGCGCGGTCGACGACGTTTCCACCGAGGTGCGCTTCGCCGCGACCGACGTCGGCACGCGGGTTACGATCGAGGCGCGGATCCCCGCCGGCGGCGTCGACCGCGGCGGCTCGTCGTGGACCCGCGTGGTGCCCAATTGGCTCCCCCGTTGGGTCGCCCGGCGGGATCGGCTCCCGCACGAGCAGCGTGACATCGCCCGCCTGGCGCTGGGCGTTTCCTACGCACGACCGGCGACCGCCGCTCGGTGGCTCGCGGACGTGTTCGGCTTCGAACCGCTCGGGGGGTTGCCCACCAGTGACGAGCCGCACACCGCGGGCGAGTATCGGGACCCGTGGATCGAGTTCCACATCGGAAACTCGTCGCTGATGGTCTTCCGGCTGGCGCCCGGTGTCGCGGTCGGCGGTGGCCCGGCGTTCGTGCCGTGGGTCTACGTTGACGACGTGGAAGCGCACCTGGCTCACGCCGAGGCAAGTGGGGCCAAGATCCTGGCCCACCACGAGTGGCCCTGGCTCGCCACCTACGTGGCCAAGGACCTCGAGGGCAACCGCTGGACCTTCGCCCAGGCCCGGCCTACCCAACGATGAGCGAGCGCAACAACGGGGCGGTCGTCGAGTTCTACGACCTCATGCAGGAACCAGCGCGGGATTCGTTCGGGGTTGGTGCAGGCGTCCCACAGGTCCTCGACGCTGGTGTCGTTACACCTTGCTGAGCGTGACCTTGCGGCCTTCTCCCACCTCCCGCTGCACGGCGTCGACCTCGATCATGTGGACCTCCTCCTGCCTCGGGCGATTTCGGTGGCGAGCGCGTCCAATGGCGGGGCCCAGAAGCGGCGGAACCGGTCGAGCCACAGGTCGACGTCACGCAACCGCTCGCCTCGCAGGGCATAGAGCCGCCGCGCGCCGTCGGGCCGGACCGTCACGAACCCGCTCTCGCGCAGCACGCGTAGGTGCTGCGAGACGGCGGGCTGGGAGATGCCGTACTCGGCCTGCACGATGTCGCCCAGCGCCCCCGCCGGCTGTTCCCCGTCGCCGAGCAGCTCGAGGACCCGCCGCCGCACCGGGTCGCCGAGCACGTCGAACGCCTCCACAAGCCAAGTCTATCAGGTGTTACTTATATAATGACACCCTTACATCAGCGGAAGCGACGTCGGGTCGGGCCAACCGGACCGCGGGCAGGGCAACCAGCGCAGCGCCCGCCACCACGAGCCCGCAGAACGCATACACGCCCTGCGCGCCGATGACGCCGACGAGCACGCCCGACAACCCGTAGCCGGTCATCTGGGCCAGGACGCACATCGAACTGTTCGCGGCGATGACCCGGCTGAGGACGGCGTCCGGCGTCCGGCGCTGGCGGATCCCGGCCCCGGCGATAAGGTCCATCGAGTCGGCCAGCCCGACGAAAAAGTTGAACCCCACGATCGGGGCAAACCACGGCGACACGCCGATGGCGAGCGTAGCGGCGGCGACCCCCGCCAGCCCGACAACGAAGGTGACCGGTTCCCGCCGTGCCGTCAGCAGCCGCGCCGCGAACGAACCGATCAACAGGCCCGCCCCCCACGAGGCGTCGAGGAACCCGAGGGCGACGGAGCTCATCCCGAAGGACTCGACGAGCGGCACGCGCGCCACCTGGACGAGCCCGAGCCCGAGCACGAGGACGGCCTCGCCGAGGAGCAGCGTGCGCAGGAGCCGGTTGCCCCACAGGAACGCCAGCCCGGCGAAGACGCGCCGACCGCTCGGCGGGGCCATCGCCCGGTCGCCCGAGAACCGGCCCTGCACAGAAGCGATCACGGCCGCCGACACCAGGAACGACACGGCGTTGGCCCCGAACACCGCCCCCGGGCCGACCGTCGCGGCGAGGAACCCGCCCAGCACGGGGCCGAACGTCATGCCCAGGTTGCGGCCCACGCCCACCATGCTGTTGGCCCAACTCAGGTCATCCGGCCCGACCAGGTTCGGGATCGCGGCTGCCGACGTGGCGTGGAACGGCGACGCGACGACCGCGCCCAGGAGGGCGATGGCCAGCAGCGCCACCGGCGCGCCGACCA
>JAHFUQ010000262.1 GCA_023265045.1 Acidimicrobiia bacterium
ACCGCGCCGGCCTTCCGTTCCCATTCGGCGCGCTCCAGTCCGGACACCGGCGGCGCTCCGAACGCCTCGATCGCCCACTGCGGCGGTTCGGCGGCCATGGCGGTCCCCAGCTCGGTCTGGCGGGCGTCAGCAGCCTTGGCGAGCGTCGTCAGGTACTGCCGCCAGTCCGGGTCGTCGACCGCCGGGATCCGGTCGGCGTAGGTGTCGTGGACGGGATCAAGCCGGTGGCTGTCGGTGACCCGGTTGTAGAGCACGTAGGTCAGCCGCCGGGCGCTGTCGAGCTCGCGCTCGGTCACCGCCGTTCGCAGGGCCTGCTCCGGGTCGCCGCCGGCCAGCTCCACCCGGCGTAGCGCGCGGGTGAGCGTGCCGGTGCCGTCCTCGGCGGCGATCCTGGCTCGCTGCTGTCCGGTGAGCAGCTCTTCGTCGACGAGCCGGTCGAGCCAGGTGGACGTTCGACCGGCCGTCGCCAGCTTCACGGCGTCCTCGAACAGCTCACCGGGTGTCCGCACGGATTGGTTCTCCTCCAGCGACTCGGTGGCCGTGGCCAGCGCCGACTTGACCGAGTCGGCCCCATCGAGCACACCGGCGAGGACGGCGGCCGGGGAACGGCGCACGACGTCGGTGCGACGGCCCTGCGCCTGGTCCTCGGGCACGCTCAGCGTTGTGACGTGCGCGGTGTTCGAGTGGCGGCCGCGACTCATCCCGACGTAGAGCGAGTCGGCGCCGGTGGTGCGGCCGACCACGATGTGGCAGGTATCGACGGTCATGCCCTGGCCGGCGTGCGCGGTGGAGGCGTACGCGAGCGCCATGTGCTCGGACACATACCAGCCGGGCAGCACCAGCCGCTCGACGAACTCCGTGGACGCCCCGTCGGGCAGTATCGCCGGCTCGACGACGAGGCCCCCGTCGGTGCGGGTGTCGACGACGCGGTAGGTCTCGCGGTTGATGGGTCCACGCCGGTTGCCCTCGAATCCGGCGAGGTTCCAGCCGTTCAGCCGAGCCTGGACGACGTCACCGACGCCGGCGAAGGTGCCTTGCAGCTCCAGCGGCACGCCCTCCTCGGTGACCTTGCCGAGCCGGACCAGCTCAGCGCGTAGCTGCGAGGACAGCTGGGAGGCCTGCTCGTTGGTGTCGACGATGAGCAGTGACTGGCGACCGTCGAGGGTGTCGGCGAGCCAGGCACGTGCCGCCGAGGACTCGGCTTGGGGCGCTGTTCCGCAGTCGAGCAGGCGCCCTTGCTTGTGGTACTCACCGAGCACGGTCTGATCGGCCGCGCGCAGCCGCAGGGACGCATCGCGCTCCCATTCCTGGCTGAAGCGGCGGGCCTCGGCCAGTTCGTAGCCCGCGCCGGCGTTTGCGATCAGCTCCATCGCGCCGCCCGCCCCGACGGCGGCCAGCTGGCGGTGGTCCCCGACCAGCAGCAGCTTGGCGCCGGCGGCGTCGACGTAGCGATGGACGGCGGCGAGGTCGGCGGTGGAGGCCATGGCTGACTCGTCGATCACCACCAGGTCGTCGGGCCGTAGGCGCCAGGCCTGGAAGCTATCCGCGCGGTTGCTCTGCTCGATGCGCTGCTGGGTGCCCAGCCAGCGGGTGATGTTGCTGGCCTGCAGGCCTTCGCCGGTGAGGACGTCGGTGGCGATCTGGCTGGCGGCCAGGCCGAACACCCGCCGTTCGGTCCCGTCCCAGAGCGCCGGGTCCTGCCACGCCTTGGCCAGCGCGCCGACGACGAACGACTTCCCGGTGCCGGCCGGGCCGACGAGCGACTCGATCCGAGCACCCGAGGTGAGCACACCGCGTATGGCGGCGGCTTGATCTACGCCGAGTTCGATCCCGGTACTGGCCAGCTGGTCGAGGAACCGTTGCGCATCCTCCCGGATCAGCGTGGCCGCCCCGGTTGTTCCGGCCGCCGCGACAAGGATGCGTTCGCTGTGCACGTGCTCCGGGGTGGCGTAGAGCCGGGATCCGGGGGCGCGGTAGGCGGACTCGCCGTTGGCCAATCGCAGTCCCTCAGGCACCTCCGCCTCGCCCGGGCGCGGGGCGCTGAGCTGCGTCGCCAGCTCCAGCGCCTTCTCGGTGAGCGTGTCCAGGACGACGGCGACCTCGCGGTCCGCCACGTCGCCGAGGTAGTCGGGCAGGGCGTCGGAAATGGCCCGGGTGAGGTCGGCCGGGTGCCAGGCGGCCTTGCGGCTCTGGACGTCGGCGAGCGCGGTCTGGATGACGGCGGTGGGCGACCAGGACTCGATGTCGACCCGGCTGCTGGCCTTCTCCAGCGCACCGTCGGCGACCTCGGCGAGCCCGCCGGCGATCTCGGCGCGTGACTCGTTGTCCCAGCGCTCGAGCATCTCCTCCCGGGTCTCGCCGTGGTGGCTCTTGGCGCGGCGGGTGGCGAAGGTGGCCTGCTTGGCGAGCCGGACCAGCTCCAGCGAGTTGGGTGCGTGCCCGAACTTGGCCTCGAACGCCTGGGCCAGCTCGGCGGTCTTCGGGGTGATGTGCCGCCTTCGGGAGCTGAACAGGCTCATCAGCTCGTCCGGCACGCCGACGATCTCGCGGGACTTGCCGTCGGGCCGGGTCGCCACGAGCAGACCCAGTGACTGGGTCAGCCGCGCCATCGTGGTGCGCTCGCCGACCGCGCCGGCCGCCGGGCGCCACCGGAAGAGGCTGCGGCCGTCCAGGGTGCGCCAGGTGCCGTCAGGGCTCTCGACGCGATTGAGGATGGCGTTGTGGATGTGCAACTGCGGGTCGTGATCGCGGGAGTCGTGCTGGAAGAACGACGCCA
>JAHFUQ010000263.1 GCA_023265045.1 Acidimicrobiia bacterium
GGCCGCGAGCTGGTCGGGCGGCAGCGTGGGAGGGTCAAAGGGCCGCCGGCGGCGGCGGTGGGCGAGGGCGAACGGCGCCACCCGCTCGACGTCGGCGATGGAGGCGGCCGCCCGTGCCTCCCAGCCGGCAAGGGCGGCGGCGGCGCGACACAGCACGAGGTCAGCCCGGAGGCCCTCGGCGCCGACCGAGAGCGCGAGGCGCACGGCGAAGGAGACGACATCGTCGGGGAGGGGCGCGGGGCGGGCGGCGCGCAAGCGAGCCGCCACCCCGGCGTCCTCGCTGGTCGTGGCGCCGGCCTCTGCGTCGAACGCCAGGCGCCGTCGCACGACCTCGGCCCGCTGCGCCGGTTCGCGCGGCGCGCGGACTTCGACGGACAGCCCGAAGCGGTCGAGCAGCTGCGGCCGCAGCTCGCCTTCCTCGGGGTTCATGGAGCCGACCAGCACGAAGCGCGCCGGGTGCTCGTGGCTGACCCCGTCGCGCTCGACCCGGTGCACACCGGAGGCGGCGGCGTCAAGCAGGACGTCGACGAGGTGGTCGGGGAGCAGGTTGACCTCGTCCACATAGAGGACACCGCCGTGGGCGGCCGCCAGCAGCCCGGGGCGCAAGCGGGCCTGGCCCTCGCCGAGGGCGGCGCCGACGTCCAGCCCGCCGACGACCCGGTCCTCGGTCGCGCCGATGGGGAGCTCCACGAACGGGGCGCCGTCGGGCAGGAGCGCGGCCAGGCCGCGCGCGAGCGTCGACTTGGCTGAACCCTTGTCCCCGCGGAGGAGCACGCCGCCGATGCCCGGGTCGATGGCCGCCAGCAGCAAGGCGAGCTGGGCGTCTTCCTGGCCGACCACGGCCGAGAAGGGAAACGGCCGCGATGGTGAAGTCACGTGCGCGCTTCCTCCCAACCTTCGGCCTCGAGCACGGCCTCCTCCAGGGTCTTGCGCGCCGCGTCGCTCGGCTCGGACCACATGCCGCGCCGGCCGGCCTCGAGCAGGCGCTCGGCGATCGAGCGCAGGGCCCACGGATTGGAGTCGGCGAAGAAGGCGCGCATGTCGGCGTCGCCAACGTAGGCGTCGGTCACCCGCTCGTACATCCAGTCCTGCACCACGCCCGTGGTGGCGTCGTAGCCGAAGAGGTAGTCGACCGTGGCTGCCAGCTCGAACGCGCCCTTGTAGCCGTGGCGGCGCATGGCGTCGATCCACTTCGGGTTGAGGACGCGAGAGCGCACCACCCGCGCCGCCTCCTCGGCCAGTGCCCGCACCTGGGGCTGCTCGGGGTTGGCGCTGTCGCCGAACCAGGCGTGCGGCGCCCGGCCGGTCAGGGCCCGGACCGCCGCCACCATGCCGCCGTGATCCTGGAGGTAGTCGTCGCTGTCGAAGATGTCGTGCTCGCGGTTGTCCTGGTTCTTGACGGCGACGTCGATGGCGGCAAACCGCCGCCGCATGGCCTCGGGCGCAGGGGCGCCCATCGAACCGCGCCGGTAGGCAAAGCCCGACCAGGCCAGGTAGACGTCGGCCAGGTCGGCGTCGGTGCGCCACGACCCGCGCTCGATCACCGCCAGGATGCCGCTGCCATACCCGCCGGGGGGCGGGCCGTAGATGCGGGCGTCACCGTCGCCCGCCGCCCGCACCGGGTTGTCGTCACCCGACTCGCCGTCGAGGGCGGCGACCAGGCGCACGGCGTCGTCGAGCAGGGCGACCAGGTGGGGGAAGGCGTCGCGGAAGAAGCCGGAGATGCGAAGGGTGACATCGACGCGCGGGCGGCCCAGTTCGGCCAGCGGGATCGCCTCCAACCCGACCACCCGGCGCGACTCCGGTTCCCACACCGGCCGCACGCCCAGCAGCGCCAGCGCCTCGGCCGCGTCGTCGCCGCCGGTGCGCATGGCCGCGGTGCCCCACAGGACGATGCCGACGGTGCGCGGTGGGTGGCCCTCCTCGTCGACGTGGCGTTGGATCACCGCGTCGGCGAGCTTGCGGCCCACCTCCCACGAGATCGGCGACGGCAGCGCCTTGGGGTCCACCGAGTAGAAGTTGCGGCCGGTGGGCAGCACATGGGCGCCGCCGCGGGTGGGCGAGCCGCTCGGCCCCGCGGGGATGTAGCGGCCGTCCAAGGCAGCGAGGACGGCGCCGATCTCGTCGGTGGTGCGGGCCAGGTCGGGCAGCAGCCGATCGGCGACCCACCGCAGCGTCGGGTCGCCGTCGTCCGCGCTGATCGCTTCCACCCGCCGGCGGCACTCGGCTTCGACCTCGTCGATCTCGGCCCGGTGCGGGGCGGCCAGGTCAATGCCGAGGTCGCGCGCGACCGTGGCCCGCAACGACGGCACGGACCCCTGCGGCAACCGGGTCACCGCCAGCACCAGGTCGGTGAGCGCCTCGCCGGTGGGCGGCTGGCCCAAGACGTGGAGGCCGCCGCGGATCTGGGCGTCCTTCAGGGCGCACAGGTACCCGTCGACATGCAGGACGAGGTCGGCGAACTCGTCCTCCCCCGGCTCGCCGCCGAGGCCGAGGTCACGGTGGATCTCGGCTTCGACGAGCAGGTCCCACACCTGGCGGCGCAGCCGCGGGAGCTTGGCCGGGTCCATCGCCTGGGCGTTGGCGTAGGCGTCGAGCAGCTGCTCGAGGCGGGCGAGGTCGTCGTAGGTCTCGGCCCGCGTCATGGGCGGCACGAGGTGGTCGACGACGACGGCGTGGGCGCGGCGCTTGGCCTGGGTGCCCTCGCCCGGGTCGTTGACGATGAAGGGGTACACGAGGGGAAGGTCGGCCAGGGCGGCGTCGGGGAAGCAGCCA
>JAHFUQ010000264.1 GCA_023265045.1 Acidimicrobiia bacterium
GGCGACCCTGCTCATTGCGACCGGCTGCGGCGACAACAAGCCCCGTGAGAACGTTCAGCCGCCCCACCCCGGCGTCCCCGCGGGGCGGTCGGACGTGCAGGGCATCTACCGCTCGCTCCGCCAGAGCCTGCTCCAGTTGCGGGGCGACGGCGAGTTCGTCCTCATCGTGCGGGACAGCCCAGGGCCAAGCGCGGGCGAGTACACGCTGTCCAGCGGACGGCTCACGGTGACAACTGACGTCTGCGGCGGAGCCGTCGGCGAATACGACCTCGTCGTCGGCGGCGAGCCTGTGCCCGGTAAGGCGACGCTGCACTTCACCATGGTGAAGGACGACTGCGGCTCGCGCGCCCAGTCCCTCACCGTCGAAGCCTGGGTCTACGCCGACTCCTGAGCCGCCGGCTTCTGAGGGACCCGGCCGTCCTCCGCGATGAGGGATGCCAGATCGAGCGCCACCACCGCCGCACTCGGGTCAGGCTCG
This sequence comes from Acidimicrobiia bacterium, assembly GCA_023265045.1. GTDB lineage: Bacteria > Actinomycetota > Acidimicrobiia > Acidimicrobiales > AC-14 > JAHFUQ01. The sequence goes on from JAHFUQ010000264.1 coordinate 479, forward strand.
ACGGTGACCCCGCTGAGGACGTGCAGGAACGGCACGCCCAGCAGCTCGGCCATGCGGCCGTCGGTCGACGGACGGTCGCCGATCATGACGGTGTCGTTCACGTTCCCGAGCCGGGAAATGACGAGGTCGGCCATGGGCGGGTAGGGCTTCCCGGCGACGGTGGGCTCGACGCCGGCGGCCGCGGCGACGGCGGCGAGGATCGATCCGCCGCCCGGCACCGGGCCGTCGGGGGTCGGGTAGGTCGTGTCGTCGTTGGTGCCGATCAGGCGCGCGCCCCCATGGACGGCGCGGAACGCGGCCGTGAGGCGCTGGTAGTCGAACTCCCGGTGGAACCCGACGACGACGGCGTCCGCCGCGCCCTCGCGGATCGGCCGCACGCCCCGCTCCTGCAGGGCGTCGACCACGCCCGGGCCGGCGCAGACGAGCGCGGTCTGGCCCGGCTCGAGCAGCTTGACGGCCGACTGGGCTGACGTGGCGATCTCCTCCGCCTCGACCGCGACGCCCATGCCCCGCAGCTTGCCGACCAGGGTGTCCACCGTCGGGTAGGAGTTGTTGGTGAGGAAGAGCAGGCGGTGGCCGGCCCGGCGCAGACGCGCCACCGCCTCGGGTGAGCCGGGGATGGGCTCCTCGGCCAACCAGATGACGCCGTCGAGATCGAGGATGACGTTCATGGCGGGCTCTTGCTATCACCCGCGAGACTCACACCATGATCTTCGACATCGTCCAGGTCGGCGATCCGGTCCTGCGCCGCCCGGCCCGGCCGGTGCAGGCCGAGGAGCTCGCGACCTCGTTCGTGCAGGAATTGATCGTGTCGATGCGCCAGACCATGTACGACGCGCCGGGCGTCGGCCTCGCCGCGCCGCAGGTCGGCGAGGGGTTACAGATCGTCGTGGTGGAGGACGACGGGCCCTACCTGGAGACGATGAGCGCGCCCCGGCGGGCCGAGTTGCGGCGCGGGCCGCTGCCCTTCGCGGCCCTCATCAACCCGGTCCTGGAACCGGTCGGCGACGAGACCGACGAGTTCTTCGAAGGGTGCCTCAGCGTGGCCGGCTACTCGGGGGCAGTGCGCCGGCACCGGGCCGTGCGGGTCGAGGCGATGGACGCCCGGGGCGAGCCGGTGACGTTGGAGCTGGAGGGCTGGCCCGCCCGGATCCTCCAGCACGAGCTCGACCACCTGGCTGGAGTGCTCTACATCGACCGCATGGACCCCCGCACGTTCACGACCAACGAGAACTTCGGCCGGTGGTGGAAGGCCCGCCCGGTGGACGAGATCAAGCAGGGCCTGGGGTCAGGCGGGTCAGGCGGTGACAAGGCGGACTGAGGCTCGCCGGCCCGACAGCTTCACCACCTCGATGGCGTGGGGCAGCTGCTCCTTGATGGCGCTGTCGTGGGTGACGACCAGCACCTGGCGGAACCGGGCCTTCAGCCGTTCGAGGGCCTGGAGCATGCGGTCCTTGCGGTCGTCGTCGAGGGGGCCGAACACCTCGTCGAGCACGAGCAGGCCCACCGTCCCCCCCGACTGGAACTGGACGTGCTCGCTGATGGCGACCCGCAAAGCCAGGTTGGCGAGGTCGGTCTCGGAGCCGGAGAACCGGTCCATGCCGTACTTGTGGCCCTGGTCGGACACCTTGATCTCGTAGGTCTCGGGATCGACCTCGAGGTCGTCGTACTCGTGGTCGGTCAGCTCCGCGAACAGGTTGGCGGCCTGGGCCGACAGGCGAGGGCCGGCCGACGCGACCAGCGTGTTGCGGAAGGAGTGGAGCAGCTCGCCCAGGCGCTGGAGGTGGCGGGCGTTGTCGACCTGCTCCCCCAGCTTGGCGTGCTGCTCCTCGGCGTCGGCGAGCCGCTGGAGGGCGGCGTCGGCGGCCGCCGTCGCCTGCGCCGCCCGGAGGGCAGCCCCCTGGGCCTCCCGCTGAATGGCGGCGACGTCGAGGCGCAGCCGGTCGCGGACTGCCTTGGCCGTGGCCAGCGTGTCGGGATCGAAGGCCACCGTCGCCAGCTTCTCGGCGAGGGTGGCGATGGTGCCGGCCGCGGCGGCGACGGCGAGCCGCTCGGCTTCGAGGTCGGCTTCGAGACGGGGGCGGCGCTCGACCCGGCCTCGCAGGACACCCACCTCCTGGGCCGCGGCCCGCCGCCGCCGCAGCTCGGCGGCTACCGCCGGCAGCTCGCTGACCTTGGCGTCGGGACACTCGGCCTGGGCTCGTGCGAGGGACGCCTCGGCATCGGTGTGGCGGGCGCGGGCCTGCTCATAGGCGGCCCACAGGACCTGCACGCGGCGGACGTTGGCCGTCGCG
>JAHFUQ010000265.1 GCA_023265045.1 Acidimicrobiia bacterium
CCGGCCCGCCTCCGCAGCCGCGTCCTCGTCGGCCCAACGCTCCAGCCCGTACCCCACGTCCGAGCGCATGCCGGTGAGGATCGGATTGACGGCCGCGGCCAGACGGACGGCGGCAGAGAACGCTGCATGGCGGCGGAGCAGGTGGGATCGCTCGTGGGCGATCACCGCGGCCCGCTCGTCGTCGTCGAGCAGGCCGAGCATGGACGACGTCACGACGACGGCCCCGCGGCGCGTGAGGCCCACCCCGACGGCGTGGGCCGCTGGCACCGCGTCATGGATGACGAGCACGTCACTGCTTCGCCTCCGTACGACGGCCCGCAGCCGGACTGCGTCACGGATCTCGTCCGCCAGCGACCGCACCTCACGCACGGCCCGTACCGCCACCACGACGATGGCCACGACCGTGACGAACGACACCCATGCCGGGACCGGGGATCGCGACGCCACGGCGACCGGCTGCCAGCCACCGAGCGTGGCCACCAGGGGTACCTGGGCCAGCAAAGGGGAGGCCAGGACCACCAGTGCCCCGCACGTCGAGACAGCCAGCGCCAACGCCGCCGTGGCCATCGCCCACGCCGCCGCCCGGGGCCACAGCCGGGTCGCCGCCACCCGGCTCAACAGTGCCACCAGCACAGACGCGGCGAACGGGACGTAGACGACCGTGCCCACTACGACCGGGGATCCCGCTTCCGGCGACTCGTGGTCGCCTCGGCCAGCAGCTCGCGCAGCAGCTTCTCGTCCCCCGGCGCCAGCCCGTCGACGAGTCCCTGGAGGACGGCGGTCCGGCTGTGGCCCCGGTGCAGCAGGCGGCGCACCTGGCCTGCGACGACGTCGCTCTCGGCGACGACCGGCCGGTAGGCGTACGCCCGGCCCACCTTCTCGCGCTCGATGACCCCCTTGTCGCGGAGCCGGACCAGGATCGTCATCACCGTCGTGTAGGCCAGATTGCCGCCAACCGCGGCCTGCACGTCGGCGGGCACCATCGGCCCCGGCGCGGCCCACAGCGCGGCCAGGACCTCGCCCTCCAACTCGCCGAAGGCGCGACGCTCGCCGGGCTGGTTCGCGTCCCGGTCCACGGCGGCCACGCTCTCAATCTACGACAGCTGTCGGAGCATGAGTAGCCTACGACGGACGTAGTAGTAGCGAGAAGGAGCGGGACACGGGTGATCAGCTACTTCCAGGCCATTGTGATCGGCCTCCTCCAGGGGGTGACCGAGCTCGTCCCCATCTCCAGCCTGGCCCACTCCGTGCTCCTGCCGGACTGGCTCGGGTGGCACAACCTCGTCCGGGCCCAGTCGGCCGACGAGTCGTTCTACCTCGCCTTCCTCGTCGCCCTGCACGTCGCCACCGCCTTGGCGTTGCTGGTCCACTACCGCCACACGTGGGTGAGGATCATCGCCGGGTTCTTCCGGACGCTGAGGACGCGGCGGATCGAGACGCCCGACGAGCGGCTGGCCTGGCTGCTCGTCGTCGCCACGATCCCCGTCGGGCTCACCGGCCTCGCCCTCGAGCACTTCCTCCGCACCGTGTTCGCCAAGCCGGCCGCGGCCGCGATCTTCCTGACCATCAACGGCGGCATCCTCCTCCTGGGTGAGCGCCTGCGCCGACGGCAAGCAGCGGCCGTCGCCACGCCGGCCGGTCCAGCGGTCGAGCCCCCCGGCCGCCAGCTCGACACGCTGGAGCTCAAGGAGGCGGTGGTCATCGGGTCTGCGCAGACGCTGGCACTGTTCGCCGGGATCAGCCGGTCGGGGGTGACCATGGTCGGCGGGCTGCTGCGCGGCCTCAATCACGAGGACGCCGCCCGCTTCTCGTTCCTCCTGGCCACGCCGGTTATCTTCGCCGCCGGCGTCTACAAGATCCCGGACCTCACCGGGCCGCTCGGTGACGGCGTGCGGGCGCAGGCCCTGGCCGGCGGCGTCGCCGCGTTCGCCGCCGCCTACGCCGCGGTCCGGTTCCTCGAGCGGTACTTCGAGCGTCGCGACCTGACACCATTCGCCATCTACTGCTTCGTCGCCGGCATCGTGTCGTTGATTCACATCGCCCTCTAACCCCGGTGCTGGCGTCGATCGCCGAGCGCGTCCTGGGCCTGCACGGCTGGGCCGCGGTCGCGGTCGTGTTCGCCGTGCCCGCCCTGGAGTCGTCGGCGTTCGTCGGCTTCGTGTTCCCAGGGGAGATCGCCGTCCTTCTCGGTGGCGTCCTCGCCTACCAGCACAAGGTCAGCCTGGCCGCCGCCCTCCTGGCGGCGATCGCAGGGGCGATCGTCGGCGACAGCGTGGGCTACGAGGTCGGCAAGCGGTGGGGACGAACGCTTCTCCGGAGCACGGTCGGGCGGGTCGTCCCCCCGCAGCACCTGGACAGGGCCGAGCAGTACCTGGCGGGGAAGGGGGGGAAGGCGGTGTTCCTGGGCCGGTTCACTGCCGCGCTGCGCGTGCTCATTCCCGGTCTTGCGGGCATGTCGGGCCTTCCCTACCGGACGTTCCTGGCGTACAACGCGGCCGGCGGCACGATCTGGGCCACGGCGTTCGTGCTCGCGGGCTACCTGGCAGGAAGCAGCTGGCGACGGGTCGAGCACCTCGCGGGCAGGGCCAGCCTGGTGCTGCTTCTGCTGCTCGCCGTCGTCGCTGCCGTCGTCGCCAGCGCGAGATCGGTCGGCCGTAACCAGGCGGAGCTTCGCGCGTTCGCCGACCGCCAGCTGGCCCGCCCGTGGATCGAACGGATGCGGGACCGCTACCGCGCCCAGCTCGAGTTCGTCGGCCGGCGGCTTGCGCCCG
>JAHFUQ010000266.1 GCA_023265045.1 Acidimicrobiia bacterium
GGCACGGCCGCCGGCGCGTCGCCTGGGCGAGCGTCGGGCGCGACGGGCCCGTCGGGGCTCAGCGGCGGGGCCGACCCGGGCACCGGTTCAGGCGGTTCTCCGTCCGCCCCGACCACGGCGATCTCGACCACGACCACCGCCCCCAACCCGAACCAGCTCACCGTGTGGGACACGGACACCGGCAAGACGTACTCGCTGAAGAAGGGGGGGACGCTGATGGTGATCCTGCCCGGCCCATGGGACCCGGCCCGCTCCGACGGCCCCGCCCTCAAGAAGACGGCCGACGATCCCACGCCGATGTTCTCGGCCGAGGCGGTCGGAACTGCGCACGTGACCGCGTGCCGCCTGTTCGAGCCGTGCAACGCTCCGCAGTTCAACATCACCGTCAACGTGGTGAGCTGACTCCGTGGCCGACGCCGAGCGCCGCCGCCTGGAAGCGAACCGGCGCGGCGGGCGCTGGCAGTGGTGGGGGCCGTACCTCCCGGCCCGCCAGTGGGGAACGGTGCGCGAGGACTACAGCGCGGGCGGCAACGCGTGGTCGTTCTTCCCCCACGATCACGCCCGCTCCCGCGCCTACCGCTGGGGCGAGGACGGCCTCGGCGGCATCTGCGACCGCTGGCAGCACATGTGCTTCGCGCTGGCGCTCTGGAACGGGCGCGATCCGATCCTCAAGGAGCGGCTGTTCGGGCTCACCAACGACGAGGGCAACCACGGCGAGGACGTGAAGGAGTACTGGTGGGCGCTCGACTCGACGCCGACCCACTCCTACATGACCTGGTTGTACAAGTACCCCCAGGCGGCGTTCCCCTACGGCCCGCTGGTGAACCACGGCCGCTCCCGCGAGCAGCCCGAGCTCGAGCTGGTCGACACCAGCGTGTTCGACGACGACCGCTACTTCGACGTGACCGTCACCTACGCCAAGGCGTCGCCCGACGACATCTGCATCCGCATCGAGTGCGCCAACCGAGGCCCCGACGCCGCGCCGCTGCACGTCCTGCCGACGGCCTGGTTCCGCAACACCTGGTCCTGGGGACGCGACGCCCGCCGGCCGTCGCTGCGCGCCGATGGCGACGCCGCGATCGTGCTGGAGCATGCCGCCCACGACCGGTACTGGCTGCGGTGCGAGGGTGCCGGTGCGCCCGAGCTGCTGTTCTGCGAGAACGAGTCGAACACCGAACGCCTCTGGGGCCAGCCCAACACCACGCCGTACCCGAAGGACGGGATCAACGATCAAGTCGTCAGCGGCGGCGCGGCGGCGACCGTCAACCCCGATCGGGTGGGGACGAAGGCGGCGGCGTGGTACCGGCTCGACGTCGCCGGGGGCGAGACCGCCACCGTCGAGTTGCGCCTGTCGAACACGCAGGACGCGGCCGAGTCGATCGGCGACGTGATCGCGGCCCGCCGGGCCGAGGCCGACGAGTTCTACGCCGACCTGTCCCCGCCCCGGGTGCCCGACGAGGCGCGCCGGGTGCAGCGGCGGGCGGTGGCCGGTTTGCTCTGGGCCAAGAAGCACTACCGCTACGACATCCACGAATGGCTGGAGGGCGACCCGGCCTCACCGCCGCCCCCGCACGCCCGGCTGCACGGCCGCAACGCCGAGTGGCAACACCTCTACAACGCCGACACCATCTCGATGCCCGACGAGTGGGAGTACCCGTGGTACGCGGCGTGGGACCTGGCGTTCCACATGATCCCGATGGCGTACGTCGACCCGGAGTTCGCCAAGGAGCAGCTGATCCTGTTCTGCCGGGAGTGGTTCATGCACCCGAACGGTCAGCTGCCCGCCTACGAGTGGGCCTTCGGCGACGTGAACCCGCCCGTGCACGCGTGGGCGGCGTGGCGCGTCTACAAGATCGACGCGGCAGCGAACGGCGCCAAGGACTTCGAGTTCCTGGAACGGATCTTCCACAAGCTGCTCATCAACTTCAGCTGGTGGGTCAACCGCAAGGACGCGGACGGCAGCAACGTGTTCGAGGGCGGCTTCCTGGGGCTGGACAACGTCGGCATCTTCGACCGTTCCGCGCCGCTGCCCGGCGGGGTGCGGCTGGAGCAGTCCGACGCCACCAGCTGGATGGCGATGTTCTGCCTGAACATGCTCGCCATCGCCCTGGAGCTGGCCCACCGCGATCCCGTCTACGAGGACACCGCCACCAAGTTTTTCGAGCACTTCCTCGCCATCGCCCACGCCATGAACAACATCGGCCACGAGCGCATGGGCCTCTGGGACGAGGACGACGGCTTCTTCTACGACCAGCTGCAGATCGACGGCCAGCAGTTGCCGATGCGCGTCCGCTCGATCGTCGGGTTGATCCCGCTGTTCGCGGTCGAGACGATCGGGCAGGCCACGCTGGACCGCCTGCCCGACTTCAGCGCCCGCATGCGGTGGTTCGTCAAGAACCGTCCCGACCTGTGCGGGAACATCTTCGAGGTGGACGTGAAGGGCGAGGGCGAGCGCCGCATGCTCTCGATCGTCGACCCCGACCAGCTGCGCCGGGTCCTGCGGTACATGCTCGACGAGGCCGAGTTCCTGGGGTCGCACGGCGTCCGGTCGGTCTCCCGATGGCACCTCGACCACCCCGTCATGCTCGACCTGGCGGGGCAGCGGTACGGCATCTCGTACCAGCCGGGGGAATCGACGACGGGCCTGTTCGGCGGCAACTCCAACTGGCGGGGACCGATCTGGTTCCCGATCAACTACCTGCTCATCGAGTCGCTGCAAAAGTTCCACTACTACTTGGGGGACGATTATCGGGTGGAGTTTCCGA
>JAHFUQ010000267.1 GCA_023265045.1 Acidimicrobiia bacterium
GGCGACCGCGCCGGCGCCTACGAGATGTAGGGCATGGGGTCGACGGGCCTACCGTTGACGCGGACCTCGAAGTGCAGGTGAGGGCCGGTGCAGGAACCGGTGCAGCCGACCCGGCCGATGACCTGGTTCTGCGTCACCCGCTGACCGGCCGAGACAGCCATCGAGCTCTGGTGGCCGTACAGGGTCGCCAGGCCGTTGCCGTGGTCGATGATCGTGGCGTTGCCGTAGCCGTCGATCCAGCCCGCGCTCACGACCACGCCCGACCCGGCGGCCCGGATGGGCGTGCCCTCGGGGGCGCTGAGGTCGACGCCGGTGTGGAGGCGGGAGTCGCCGTAGATGGGGTGGATCCGGTACCCGAACGGCGAGCTGATGGGCGCGCCGGGCAACGGGTTGACCAGCCCGCCCGCGCCGGGCGAGGCGGGAGCCGGCGCCGTCCCACCCGCAGCCGCGGCGGCGGCGCGCTGTTCCTCGGCCCGCCGGCGCAGGGTGGCCTCGATGGCGGCGGACTGGGCCTCCAGCTCTTTGACCTGGGCCTCGAACTCGCTCCTGCGGGCCACCGCCTCGTCGTGGAGGTCCTCGATCTTGCCGACCTCGACCGCGACCTGGCGCTGCACGACGGCCTGGGCGTCGCGCGTGACCTGGAGCTTGGATCGCTCCGCGGCGACCGTGTCCCGCTGGGCCGCCGCCTCGTCCCGCAGCTTCTCCAGCTTGGCCGCCAGGTCCTTGACCTCGTCGCGCAGGCGCTCGTCCTTGGCGATGGCCTCGGCCTGGTTGATACCGACCGCCTTGATGTAGCTCCGCTTGGCGATCAGCTCCTCCATGTTGTGGGCGCGGAGCGTCGTCTGGATGAACTGGGCGGCCTCGGACTGGCCCGTGTAGGCGGCGACGGCGTAGGCGGCCAGGCGCCGGCGGGACGCGGCCAGCTCTTCCTGGGCGGTGGTCAACCGGGCTTCCGCGCCCCGCTGCTCGGCCTCGGCCTCGGCCAGGTGGGACTGGGCCGCGTTCAGGGTGCGTTGCACGCCCGCGATCTGGCCGTCGATGACGCCGACCTTGCCGTCGAGGTCCTTCTTGCGGGCGGTGGCGGCGTCCAGGTCGGCGAGCAGCTTGGCTTCGGCGGCCGACGCCTCCAGCGCCTCCGACTTGGCCGACGTGATCTGCTGGTCGACCTTCGCCTTGTCGGTCTCGCTCTGGGCGCCCGCGGTCCCCGCCACCCCGCCCACAATGATGCCGACGACCAAGGCGACGGCCGTCACGACCGTCCCCCGCACTCCCACCGTCACCCTCCGGCGGGTTGCGCCCATCATTTCGCCAACGGTACCAACAGCAGCCCCTCCAGCAACAGCGCCCCCACGGCGCGCGCCCATGGCGCGCCCGCAGGTCAGACGTCGAGGAAGCGGCTCACGGCGAGCAGCGAGCCCGCCGTCCCCACGATGACCCCGACCAGCAGCAGGAAGATCCCTGTCCCCATGACGTCGTTGCTCGTCACGAGGAACTGCTTGAACAACTGGATGTCGTTGTGGGCGCTGGCGATCTTGCTCTCGATCAGCCCCCGCCCGATCCAGACCACGCCGAACGCCATGGCCGCGCCCGCCACGCCCTGGATCATCCCTTCGAACATGAACGGGAGGCGGATGAACCAGTTCGTGGCCCCCACCAGCTTCATGATCGCCACCTCACGGCGGCGGGCGAAGATCGCCATGCGGATCGTGTTCAGGATCAGCAGCGAGGCGGCCAGCAGGAGCACCAGGGCGATGGCCCAGAGCATGATCTGGAGGAAGTTGGTGACCGACACCAGGGCGTCGACCTCCTCCTTGGCGTAGCTCACCCGCAGCACGCCCGCGGTGTTATCGAAGCGCCCGCCGATGAGCTTGGTCTGCTCCGCCTGTTTGGGCACGACGCGGTAGGACGGCGGCACCTGGTCGACGGTGAGGCTGTCGCGCAGGTCGGGCTCGTTGGCGAAGATCGCCTTGAACTCCTCGTAGGCCGCCGCTTTGTCGACATAGCGGAACTTCTTGACCTCGGGCATGGCCCCGAGCTGGCGGTTGACCGCCTCCAGCTCCTGGGCGTTGGCCTCCGGCTTCATGAAGATGGACAGCTCGACGTTGCCCCGCCACTGGATCGTGGCCCGCTCGACGCCCCGCTTGACCAGGAGCGCGCCGCCAACCAGCGTCAACGACACCGCCACCGTCAGCAACGCGGCGGACGCCATCGAGATGTTGCGCTTGAGGTTGGTCACCGTCTCGCGGGTGACGTAATCGATCTTGATGGTCATGGACGGCGGGCCCTCACGCTCAGGTGAACGCTCAGGTGAACGCCCCGTAGACGCCGCGCGCCTGGTCGCGCACGAGGTGGCCGCGGTCGAGCTCGATGACCCGCCGGCGCATGGTGTCGACGATGCTCGAGTCGTGGGTGGCCATGACGACGGTGGTGCCCGTGCGATTGATGCGGTCGAGGAGGCGCATGATGCCGACCGACGTGGACGGGTCGAGGTTACCGGTGGGCTCGTCCGCCAGCAGGATCAGCGGCCGGTTGACGAACGCTCGGGCGATCGACACCCGCTGCTGCTCACCGCCGGACAGCTCGCCGGGCAGGTTGTTGGCCTTCTTGGCCAGCCCGACCAGGTCGAGCACCTGGGGCACCTGGGCCTGGATGACGTGGTTGGGGCGCCCGATGACTTCGAGGGCGAACGCCACGTTCTCGAAGGCGGTCTTGTTGGGCAGCAGTTTGAAGTCCTGGAA